>CAXUEL010000119.1:302-10496 GCA_964249915.1 uncultured Acetobacteraceae bacterium | reverse complement strand
CGGCGACGCACAGCGCGGCGAGCCGCTGCCTGCGGCCGCGCGCGGTGGTCGCCGCTCCCTGCCAGCAGGCTGCGGCGACTGCCGACGCCAGCATGACGTAGGACGAGAACCGCGCCGGCAGCGCCCCTTGAGCAGCGGCAGGTGCAGCCCGACCCACCAGGGCAGCGGCAGCCGGCTGTTCCAGCTGCCGGCGTGCAGCGACGGCCCCAGGCTGGCCACGACCAGGCCGGCGATCAGCAGCAGCAGGGCCAGCACCGGGCGCTCGCGGCCGCGCTCGCGTGCCAGCAGGCCGAGGATGAGCAGCAGCGGCAGCCCCAGATAGCCGCCCTGTTCCGACAGGTTGCCGTCGAACCGCGCGGACACGGACGCGAACAGCCGCCCGCCGAGCAGGGTGAGCCGGGTCGGCACCGGGAGGTTGAGCAGGTCGGTGGAGTAGAACCAGGGCGGGTTGACGAAGCCCGGGATGCGAGGGGCGCCGGCCGCCATGCGCAGCAGCCAGGGCGACGCGGCAACCGCCACGACTGCCAGCGCAGACAGCCCTTCCGCCCCGACGCGAAGCAGCACCGGGCGCGCCGGCGGCCGGGACAGCAGCACGAACAGCAGCCAGGCGGCGGAGCCGAGGCAGCAGAAGCTGGCGAACACTTCGGCGGACAGGCCGAACTCCGCCAGCAGCGCGAGTGCGAGCGCTGGGACGAACGACCTCGGTCCGATGCGCCGCTGTGCGCGCGCGACCACGAGCAGGCAGGCCAGCGGCACCGGCGCGGACAGGTCGAGGTTCAGGTGGCCCTGCAGCTGCCCGGCCTCGAACGGCGAGAAGCCGTACAGCAGGCCGCCCAGCACGCTCGCTGCCGGCGCGCCGCCGCACTGCCAGCCCGGCAGAAATCAGCTACCCGGTCTACATGACGCACAGCGTGCTGGGCTGAGCGCTGATCCAGTCCGCTACGCTGTCGGCGCACCTGTCGTACCGGTCGGCGCTGCTGGCCGCGGTGGTCGCGGTGGCGACGGCGATGCACGTGACGGTGGAGCTGCCCGGCATGGCGCTGGGCCGGCTGCTACGGCATCGCGGACGGCAGCCCGTCCGCGGCTGACGACGCGCAGCCGGTCAGAACCATCCTCCGTCCACCACGAACTCGCGCGCGGTGACCATGCGGCTGTCGTCGGCGGCGAGCCACAGCACCATGCGGGCGACGTCGGGCTCGTACAGCCGGTCCGGGATGCACTGGCCGCTGGCGCGCCTGGCTTCCGCCTCGTCGGTCATCCACAGGTCGAGCTGCCGCTGGGTGATGATCCAGCCGGGATAAACGATGTTGGCGCGTATGTGGTGCGGCCCGAGGTCGCGGGCGAGGCCGCGGGTCAGGCCGATCACCGCCGACTTGGCCGCGGTGTAGGCCGGCATGCCGCCGGACGCCAGCAGGAAGCTGTTGGAGCTCATGTTGACGATCGAGCCGCCGCCGGCCGCGATCATCTCGGCCTTGAGCGCCTGCACGCAGAAGAACTGGTGGCGCAGGTTGGTGGCCATGCGGTCGTCCCAGTACTCGGGCGTCACGTCGTCGATGGCGTGTCGGTCGTCGCGTGCGGCGTTGTTGACCAGGACCGTGAACGGGCCGCCGAGCTGGTCGCGGAGCGCGTCGATGGCCGTGCGGAGGGCCGGGATGTCGCGCAGGTCGCAGGCGGCGAATCGGACGGGCGCGCCGTCGGGCAGGGCGGCAAGCCTCTTCGCGGCGGCCTCCTCGTCGCGGTCGAGGAAGCCGACATGCGCGCCCTGCTCGGCGAAGTGGCGGACGATGGAGGCGCCGATGCCCGAAGCACCCCCGGTGACGAGCACGCGCCGGTCGCGCAGGCTGGGATAGGTCGCGAACTGGTCCAAGATCGGTCGCCTTTCGTTGCCGCAGCCGGGGCGGCGGCTGCATCGTCGTGTCAGGCCATGCGTCCGGCCGGCGCGGCCCCGGGACAGGGTCGCCCCGGAGGCGGCGGCTTGTCCACCTGCTCCGGCGGTTCAGCCGGCCGGCGCGTCCGGCCGGTTCAGCTGGTCGGCGATCTGCGCGTGGTTCAGCAGCGCCACCATGGCGATGCCGCCCACGACGTTGCCGAGCAGGGTCGGCAGGAAGAACCGGAGCAGGTAGTCCGCCAGGCCGGCATGGCCGGAGACCACCCCGAACGCCGCCTCCGCCGAGCCCGCGATCACGTGCGGGAAGTGGCACAGCGACACCGCGTAGGTCAGCACGACGATGATCAGCGGCCGTGCCGGGCCGGCGCCGGGGATCAGCCAGATCATCAGCCCGATCAGCCAGCCGGCGGCGACCGCGGTGATGGCCGTATGGACGAACGTGTGCGCCATGGTGTCTGCCGACAGGCTCTGCATGGCGGCAGCGGTATCGGGCGGGAACAGCCCGGGGAGGGCGACGATGGCGCCGAAGATCCAGGTGCCGAGCAGGTTGGCGGCCAGCACCACGCTCCAAACGCGCATCGTGCCGACCAGCGACGCGGCCGAGCGGCTGGTCAGGGCGGGGATCAGCGCGGTCAGGGTGGTCTCGGTGAACAACTGCTGCTGGCCCAGCACCACGATCAGGAAGCCCAGGCTGTAGCCGAAGCTGTCCACCAGCCGGCTCCAATGCGCGTCGGGCAGCCCGGCCTGCAGAGTCGCCTGCATGACCAGGGAGAAGCCGATCGACAGGCCGGCGCCGAGGCCGGACCAGGCGAGGCCGCCGACCGAGCGCTCCAGTTCCCGCTCGCCCTGCTCGCGCACCACCTCGTGGATCACGAGTGGCGGCACCGCGGCGACCGCGGCGGCCTGCTTCTGCTCCGGGTCGCTCAGGTGCGGGGACTGCAGCCCGGCGGTCTCGCTCATGGCGCAGGCTCCGGTGGCACCGGGACGGGACCTGTCAGACCGGGCGCATGCCGAGGCGGGCGAGCAGCTGCATGTCGCGATTTTCGCTCGGGTTCGGCGTGGTGAGCAGCTTCTCGCCGTAGAAGATCGAGTTGGCGCCGGCGAGGAAGCAGAGCGCCTGGGTCTCGTCGGTCATGCCCTCGCGGCCGGCGGACAGGCGGACGTGGCTTGCCGGCATGGTGATGCGGGCGCACGCGATCACGCGGACGAAGTCGATCGGGTCGACCGCGTCGGCGTCGGCGAGCGGGGTGCCCGCGACGCGGACCAGCATGTTGATCGGCACGCTTTCGGGGTGCCTCGGCAGCGAGGCGAGGATGGCGAGGAGGCCGGCCTGGTCGTCGGCGGTCTCGCCCATGCCGACGATGCCGCCGCAGCACACGGCGATGCCGGCGTCGCGCACGTGGGCCAGGGTGTCGAGGCGGTCCTGGTAGGTGCGGGTGGTGATGACGGCGCCGTAGTACTCGGGCGAGGTGTCGAGGTTGTGGTTGTAGTAGTCGAGGCCGGCGTTGCGCAGCCGCGCCGCCTGCGGGGCGTCGAGCATGCCCAGCGTGACGCAGGATTCCATCCCCAGCGCCCTCACGCCCTCGACCATGGCGCAGACGGTGTCGAGGTCATGGTCCTTCGGAGAGCGCCAGGCGGCGCCCATGCAGAAGCGGCTGGCGCCAGCGTTCCTGGCAGCGCGGGCCTCCGCGAGCACGGCGTCGACCGCCATCAGGCGGGTGGCCTTGATCGGCGCGTCGAGGGCGGCGCTCTGCGGGCAGTAGGCGCAGTCCTCCGGGCAGCCGCCGGTCTTGATCGAGAGCAGAGTCGAGATCTGCACCGCGCAGGGGTCGAAGTGGGCGCGGTGGGCGGACTGGGCGCGGAACATCAGCTCGGGGAAGGGCAGCGCCATCAGGGCGCGGACCTCGGCGGTGGTCCAGTCGTGGCGCAGGGCAGGTGCCGGGCGTGGACCAGGCATCGAGACCGGGCGATCGATGGCACCGTCGGGCATGGCGGCAAGCTCCCCTGCGACCCGTCTCTCGGGTCGGTATCCGGTGTGCCACAGGCCGTGCCGGGGGGGAACCGGGAGGCAGCTGCCAGGCATGGATCGAACTGGACACGCAACGTTCCTGGCAGGAGGATGAAGGGTTCCGCCGGCACGCGCAGACTCGACATCCGGACGCCCGGCGTTCGCGGAGTTCACTCGATGGCCCGGACCCCGGACCCTTTCCTGACCGACCCGGACGTGGATGCCCGGCGTCACGAGCTGTCGCTCTACTTTGCGCCCAACCCGGCGCCGTTCCTGAAGGACTACGACCGGATGCGGGCGCAGGCGGTGGCGCGGCGGACGGGCGCCTGGCTGACGTTGCGCGGTGCCGGGATGTGCTGGTCCGCCTTCTTCTTCGGGCCGGTCTGGTTTTTCTATCGCAGGCTGCACGGACTGGCCTGGACCGTCGTCGCGGTCCTGGCGCTGGCAGGCGCGCTGAACTACGTCTCCATCGTTTCCATCAGCGGCCTCGGGCTGCCGTTCAGCATGGCACTGGCCGTGACCGCACGACACGTGGCGCTGCAGCGGGCCTTCCGCAGGCTGGGGTCGCTGCATCGAGACGGACAGCTGTCGGACGCCGCGATCCTGAAGGCGGGTGGGGTGTCGCGACCGGCGGCCTGGATCTCCGGCACCATTCTCGCGCTGCTCTTCGCCCTGGCCCTGGCGGGGATCGTGCTGGCGATCATCCACCACGAACCAGTGCCGAACTGATCCCGGTCGGACGCGCCAGCATCATGGCGGCGTCCGGCCAGGTCCGTTGTCAGCCCTTGAGCGCGTTGATCATGGTCTCGCCGAGCAGGGAGGGGCTCGACGCGACGTGGATGCCGGCGGACCGCATGGCGTCGATCTTCGCGGCCGCGGTGTCGTTGCCGCCGGTGATGACGGCGCCAGCGTGACCCATGCGGCGGCCGGGCGGAGCGGTGGCGCCGGCGATGAAGCCGACGGTCGGCTTCTTGACCGCGTTGTCGCGCAGGAAGTGGGCGGCGTTGATCTCGGACGCGCCGCCGATCTCGCCGATCATCACGATCGACTCGGTTTCCGGATCGTGCAGGAACATCTCCAGCACCTCGATGAAGTCGAGCCCCTTCACCGGGTCGCCGCCGATGCCGACGCAGGTGCTCTGGCCCAGGCCCACCGCGGTGGTCTGCGCCACCGCCTCGTAGGTCAGGGTGCCGGAGCGGGACACGATGCCGACCTTGCCCTTGCGGTGGATGTGGCCCGGCATGATGCCGATCTTGCATTCCTCCGGCGTGATGATGCCCGGACAGTTCGGGCCGATCAGGATGCTCGGGCTGTTCCGCAGCGCCGCCTTGACCCGGACCATGTCCAGCACCGGGATGCCCTCGGTGATGCACACGATCAGCGGCATCTCGGCGGCGATGGCTTCCAGGATCGAGTCCGCCGCGAACGGCGGCGGCACGTAGATCACCGAGGCGGTGGCGCCGGTGCGCTCGCGCGCCTCGCCCACGGTGTCGAACACCGGCAGGTCGAGATGGGTGGAGCCGCCCTTGCCCGGGGTCACGCCGCCGACCATCCTGGTGCCGTAGGCGATCGCCTGCTCGGCGTGGAAGGTGCCCTGGGAGCCGGTGAAGCCCTGGGTGATGACCTTGGTGTTCCCGTCGACCAGGACCGACATCAGCTCTTGCTCCCCTGGTTGGTGGATCTGGCGGCGCCCGCGTCCTTGACGGCGGCGACGATCTTGCGCGCGGCGTCGGACAGGTTGTCGGCGTTGATGATCGGCAGCCCCGACTCGTCGATCAGCTTCTGGCCAAGCTCGACGTTGGTGCCTTCGAGCCGTACCACCAGCGGCACGTTCAGCTGCACCTCGCGCGACGCCTCGATCACCGCGGTGGCGATGATGTCGCAGCGCATGATGCCGCCGAAGATGTTGACCAGGATGCCCTCGACGTTCTTGTCCGACAGCAGGATCTTGAACGCCGCGACCACGCGCTCCTTGGTGGCGCCGCCGCCGACGTCGAGGAAGTTGGCGGGCGAGGCGCCCTCCAGCTTGATGATGTCCATGGTGGCCATGGCGAGGCCGGCGCCGTTGACCATGCAGCCGATCGAGCCGTCCAGCGCGATGTAGCTCAGGCCGTGGCGGGCGGCCTCCAGCTCCTTGGGATCCTCCTCGCTTTCGTCGCGCAGGTCCTCGAGCTCTGGATGGCGGAACAGGGCGTTGTCGTCGAAGGTCATCTTGGCGTCGAGCGCCACCAGCGTGCCGGCACCGGTCAGCACCAGCGGGTTGATCTCGATCGAGGCGGCGTCCAGGGCGACGAAGGCGGTGTAGATGGAGCGCACCACCTTGGCGAAGTGGGCGATCGACTTTCCGGTGAGCCCGAGGCCGGCGGCGAGGTCGCGGGCGATGTAGTCGGAATAGCCCAGTGCCGGATCGACGGTGGCGTTGAGGATCTTCTCCGGGCTGGCGTGCGCGACCTCCTCGATCTCCATGCCGCCTTCGCGGGATGCGATCAGGGCGATGCGGCCGCTCTCGCGATCGGTCAGCATGGACAGGTACAGCTCGCTGCTGATGTCGCAGCCGGCCTCGATGTAGAGGCGGTTGACCTGCTTGCCGGCGGGGCCGGTCTGCTTGGTGACCAGCACGTGGCCGAGCATGGCGGTGGCGGCCTCCTCGGCCTCGGCCGGGCTGCGCACCAGGCGCACGCCGCCCTTGCCGTTGGGGTCGCCGGCGAAGCGGCCGGCGCCGCGGCCGCCGGCGTGGATCTGCGACTTCACCACGTAGACCGGGCCGGGCAGGGAGCGCGCGGCGGTCAAGGCCTCCTCCGGCGAGCGCGCGACGCGGCCGTCCAGCACCGGCAGGCCGTAGCCCTTCAGCAGGGTCTTGGCCTGGTATTCGTGGATGTTCATGCCGAGCGGGCTCCCTGGCCGTGTGTCCTGCGTCGGGCGGAGCAGGATCGAGCGGATCGCTGTCCGGCACGGCTCGCAGAGCGTGTCGTGTGCTCCGGCCCGAGGCGCGGATGCCACCAGGCGGGATGTTTGCATCCGCCCGGCGGCGGAGTCACGCTGCGGTGCACAATCGCCGGCCCGTCGCGGCGCTTGGGAGGCGGCCTTCCGGTGCGGCGCCGACCGGTGGCATATGGATGGCGGGCGACGCCGGAAAGGCAGCAGGTCGATGAAGCATTGGCGGATCGAGGACGTGGCGTGGGACCGGTTCGAGCCGGGGCGCGTGGACGCGGACGTGCTGCGCCTGGTGAAGGCGGCCTCGGTGGTGGAGCGCAACGGCGTCGACTACGCGGCCTACCTGAACAACGTGTTCACCGACGACCCGGACTTCCAGCGCGCCGCCGACAACTGGGCGGTCGAGGAGGTGCAGCACGGCGACGCGCTCGGGCAGTGGGCGATGCTGGCCGACCCGTCCTGGAACTATCCCGCCGCGTTCGAGCGCTACCGCTCCTCGTACCACATCCCGATCGAGGTGGACGCGTCGGTGCGCGGCTCGCGGACCGGCGAGCTGATCGCGCGCTGCATGGTCGAGACCGGCACCTCGAGCTTCTACACCGCACTCGCCGACGCGACCGACGAGCCGGTGCTGAAGACCATCTCCAAGCAGATCGCCGCCGACGAGTACCGCCATTTCAAGCTGTTCTACGACCACATGCACCGCTACCTGAAGCGCGAGCGCCTGGGCCTGGTGGCGCGCACCCGGATCGCGCTCGGCCGGGTGACGGAAAGCGAGGACGACGAGCTCGCCTACGCCTACCACTGCACCAACGAGCCGGACGGCATCGCCTACGACCACCAGCGCTGCATCGCGGCGTACATGTCGCGGGCGATGGGCTACTACCAGCGCAGGCACATCGAGCGGGCGATGGGCATGATGTTCAAGACCATCGGCTTCACCCCGCGCGGCCGGGTGTCGCGCGGCGCCGCGCGGCTGGCGTTCGCGGCGATGCGCAGGCGCGGTCGGAAGTTCGAGCGGGTGGCGCGGGAACGGCCGGCGGTGGCGGTCGCGGTGCCGGGCGAGGCGCTGGTCGCGACGCCTTGACGCGGTCTCGCGTGCCGTCCTGCTGTGCCGTCGCAACGGCGGAAAGGCGGCGGAACGTGGGATCGGGGGAAGGGCGGACCATGTACAGGATGCGTCGCCGCCTGCTGCTGCTGACGGCGACGAGCCTCTGCCTGCTGGCGGCCGGTGCGCGGGCGCAGCCGGTGGCGCCTCCCAAGGTCCCGGCGCCAACAGGAGCGACGCCGGGCCGGGCGTTCGCGCCTTGGGGCTTCAACCTGGCCGGGCGCGACGCGGGCGTGAAGCCGGGAGACGACTTCTTCGGCTACGCCGACGGCGCCGCGGTGACGAGCATGGTGATCCCGGGCGACCATACTTCCTGGGGCGCATTCAACATCCTGGCCGACCTGTCGCGGACCCGGGTGCAGGACATCCTGACCTCGCTCTCGGCCAACCCGTCGAAGAACCCCGTCACGACCGAACAGAAGCTGGGAGCGTTCTACGCCGCGTTCATGGACGAGGCGACGGTGGAGGCGCGCGGCGTGCAGCCGATGCGGGCCGACCTCGACGCGGTCGAGGGGATCGGCGACCGCACGGCGTTCGCGGCCCTGCTCGGCGACGCACAGCATGGCTACGGCACCTCGCTGTTCAACCTCGGCGTGCAGCCGGATGCCAGGGACCCGACCCGCTACTCGATCGCGCTCGGCCAGGCCGGGCTCGGCCTGCCCGCCCGCGACTACTACCTCCAGCCGAAATTCGCCGACAAGAAGGTCGCATACCAGGCCTACGTGACGCAGCTGCTGCACATGATCGACTGGCCCGACGCGGACCGGCAGGCGCAGGCGGTGGTGGCGTTGGAGAGCCGGCTGGCGCAGGTGCAGTGGGCGCGCGCCGACCGGCGGGATCCGGACCGCACCTACAACCCCCTGCCGGTGGCCGAGCTGGAACAGGAGGCGCCGCAGTTCGACTGGGCGACGTTCCTGGCCCATGCCGACCTGGGCCATGCCGACGCCGTGGTGCTGGCGGAGAAGTCGGCGGTGCTGGCCGAGGCGGCGATCGCCGGCGACACCGATCTTCCCACCCTGCGCGCCTGGCTGGCGTTCCACCTGGCCGACAACGCCGCCGACGACCTGTCCCGGCCGTTCGTCGACGCGTCGTTCGGGTTCCACGGCAGGACGCTGTCCGGCCAGCCGGAGCTGGAGGTGCGCTGGAAGCGCGCGGTCGCGGCCACCGGTGGCGCTATGGGCATGGCGATCGGCAAGGCCTACGTCGCGCGCTACTTCCCGCCGGAGGAGAAGGCGGCGATGGCCGGGCTGACCGCCGAGCTGAAGGCGGCGTTCCGGGTGCGGCTGCAGCACAACCCGTGGATGGACGAGGCGACCCGGCAGGCAGCGCTCAGGAAGCTCGACAACCAGCTGATCCTGATCGGCTATCCGGACAAGTGGCGCGACTATTCGGGGCTCGTGGTGCGGCCGGACGACCTGTACGGCAACGCCCGGCGCGCGATCGCCTTCGAGTGGGCCTATCAGGTCGGGCATCTCGGCCATCCGGTCGACCGCACCGAATGGGACATGACGCCGCAGACGGTGAACGCCTACAACGCGCCGCCGTTCGACGAGGTGGTGTTTCCGGCCGCGATCCTGCAGCCGCCGTTCTTCAACAAGGACGCGGATCCGGCGATCAACTACGGCGCGATCGGCGGCGTCATCGGCCACGAGATGACGCACAGCTTCGACGACCAGGGGCGCAAGTTCGACGAGAAGGGGCGTCTGCACGACTGGTGGACCGCGGGCGATGCCCAGCGGTTCGGCGTGCGCGCCGACCGGCTCGGCGCGCAGTTCGACGCGCTGTCGCCGTTCCCCGGCCTGCACGTGAACGGCCGCCTGACCATGGGCGAGAACATCGCCGACCTGGGCGGCCTGACCCTGGCGCTGGACGCCTACCACGCCTCGCTGCACGGGGGCGTGGCGCCGGTGGTCGACGGGCTGACCGGCGACCAGCGCGTGTTCCTCGGCTGGGCCCAGGTGTGGCGGCAGAAGGTGCGGCCGGACCGGGCGAAGATGCTGCTGGTCACCGATCCGCACTCGCCGCCGTTCGCCCGGGTCGACATGCCGGTGCACAACATCGACGGCTGGTACAAGGCCTGGAACGTCGAGCCGGGCGACTCGCTCTACCTCGCGCCGAAGGACCGGGTGCAGATCTGGTAGCGCGCCGCGTGGCGACCCGGCGCGGTCAGAACGGCTTCAGCAGCCGGTCGAGGTAGTCGAGTTCCGGCGGCGGCCGGGTGCGGTCGCTGTCGCGCCGGCGCAGCTCCTGCTCGAT
>CAXUEL010000119.1:0-292 GCA_964249915.1 uncultured Acetobacteraceae bacterium | reverse complement strand
GGCGCTTGTGGCGGGGCCACGCGGGGGGGCCGCCGGGCCGGGGGGGGGCGGCTCCGCTCGCGCCGGCAGGACCCGGGCGCGATGCGTCATGGTAAAATATCATGGAACGTTCCGCCATCTTTCCGTGGGCGCGCGGGCGCCGCGCGGGCGCTAGCGCGCGCGCGGGCGCGGGCGCCGCCTGGTCCGGCAGGTGGGTCTCGTCGCCGTCGTCCATGCCGGCATGGCCAGCCGCCAGGTGCCGCCCGAGCGGGTCGCGGTCGCCCTGCTGCTCCTCGTCGCCGCCCTCCTGGCC
>CAXUEL010000118.1:0-10549 GCA_964249915.1 uncultured Acetobacteraceae bacterium | reverse complement strand
GCTCCACCTCGCGGACGAAGCGGCCGGGCACCAGCAGGTCCTCGGCGACGGCGAAGCTCGTTTCGATGTAAAGGTTCACGTCCAAGATTGCGGCGTCGAACGCGTTGAGCTTGATCGCGCGCCGGGCATCGCTCGTCGTCGCCGCGATCTCGACCTCGGCGCCGCAGTTCTGAAGCATCATCTGGGCATCGAGGGCGATCATCATGCTGTCCTCGACGAGCAGCAGGCTCTTGCCCCTGAGTTCCACCTGCGCCGGCGCCGTCGGCGATCGGTTGGACCGCGATGCCGCTGCTGCCGTTCTTCCAGCCGGACCGGATCGAGGCAGCGCTCGGCCGCGATCCCACGGTGCTGGTGCTGCCCTACCTGTCCGGCCAGGACGGCGGCGCCACCCCGGCGATGCAGTGGCAGTGGCAGTCCGGGATGCGGTTCCGGCAGACCGGTGGCTACCTGAGCTTCGTCCCTTACCCGGACGCGCGGCTGCCGTTCGTGCAGCACCTGATGCACGAGGAGCCCGGCGGCGACTTCGCCAACGGCCTGACCGCCCATGTCGCCCGCGCAGGCGCCAGCGCGGTGATCGCCGGGCCCGGCACGGCGCCGGCGCTGCTGGCCGGGCTGCGGGGACTCGGCTGGGCCGAACGCGACGCGGGCGGCGTCGCCGTGTTCCGGGTCCCGCCCGCCGACACGCTGCGCTACGCCACGCTATCCGGCGAAACCTGGCTCGAATCCGGCGACCGCTCCTGGCTTGGCCGCAGCGGGCTGGTGGTGACGCACGGACGCGGCGCAATCCTTCATCTCAGCAGCGTCGACCTGCCCCTGCCGGCAACCAAGGTGACGGTCGCGGTCGAGCATGGCGCCCCGGCCACCTACCGGATCGTCGCGCAGGGCACGCTCGACATTCCCTTGCCAGCCGACGGGCGCTACCGCATCACGCCCGGGGCGACGTTCCGGCCGGGCGTCGTCTGGCACACCCCGGACACCCGCACCCTGTCGTTCATCGTCAGCCTGCGGCCGGCGTGACCCGTCTGGTGATGCGCCCCGCAGAGCCTCCTGCGCTCCGACCGCGGCGGTCATCGGCGTTCCCGGTCGGCGAGCCGCCGGTGCGATCCTGAACCACCCGAGGCTCTGTCGACCGGCGGGATCGGGAGTGCATCGTGTCCGTCATGGACCTGTGCCAGGGCGGTGCCAGGGCCTGATCCAGGCCCTGGCGCGTCGCCTGCCGCGTCAGCCCGGCAGGAACTCCGGCACCGACAGGTAGCGCTCGCCGGTGTCGTAGTTGAAGCCCAGCACCACCGCCCCCGGCTCCAGTTCCGGCAGCTTGGCCGCGATCGCGGCCAGCGTCGCGCCGGACGAGATGCCGACCAGCAGCCCTTCTTCCCGTGCCGACCGACGCGCCCATTCGCGCGCCGCCTCAGCCTCCACCTGGATCACCCCGTCCAGCACCTCGCGGTGCAGGTTCGCCGGCACGAACCCGGCGCCGATGCCCTGGATCGGATGCGGTGCCGGCGCGCCGCCCGAGATCACCGGCGAAGCCGCCGGCTCGACCGCGAACACCTGGAGCTTGGGGAAGCGCTGCTTCAGCACCTGCCCGCAGGCGGTGATGTGCCCCCCGGTGCCTACCCCGGTGATCAACGCGTCGACCCCGTCGGGGAAGTCGGCCAGGATCTCCTGCACCGTGGTGCGCAGGTGCACGTCGATGTTGGCCGGGTTCTCGAACTGCTGCGGCATCCAGGCGCCGGCGGTGTCGGCCACCAGCCCCTGCGCCCGCTCGATCGCCGCCTTCATGCCGCCCGCCCTGGGCGTCAGCTCGAAGGTGGCGCCATAGGCCTGCATCAGCCGGCGCCGCTCGACCGACATCGACTCCGGCATCACCAGCACCAGCCGGTAGCCCTTCACGGCCGCGACCATCGCCAACCCGATGCCGGTGTTGCCCGAGGTCGGCTCGATGATGGTCCCGCCCGGCTTCAGCTCCCCGCTCTCCTCCGCCGCCTCGATCATCGCCAGCGCGATCCGGTCCTTGATCGAGCCGCCAGGGCTGCTGCGCTCCGACTTGATCCACACCTCGGAGTCGGGAAACAGCCGCCGGACCCGGATGTGCGGCGTCCCGCCGATCGTCCCCAGAACGCTGTCGACCTTCATGCTGCCTTCCTCCCCGTTCGCCCGGTGCATTGAGCTGGGCCACGCTTGCACATGGTGATAGCACCATTCACCAGCGGAGCCGCCTGGCCAAGGCCCTAGTTCTTCGGCCCCTTCTCCTTGTCCCGGCCCGGGTTCGACGCGTTCACCAGCTCCGGCGTCCGCTTCGCCGCCAGCGTCTGCACGTTCGCCGTGTCGATCCGCCTGCCGCGCGTGAACGGCGCCAGCGTCTCCGACCGGCCGCTTCGCAGCGCCCGCACGATCCCTTCCAGCACCCGCACGTCGGCATAGCCTTCCTCGCCATCGGGCTCCGGATCGCGATCGTGCAGGATGCAGTCGGAGAAGTACTTCAGCTCGCCCCCGAACTGGTCGGTGTTCTTGAAGCTCCGGTGCGACTTCTTCTCGCCGATCACCGTCGACTGCTCCAGCGACATGCCGAACATGTAGCCGGGGTTCACCTGCACGCTGCCCTTGGTGCCGAGCACCACGTAGCTGTCGATCGTGTTGGCCTGGTAGCTGACCACGAACTGCGCGATCCGGTTGCCCGGGAACCGCAGCGTCACCGCCACGGTGTCGTCGAAGTCGCCGGAGAACCCGGCTTCCGGATGACGCGTGCCGACCGCCGAGACCACCTCGGTCGGCTCGTCGCCGAACACGGCGCGCGCGGCGTTCACCGGATACGGTCCCATGTCGAACACCGGCCCCGCCTCGATCCCGTTGCCGGCACGGTGGTTTTCCGGATCGACCATCTGCGCGAAGCAGGAGCTGAACGACACCAGCTCGCCCAGCTCGCCCGCCCGGATCGTGTCGATCAGCGACAGCGTCGCCGGCTCGAAGTGCAGCCGGTACGCCACCATCAGCTTGGCGCCCGACGCCTTCTGCGCGTCCAGGATCTGCTGGCACAGCGCGGTGGACACCTCCAGCGGCTTTTCCACCAGCACGTGGATCCCGGCCAGCAGGGCCGGCACCGCGAACTCCGCATGGCGCCAGTTCGGCGTCGCGAGGTAGATCGCATCCACCGTGCCTGAGCGCAGCATCTCCTCGAACCGGTCGTAGCCGTAGCGGGCGGCGACGCCATACGCTTCGCCGACGATCCTCGCCTTTTCCGCATCCCCGGTGACGAGGGCGGTCACCACCGAGTTGCCGGTATGCGCCACCCCCGGCAGCATCGCTTCCTGCGTGATGTCGCCCAGCGCCACCATCGCGTAGCGGACCTTGCGCTCCGATCCCAGGCCGAGTGCCGACAGGATGCTCATCGTTCCGTTCCCTCCGATGCGTCGGGAGCGAACACGGCCGCCCCGACGAAGGCTGCGGCCCGATCGCGTCACGATCGGATGAGCGGTCGCGAAGGCGGGCCTTCAGCGACCCTTGTTGAAGCCGGCGAACACCTGCCGGTCCTTGTTCTCGCGCATCAGGGTGGAGAAGCTGGGGATGGTCTCGAAGCCCAGCCCCTGCGGCAGGCCGTCCGGATCGGCGACGACCGTGCCGTAGGCGGCTCCCGCCACCTTCTCCCATTTGCCCGCCGGCTTCTTGACCTCGAGGTTGACCACGGTGGCCTTGAGCACCATGCGCACGATCGCCTCGTTCGGGCGGGACGGCTTGGTCAGGCTGGGCATGCCCGCCATCATCTGCCATCCGTTCCGCAGCGCCCAGTCGATCAGCTCCTGCTGCGTCATGCGACGATCCCCGACTGCCTGCGTTGCAGCTACCGACAAACCCGGCGGCCCCGCAAGGCCGGCGCTTCCCTTCCCGCATCGATCCGGACCAATCGCATGACCTATCAGCCCGCCGCCAACCGCTACGAGACCGCCTCCTTCCGACGCTGCGGCCGATCCGGCCTGATGCTGCCGCCGATCTCGCTCGGGCTGTGGCACAATTTCGGCGGCGTCGACGTGTTCGAGACCGGGCGCGCGGTGATCCGTCGCGCGTTCGACCGCGGCGTCACCCATTTCGACCTGGCCAACAACTACGGCCCGCCGTTCGGCTCGGCGGAGGAGAACTTCGGCCACATCCTGGCTAAGGACTTCGCGCACCACCGCGACGAGCTGGTGATCTCTTCCAAGGCCGGCTGGGACATGTGGCCGGGGCCCTACGGCTCCGGCGGCTCGCGCAAGTACCTGCTCGCGTCCGCCGACCAGAGCCTGCGACGCATGGGCCTGGACTACGTCGACATCTTCTATTCGCACCGCCCCAGCCTCGACGTGCCGCTGGAGGAGACCATGGGCGCGCTGGTGCAGCTGGTCCGCCAGGGCAAGGCGCTCTATGTCGGCATCTCCTCATACGGTCCGGAGCGCACGCGCCAGGCGGCGGAGATCCTGCGCGGCGAAGGCGTTCCGCTGCTGATCCACCAGCCCTCCTATTCCATGCTGAACCGCTGGGTCGAGACCGGGCTGCTGGACACCCTGGACAGCCTGGGCACCGGCTGCATCGCCTTCTCGCCGCTCGCCCAGGGGCTGCTCACCACCAAGTACCTCCACGGCGTGCCGGAGGACGCGCGCGCGGCCAAGGGGCGGTCGTTCAGCCAGACGCTGCTGTCGGAGGACAACCTCCACCGGGTGCGTGGCCTGAACGAGATCGCGCAGGCGCGCGGGCAGAGCCTGGCGCAGATGGCGATCGCCTGGGTGCTGCGCGATCCGCGCGTGACCTCGGCGCTGATCGGCGCCCGCAACGTCAGCCAGATGGACGACTCGCTCGACGCGCTGGGCAACCTCCAGCTCTCGGCCGAGGAGCTGTCGGCGATCGACCGGCATGCGACCGAAGGCGGAATCGACCTGTGGCGCGGGGTGTCGGAGGAGGTGCCGGCCTGAACCGCCGGCACCCGGTCGCGCCGTTCGGGCTGTCATCGAAACGCCACGGGTCCCCGGCCGGTCCGGCTGGCTAGTCTCGGCCATGTCCGACCGCTTTCCGACCGCACGCAGCCCGATCCTGTCGGTGCTGCAATCCGCCGCCGCGTCGGTGGCACGCCGGCGGCTCGTCACCGGCGCCGAGCCGTCGCGGCATCCGCTGGCGCTGGCCGCGTCCGTCGTCGCCAAGGCGGCGCGAGCAGGTCCGACGGCGGCCTACGCGCCGACGCACGGACTGCCGGTCCCGGCGATGGACTGTGCCGAACTCGGGTTGGAGCTGCTGCGCGCCGTCGTCGCCGGCGACCGCGACCGGCAACAGGCGCTGCACGACAGGCTGGACTTCTCCCAGTGCGACCCGCTCTGGGCCGAGACGCTGCTGGACTATGCCCTGGACCTCGGGCCGGGCGGCCAGCCGCGTTCCATCCCGTATGTCCGCTATGCCGGGCTGGACGATTTCGTGCTGGAGGCACCACGGCCCCGGATGCGGATCGCCCTGCTGTCCGACTGGGGAACCGGCACCCACGAAGCGCGCGCGGTCGCCGGCCTGCTGGCACGACAGCAGCCCGATGCGGTCATCCACCTGGGCGACATCTACTACGCCGGCACCGCGGAGGAATGCGGGTGCAACTTCCTCCAGCCGCTGCGCGCGGTGCTGCCGGACACGCCGCTGTTCAGCTTGTGCGGCAACCACGACGTCTACAGCGGCGGCCAGGGCTACTACGGGCTGCTAGGCCGGATCGGGCAGCCGGCGAGCTATTTCTGCCTGCGCAGCCCGGACCGGAGCTGGCAGGTGCTGGCTGCCGACACCGGCCTCAACGACCGCGACCCATTCGACGAGGCGGACGCGCTGACCGCGCTGGATCCGGCCGAGGAGCTCTGGCATGCCGACAAGCTGCGCGGGTTCGAGGGTCGCACGGTGTTCCTGACCCATCACCAGCCGTTTTCCGCCTTCGCCCAGATCGGTCCGCCGGGCCGGCATGATCCGGTCAATCCCAACCTCATGGCCAGCCACGACCGGCTGTCGCGGGCAGGGCGGATCGACGGCTGGTTCTGGGGCCACGAGCACCGGCTGCGGCTCTATGCGCCGTATCGCGGCGTCAACGCAGGACGCAACATCGGCTACGGCGCCATCCCGGTCGAGGCCGCGCCCGACCAGGATACGCCGCTGCCGGGCCTGCTCGACCCGCCGGCGGTGTCGACGCCGGTGAGGCTCGACGTGGTGGACGGTGCCTACACCCACGGCTTCGCGCTGCTGGATCTCGGCGGCGACCGGATCGATGCGACCTACTGGGCGATCACGCGGCCGGATGCGCCGGTTCATGCCGAGTCGATCGGCGGCGCCCCAGGATCGTAGCGGCTCACGCCCCGAGCAGCTCGATGGTGCGCGACACCACCCGGGCCTCGTCGTAGCGCGCGAGCGCCCGCTCCCGTCCTGCCCGGCCGAGCCGGTGGCGAAGCGTGGCGTCGGTGGCGAGACGGCATAGCGCCATGCCCAGCGCGTCCACCGCCCGGGGCGGCACCAGCAGGCCGGTCTCGCCGTCCAGCACCTGCTCGCGCGGGCCGCGTATGGCGGTCGCGACCACCGGCAGGCCGCACAGCATGGCCTCGATCACCGACATCGGCAGCCCCTCGAAGTGGCTTGGCAGGGCGAAGATGTCGGCGGCGGCGAGCAGCGCGGGGACGTCCGCGCGGTAGCCGAGCCGACGCAGGCGCGGACCCAGCGCGTCCGGCCGGGCGGCAGCCTCGAACGCCCTGTCGAGCGTTTCCCCGTGGTCGGAGGCAAGCCGGTCGCCCACCACCCACAGCTCGGCCTCCGGCACCTGCGCCATCGCCGCCAGCAGCTCCGGATGGCCCTTGTGCCGCACCAGACGCGACACGACGATCACCACCACGCGGTTCTCGGGCGTGCCGAGCGAGGCCCGGACCTGCGCGCGACGCAGCGGATCGGGGTGGAAGGCGGCGGGGGACCGGCCGTTGCCGATGCCGATCGCGCCGCGGTGGATCCGCAGGCGCCTGGCGTCGGCCGCCTCCTCGTCGGACACGGTGAAGTAGCGGTCGGTGACGCGGCCGGCGATCCATTCCAGCAGCAGCGACGCCAGCCGGCGGGGCAGCGGGCCCGGCTGGTTGAACAGGTACCCGTGGCAGGTGTAGGCGACCAGCCGCACGCCGCAGGTCCACGCGGCCAGCCGCGCCAGCACCCCGCTGATCGGCATGTGCGCGTGCAGCAGGTCCGGCCGTTCCCGCCGGATCAGCCGGACCAGCGACAGGAAGGCCAGCGCCTGCGCCAGCGGCGACAGGCTGCGCGCCAGGGGCAGCGCCTCGACGCGGAACCCTTCGGCGCGCACGTCGCGCAGCAGCGGCCCCTCGGCGCACACGCCGACCACGTCGTGCCCGCGCGCGCGCAGGCCACGCATCAGCGGCAGCAGGAAGTGCCGCAGCGAGAAGTCGACGTTGGTGACCTCGAGGATCTTCACCGGCCGGCGCCGCCGGTGCGTCAGGAGTCGGCGCGGATCAGCGCCCACCGGATCGCCTTCGCCGGCGGCGGGTCGTCCGCCGGGGTCGCGTCCGCGGCATCCGTCTCCGCAACCGTCTGCGGCAGGACGGTGATCACGATCTGCAGGCTGCGGCGCGGGACGTCGCCGCCGAGGTAGATGCTTTCCTCGACCGACAGCCGGCCGCTGTCGACCCGGAATCGCCACGCGTTGCCGGACGGCAGCGTCAGCAGCACGGCACCCCCCTCCTCGGCCGCTCCGGGCTCGTCGCCCTCGCGGAGCGCCTTTACCGACGGATGCAGGTGGAAGCGCAAGGCGAAGCGGTTCGGCCGGCCGACCAGGGAGTCCTCGCCGCGCACGTCCTCGCCGCCGTCGGCGATGTAGATGCGCCGGTGGTGCACCGCGCCGAAGCCCGGCACGTAGCCGTCATGGCTGAGGTCGAGCCAGTGCGCGCCGCTGGCCTGCCGGTGGTCCAGGGTGACGTGGGCCGGGCGTCGCGACACGGTGCCGGCGCGGAACTCGGACGAGCTGGTGTCGGCGATCGACAGGGTGGAGTGCGCCGCGGTGGCGCGCAGCGCGTCGCGCCAGGCTGGCAGCATGCCGGTGCCGCAGTTGCTGATTAGCCGCTCGCGCCCGGCCGACATCTCGAACGACAGGGTGCCGGCGTGTGCGGTCGCGTCGAAGCCGGGCGGCGGCGGCGGTCCGACGTCGACCAGCAGCAGGCTGCGTCCGGACAGGATGCGGACGAACCCGCCCTCCGGCATGGCGGCGGCGATCACCCGGCCGCGCGTCGCCTGGCTCAGCACCAGGTCGACCAGCACCGGGTTCTCCTCGTGGCTGCCGTTGAACAAAGCCAAGCCCCCGTCGCCGTGGCGCATCGCGCGCAGCACCGGGCTCATCCGGTCGAGTGCCGCCGCCAGCGCCAGCGGTGGCCCGATCTGTCCCGACTGCATCAGCGCCCTGATCTCCGCCAGCTCGCGCAGGGCGTTGAACTGCGCACCCGGGCTGCGCTCGGCATGGCTGCCGTCGGCCAGCACCTGGCGGCCGATCTCCGGCCCGATGTGGCGCATCGCCCGGGTCAGGAAGCCGGCCTGCTCCGGCAGCGCCACCGCTGCCGCCAGCAGCCCCTTGAGGCAGGTCAGGGCGCGGTGGTCGTGCTGCGCCGTCGGGATGCTGGCGGCCAGGGTGCGGGCGTCCGTCATCAGGCGCGCCATCAGCCGCTGCCGGAACGCGTCGTCGGCGGTGGCGGCGAAGAAGTCGTAGTGCGACAGCCAGGCGGTGATCCGGCTCGCCACCACCGGCGGCGTGCGGGCGGCGGGATCGATCGGCGGCCGGCCCAGCCAGTCCGACACCAGGGCGCGGGCGCGCAGGCGGCCGGCATCGGTGCCGAGCGCCCGCAGGTCGCGCAGCCAGGTGAAGCCGTGCGCGTGCGCCCGGAGCAGCGGCGGCAGGGCCGGGTCGCCCCACAGGCCGCCGGGCTGCGCCGGCTGCGCGTCGCCCCGCACCGGCCGGAGCGGGCCGCCCGCGCCGGAGAACACCAGCTCGCCCTTCATCAGACGCGCGCCGCGTCCGGTATCGCCTGGCCACAGGTCGCGGATCGACGCCGAGGGCGCTTCGGGGATGCGTCCGCCGCCGAGGCCCGGCAGCCGGGCAAGGGACAGGCGGGCGTCGCGGGTCCAGTCTCGCACCGCCATCAGCAGCCGGTCCCGCTCCCGCCCTCAGGCCGCATCGGGACCGGCGTCGGAACCGCGTGGACCCTCGCCCGCAGCCGCACGGAGTGCCGCGATCGCCGCCGCGTAGTCCGGCTGGCCGAACACCGAGGTGCCGGCGACCAGGGTGTCGGCGCCGGCGGCGACGCTGAGCGCTGCGGTGCGCGGGTCGATGCCGCCGTCGACGATGATCGGGATCTGCCGCCCGGTCGCGTCGGCCATGCGGCGCAGCTGGCCGATCTTGTCCAGCTGGCTAAGGAGGAAGCCCTGCCCGCCGAAGCCGGGGTTGACCGTCATCACCAGGATCAGGTCGGCCACGTCCATCACCGCGGAGACCGCCGCCGCCGGCGTCGCCGGGTTGAGCGCGATCCCGGCCTTCGCGCCGAGGGAGCGCACCAGCTGCAAGGAGCGGTGGGTGTGCGGCCCTGCCTCGATGTGCAGGTGGATGTGCTCGGCACCCGCCTCGGCGAAGGCGGCGAGGAACGGGTCGACCGGCGCGATCATCAGGTGGACGTCGAACGGGAGGCGCGACCGTGGCCGGAGCGCCTTGATCATCTGCGCCCCGAACGACAGGTTGGGCACGAAATGGCCGTCCATGACATCCAGATGCAGCCAGTCGGCGCCGGCCGCCTCGACCGCCGCCACCTCCTCGGCCGTCCTGCCGAAATCCGCCGCGAGCAGGCTGGGTGCGACCACGACCGGTCTGGAGGAGGATGTGACGGACATGACAGGTTTGTAGCAGCAAGTGACGAGCCGGGCGCAAGACGGCGGGGCGTCGCATCAGGCACGCACGAACCGGGCGGCGAAGAAGCCGTCCATGCCGCCGAGCTCCGGCCACAGCCCCGGGTGGGTGCGCAGCCAGCCCTCGGCGGTGCGCGCCTCCGGCAGCGCCGCCAGCTCCTCGGCGGTGAAGGGATCGGGACGCAGCCCCAGCCGGATCGCCGACTCGGCCCGGAGCGGACCTTCCTCCGGCTGCAGCGAGCAGACCGCGTAGACCATCCTGCCGCCGGGACGCAGCATGCGTGCCGCCGCCGCGATCAGCCGGTCCTGGGCCTCGACCAGCGGGGCGATGTCGGACGCGCGCTTGAGCCGGAGCACGTCCGGATGGCGCCGGACGGTTCCGGTGGCGCTGCACGGCGCGTCGAGCAGCACCGCGTCGAGCGGCGCCGGCGGGTTCCATGCGGTGGCGTCGGCCTTGACCATGTCGACGTCGAGCCGCAGCCGGAGGAGGTTGCGCTGCAGCCGGGACAGGCGGCGCTCGTCGCGCTCGACCGCCACCACGCGGGCGCCGGCGGCGGTGAGCTGCGCCGTCTTGCCGCCCGGGGCCGCGCACAGGTCGGCGATCCGCTCCCCGGCCCGCGGCACCAGCAGC
>CAXUEL010000117.1:0-10694 GCA_964249915.1 uncultured Acetobacteraceae bacterium | reverse complement strand
CCGGTCTCGACGGGCTGGTGATCGAGGCCAGGCCGCCGGCGGGCGCGGACCGCCCGGGCGGCAACGGGGTCCGGTTCGACTGGTCGATCGCCAGCGGCTGGGCGGCGCCGGCGCCGTGGCTGCTGGCGGGCGGCCTCACCCCGGGCAACGTTTCCGAGGCGATCCGGCAGAGCGGGGCGCCGGCGGTGGACGTGTCGTCCGGGGTCGAGGACGCGCCGGGCGTCAAGCAGCCGGCGCTGATCCGTGCCTTCGTCGCGGCGGCGCGCAGCGGCTGAGCCAGACCTCGAACAGCAGGTGCGGCAGGGTCAGGGCCGCCAGTCCCTGGATCGTCAGGCAGAGCAGCCTGTCCGACGTGGCGCCGGGATAGAACGGCCAGAGTGCCGCGCCCAGCAGCAGCGTCAGGACGGTCACGGGCAGGGCGAGCCGGATCGCGCTGGCCTCGTCGACGATCCGGGCGCCGTGGCCGCGGTCGCGGATCAGCGCCCGGGTGTGCGCCGGCGCGTGCACGCACACGAAGTAGATGGCAAACGAGGTGAGCGGCGGCAGCAGGATCGCCGTCGCGGCGAGCAGCGCGGTCGCCAGCAGGGCGGCGTCGCCGGTGCGGACCAGCCGGTTGACCCGCACGGCCGCGGGAACCAGCCACAACAGCGACGCCACCCACAGCCAGTCCGGTGGCCGGCTCAGGGCGGTTCGCGACACGGTGGCGAAGATGGCGGCGGTGGTGGCGGGATGCGCCAGCACCGCGAGCGCGACCGGTGCCCCGCCAGCGGCGACCACCGACACCGGATCGGCGGATCCGGTCTCCTCGACGCCGAAATGCCAGACCGAGGCGGCCAGGAAGGCGGCCAAAGTGGGGATCGGGGCGAGATACCAGGCCAGCAGGACCAAGGCCGACAGGCCCAGGTAGGGCAGGGCGAACACGCCGAACCATGCCGGGCCGAAGCGGGGACGCAGGGCCGCGCGGGCGAGTTCGCCGTCCAGCGCCCCGTGCGGGACGCCGAGGCCGATGATCGCGACCAGGGTCGCGACGGTGCGCTGCCCCGGCGGCAGCAGCGTCAACAACGCCAAAACCGGTCCTGCGACCAGGACCGGGTTCAGGTGGACCGGGCGGAAGGCGACCGGCGAGGCGGTGGAGGACGACATGGCCGGGAGGCTTCCTCCCGGCATCACGTCACGCCGCCATGCGCGTGGTGGCGGTGGTGGTCCGCGTCGCGGCCAAGTCGCGATCAACCATCTTGGTGTCGGACATGGTGGACATCAGGCCGTAGGCGACCTTGGACACCACGTCGAGCACCGCGATGCAGAACACGCTGAACGTGTCGCCGAACACGCCGAGCCCGTCGGGAGCGAAGAACAGGATGACCGGGTAGAGCAGCCACAGCACCGACAGGGTGGCGGCGTCACGGCGGTAGTTGCTCCGCACGTCGTCGCGCTCGAGGCGGTTGGCCTCCACCTGCGACACCCAGATGACGTAGTAGACGCCGAGGAAGGCGACGCAGGAGATGACGAACCAGGTCCACTTGATCCACGCGACCACCGACAAGCCGAAGAACAGGGCGGTGGCGATCATGATCAGGTCGGCGAGGATGACGCCGACGATGATGCCCGGCCGCTTCGGCCCCGAGTGCATCGCGGTGATGGCCAGCGTCGCCAGCAGCAGCGGCGTGGTGAAGGTCCAGTCGATGTAGCGCGCGTAGTAGAACACGCGAGTCGCGGTCTCTCCGGCGGCTGCGCTGATCGGCAGCGTGATCGCGCCCTGGCCGATCGCCATGGCGAAGTAGGAAGAGGCGGCGATGATCGGCACGATGCCGTGCATGACCGTTTGCAGCTCCTCGTTCGGAGTGCGTCGTTTCCCGACCAGCAGGATCGCCAGGCCGCCAATCAACATGACGGCCGTCGTCAGCCAAAGCCAGAATCTCGAATCCATGACCGCACCGTCCCAGGATGAACGAGGTCAGAAGATCCGGATGCCGCTCCGGTTGCTGCACCGTCGTGATTTTCAGCGGCAGCAGCAACCGGGTGCGGGATCTCAGTAGCCGTAGGCTCCGTAGGTCGGGGCGGCATACACCACGCCGGCGGGGTAGCCGTAGACCGGATACGGCGCCACCGGGTAACGGTAGGCGGGGTAGCCGTAGCCATAGCCGTACGGCGCTGCGACCGCCGCGCCGATCGCGGCACCGGCCAGCAGCCCGACGCCCAGGCCGCCGAACCCGAACCCGCGATAGCCATAGCCGCCGCGATAGCCGTAACCGCCGCGATAGCCGTAACCGCCGCGGTAGCCGTAGCCGCCGTGATACCCGTAACCGCCGCGGTAGCCGTTGCCGCCATAGGCTTCTGCCGGCTGTGTCGCCGCGAGGGTCGCTCCGGCCAGTCCCAGCGCCGTGGCAGCGATCATGAAGGATCTACGCATCATCGAACTCCTTGGGCTCATGCACCGTATGGATCAGATGGGCTCCGAAGGCGCCCAAACGAAGGCGCGACCGTGGCGGCGCCATGTCCGCCGCCAAACGTGATCGCCGTGCTTGCATAGATGGACAGCCCGGTTCTCGTGATCCGTGAGGAACTGTATCGCAGCGCTACGCCCGGAGACGCCGCCGCGGGGGCGCCGGTCCGGGACGTCCCGTGCGGGGCGCTCCTGCCGATCCGCTTGGACAGCCTGCATGTCCCGTTCTACGTGAAGCGGGCACGGAGCGCCGGATCCGCGGTGCACCGACGGCGGATCGCCGCTGCACGGGCTGTGCGAAGGGAAGCCGTTGGCGAGACAAACCAAGGAGCACGCGGAGCGGACGCGCGAGCGGATCGTCGACGCCGCCGAGCAGGTGTTCTACCGGCGCGGCGTGTCCCGCGCCTCCCTGGAGGAGATCGCGCGCGCGGCCGGCGTCACGCGCGGCGCGGTGTACTGGCACTTCGCCGACAAGGTCGAGCTGTTCATCGCGGTCGAGAACCGGGCCAGGCAGCCGTACGAGCAGATGCGGGCGGCGCTCAGGTCGAGCGTGCCGCGGGCCGGCAACGCCCTGGAGGCCATGCAGGCGCTGGAAACCAGCATCGTCGAGGCGTTCGAGCGCATCCAGTCCGACGAGCTGGCACGGATGCGGCTCACCGTCATGCTGCTGCGCTGCGACTACGTGGACGAGATGGCGCCGGCGCTGGATCGGCAGGCGGCGATCACCCGGTCGTTCTTCGACGAGCTGCGGCACACCTTCAGCGCGGTGATCCCGCCGCCGGCGCCGGGATCGGTCTGGCAGCCGGAGGCGGCCGCCCAGGTGCTGCAGGTCGTGGTGCACGGCTCGTTCATGCGCTGGCTGCGCTCGCCGGACGAGTTCCCGATCGGCGAGGGCGTGGTCGCGATCAGGGCCTTCATCGACGCCCTGCGCCAGGCCTGGGTGCCGCCGGCCCCGGAACGGGACGCGGCCCCGCCTGCAACCGGCTCGTCTCCGGGTTGACATACGTTCTGGGACGTATGTATGCGCCGCAGGTCCATGGGCGATCGAGGTCCGGCATGAGCACCGCGTCGACCCGGGCGGCTCCACGTCGCCGCAGCCGAGGCAGCAGGCGCGCCGCGCCGCCGGCCCGGCCGGGTTTCCTCTTGCTGACCACGCCGTTTCCCAGCATCAGCACGGCGATGAACCTGGTCCCGGCGAAGCACGCGATCGTTCCCGGCGGGCTGGCCCGTTGTGCGATGCCCTGCTCGAGCCCGACGTCCGGACCGAGCGGCGGGGAACACTGAACGATGCGCCTGCTGATGAGCACGGCGGCAGGCGCCGGCCTGCTCGCCCTGGCCGGCTGCACGGTCGGGCCGGACTTCAAGCCGTTCCACCCGCCGGTGGCGGCCAACTGGAACGACCCGTCGGCGCGCAAGATCAGCTTCAACCCGGTCAGCCAGGCCAGCAACCCGGACCCCGCCTGGTGGAACGGCTTCGACGACCCGGTGCTGACGGATCTCATCCGCCGGGCGATCGCCGGCAACCTGGACCTGCAGCAGGCGCTGCTGCGCGTGGTCGAGGCGCGGGAGAACGTGGTCACCGCGCGCGCCGCCGGCCTGCCCACCCTGAGCGGCACCGCCAGCTACAACCGCGAGCAGCTCGGCCTGCGCGGCATCCTCCAGTCGCAGGGGATCGACAACTCGTCGAGCCTGCTGGCCGGCCGGTCGGGCCTGCTCGGCGGCCAGTCCGCCGCGGTCGGCCAGGGCATCGATTCCGCCCTCAACGAGGCCGAGCAGCCGATCGACCTGTTCCAGTACGGGCTGAACGCGTCCTGGGAGCTCGACCTGTTCGGCCGGGTGCGCCGCTCGGTCGAGCAGGCGCGCGCCACCACCGAGGCGCAGGCCGAGGCCGCCAACGACTCCCTGGTGATGCTGGAAAGCCAGGTCGGCCAGGCCTACGTGCAGCTGCGCGGCGCCCAGGCGCTCTACGCCACCCAGCAGGCCAACATCCGCGCCGGGTCGTCCACGCTCACCCTGACGCGCCGGCGCCAGGTCGGCGGGCTCGCCACCGAGCTCGACGTCGACCAGGCGCAGACCGCGCTCTACAACTACCAGCGCCAGCTTCCGGTCTACGCGACGCAGATCCAGCAGGCCGAGAACCAGCTCAGCGTGCTGACCGGCCAGGCGCCGGGCGCCCTGGACGCGCTGCTGTCGCCGCCGGCGCCGCTGCCGCGCACCCCGGACGTGGTCGGCATCGGCATCCCGTCCACCCTGGCGCGACGCCGCCCCGACATACGCGAGGCGGAAGCCAACCTTCACGCCGCCACCGCCAACATCGGCGTCGCCGTCGCCAGCTTCTATCCGGACGTGTCGCTCACCGGCAGCCTCGGCATACGCGCGATCGACGCCAGCTACCTGACCAGCTGGGCCAGCCGGTTCTATTCGGTCGGGCCCAGCGCCTCCCTGCCGATCTTCCAGGGCGGCCGGCTGACCTCCAGCCTGCGGCTCGCCCGCGCGCAGCAGAAGGCGGCGGTGCTGAGCTACCGCAGCACGGTGCTGAACGGCCTGCGCGAGGTGGAGAACGCGCTCGCGTCGTACCGCAACGACCGCGACGCCCGGGACAGGCTGACGGACACCGTGAGGTCGGCCGAGCGATCGTTCCAGCTGTCGCAGAACAGCTACCAGAACGGGCTGTCGGACTTCATCACCGTGCTCGACGCCGAGCAGACCCTGACCAGCGCCCGGCAGAGCCTGGACCAGATCGAGATGTCGCTCGCCGACGACGTCGTCACCCTCTACACCGCGCTGGGCGGCGGCTGGCAGCAATCCGCCACCCCGGTCGCGACGCCCCCGATCGACAAGGCGCCGCCGTTCGTCCCGGCCGCCCTCGACAGCGTCGCCGCCGGCACCGCGCACACCCAAACCGACTCGCAATGAGGCAGCCTGCAGCCCACCGTCTCAGGCGCCGGCGCGTGCACCCCGGCGGCCGCCGCGCCAGACCAGCAGGATCGTGACGAACGCGGTCCCGGTGAGCAGGGTCGACAACGGCAGGCCGAGATGCAGGATCCTGTTCCCGGCGAACCAGTCGCCCAGGCAGGTGCCCGCGGTGCGCGCGAGGGCCACCGCGCACCAGTATGCCGCCACGCCGGCGGCGACGCGCGGCCCCGCGACGGCGAGCAGGACCGCGAGCGCAGACTCCAGGACGATCGAGGCCGGACCCTCGCCGAGACGATGCGAGCAGATGTCGCCGACCACGGTCCCGAACACGCCCGCGGCGAGCATGGCCCCCCAGTAGGGCAGGTTCGTCCGCGCCAGCGCCGGACTGGCCGGATCCGGCCCGGCGGGCGGCCGCCGCCTCGCGCCGAGCCACGCCGGGACCGCGATCGCCGCCGCCAGCCCGGACACGAGCAGCGGGGCCGGGACGCGAACGCGGAACGCCAGGTAGTCGGCGATGTTGGTCGCCCCGGTGCGGATGACGATGATCGCCAGCCAGTAGTAGGCCTCGTGCGCCGTCGGGTCCCCCGCCTCGATCCGGTAGGTGGCCGCGAACAGCAGGACGAGCACCAGCAGGCCGAGCCCGAGCCCGAGGCCGCTCTCGTGGACGTAGAAGTCGCCGAGGTTGGTGCCGAAGATGCTGGCGAAGGCGATGCCGAACCAGTAGCGCCGGTCGATCGCGGGAACGTGCCGGGTCTGCATGCCGCCTCCTCAGGCCTGGCTGGTTCGGGATGCCGGCGCCCGCGGGCACGGCGATCGGGGCGCCACCGCCCGTGACGGACAGGCGGTCCATGCCCGGTCCCTGCCGGGTCCGGTCGGCCGGATGCGGATCACCCGCCGGAGGTCAGGTCACAGCGACCCCTGCTGGCCCTGGCCGTCCTTCATGAAGGACGCGATGTGCCGGTTCAGGAACACGGCGTCGGCCGGGCTGGCGCCGGCTCCCGCCGGATGGCCCCACAGCGAGGGGATCGGCAGCAGCGTGCAGTGCGGGATGGACTGCGCCTCGTAGCGCGCGTCCTCCACCGGGAAGTACAGGTCGGTCGCCGACGGCATGTAGAGCACCGGCACCCGGATCGAGCGCAGCGCCGCCTGCGTGTCGCCCTTGAACGGCGCGGTGTTGCCGACGTCGTTCGACTCCCAGGTGCGCATCTGCAGGATCAGGTTGTTGGCGTCCGCGCCGGCGAAGAACTCGCTCGTGTAGCGCGCGACCGCCTGCGCGAACGTGGTGCCGGGCGGGTTCTCGGTGCGCCACAGCTCGCGCCGCCACCATTCCTGCCCATACAGCCAGCCCAGCCACACCAGCGACGTGGCCGCGATCCCCTTGGCCGGCTCGGTGGCGTAGCGGCCGCCGTCGAAGGCCGGGTCCTCGGTCAGCGCCGCAATCTGCCCTTCGAGCCGGACGATGCCGTGGCCATAGGTCTTGGCGGTGCCGGAGGTGGCGACGATCCGGTCCATGAAGTCCGGGTAGCTCACCGCCCATTGCAGCGCCTGCTGCGCGCCCATGGAGAAGCCGATCACCGCGCGCAGGTGATGCACGTGCAGCCCGTCCACCAGCAGCCGGTGCACCGCTTGAACGTTGTCGCGGATGGTCATGGCCGGGAAGTCCGGCCCGTGCAGCGGCGCCGGGGTGTTGCTCGGCGAGGAGGAGCGGCCGTTGCCGAACAGCTCGCTCGCCACCAGGAACAGTTTGTCCGGATCCAGCGCCTTGCCCGGGCCGACCAGCCACTCGTAGCCGTGCATGTCCGCCATGTAGTGCGACGGCAGCAGCACCGCGTTGTCGCCGGCGGCGTCCAGCGTGCCGTAGGTGCCGTAGACGACGTGCGCCTCCGGCAGCACGGCGCCGCCCTCGGTGTGGAAGTCGCGTATGACGAACTCGTGCTGCACCGGGCCGACTGCCGGCTCGGCGGCGTAAGCTCTCGCACCACCCGGACTCCACATCGCGATCCAGGCCGCGGCGACGACTGCCTTGTTCATCATGCCGGGTCCGCCTCGCATGTCGGGATTTGCTCCTGTGCGTCGACCGAACCGGCATCGTGCGGGCCGTTTCCGCAACGCAACCAGTTCGCATATAGACCGGCGCCCGGCGGAACGCGACCCTGGACCGGCGGCATCCGGGCCGCCGGTCATGCACATGACCCTCAGTCGAACCGGCAGGGCCGGCTGGTCGGCGGCAGGCCGCTCATCTGCACGATCATCAGCGACACCGGCACCGTGCCCGGGTTGCGCGACAGGTGGCCGCGGTGCCCCTGCGCGTCGGCACGCGCTCCCGCGTCTTCGCCGACCACGACGTCGCCGGGCCCGACCGCGATCCGGCTGCCGTCCATCGCCTGCACGAACCAGGTGCCGGCGAGCGGCACGATCCACTGCACCGCCGGGTTCTCGTGCCAGCCGCCGTTCCAGCCGGGCGGCTCGACGTGGAACAGCACCGCATGGGCGGCGGCCGGCTGCACGTCCTGCCATTCCGGCGTGGCGGGCGCGGACGCGCTGCGCAGCACGAAGCGGTGCATCGCGCAGCGCGTCAGGTGGCTCACCCCCGACGGATCGGTCCAGTTGTCCCAGTAGCCGATCTCCGGCGTCGCCGCGCCGGCGGAACCGGCCGACAGCAGCAGTCCGGCCGCGATCCGGCTCAGGCCTCGGTGAGCCATTGCGGGTTGTGGTTGGTGCCGTCGAAGTGCAGCGTGGTCTTGTACTGCTCGGTCTGCCCGGTCATCGCCACCTGCTCGCTGCGCGCCAGCAGGGCGGCGCGGAACTCGGGCGTCGGCGGCGCATAGGTCCGCACCGCCTCCAGCGCCTGGTGCAGGATGTCCATGCCGTCGATCCCGGTCACCTGGATGCTGATCGGCAGGCTCATCGGGTATTGCAGCATCTGCATCGGCGGCACCACGCCCGACTTCAGGATGAAGTTGTCGCCGAACGCCTTCATGCCGATGATTCCGGTGCCGCGCGCCACCGCCATCGGCACCACCGTCTTCTCGAAGCTGTCGTAGTGCGCGTCCATCACGTTGAGCGGCATCTGCACGGTGTCGAAGTGGAAGCCGTGCCGGTCCGCGGTCTCGAACATGGAGGCGTGGATCGCCGGACTCTTGTGCCCGGTGAAGCCGATGTAGCGCAGCTTGCCCTGCTCGCGCGCCCGCAGCACCGCTTCCAGCGCGCCGCCCGCCGCGAACACGCGACCCGGGTCGTCGGGCCGGATGATCTCGTGGAACTGCAGCAGGTCGAGGTGGTCGGTCTGCAGCCGGGACAGCGAGGTCTCGATCTGGCCCATCGCCGCCTTGGCGGTGCGGCCGTCGATCTTGGTCATCAGGAAGGTGCGGTGGCGGTAGCCCTGCATCGCCAGCGCGCGGCCGAGGCGCACCTCGCTTTCGCCGTCGTTGTAGTCCCAGCAGTTGTCGCAGAAGTTGATCCCGGCATTGATCCCGGCATGCACCACCCGGATCGCCTCGTCGTTGCTCATGCCGCCCGGCTTGGCCAGGTGGTACCCGCCCATGCCGACCAGAGACACCGCCTCGCCGGTGCGCCCGAGTGCCCGGTACTTCATGTCCGGATGCTGGCCGATCGCGGCGGTGACGCTACCCGGTCGCGGCACGGCGTTGCCGGCGGCGACCTGCGCCTCGGCCGGCAGCCCCGACGCGGCGGCGGCGCCCATTCCGACGGCGACGGTCTTGATGAAGTCGCGACGTTCCATGGCGGTTCTCCCCGGATCAGCCTGTTGCGCCCAGCACGCGGAGTGCGGCGCAGGCGGCGCCGTAGCCGTTGTCGATGTTCACCACACTGAGGCCCGGCGCGCAGGACGCCAGCATCGCGTCGAGCCCCGCCCTGCCGCCCGCGGCGACGCCGTAGCCGACCGAGGTCGGCACGCCGACGACAACGCCGGGCACCAGTCCCGCCACCACCGAGGGCAGGGCAGCATCCATGCCCGCCACCACGATGACGACGGCGTAGCCGCGAAGTTCCTCGACCCGGCGAAGCAGCCGCCACAGCCCGGCCACTCCGACATCGGCGATCTCGGCGGCGTCGTGGCCGGAGAAACGCAGGGTACGCGCCGCCTCGCGCGCCACCGGCAGGTCGGAGGTGCCCGCCGTCACCACCGCCACCCGCCGCCCGGCCGCCAGCGGCGCCGGAGCACCGGTCCAGGCGGTGCGGGACACCGGGTCGTAGTCGAGACGGTCCCGCAGCTCCGCCGGCAGCGCGTCCAGCCGCGCCGGGTCGAGCCGGGTGAGCAGCAGCGGCGCGTCGCCGACGGCGCGCAGGATGGCGGCGATCTGCTCCGGCGACTTGCCCGAGCAGTACACCGCCTCGCCGAAGCCGATCCGCGCGGTCCGCTCGCCGTCGAGCAGGAACTCGCTCACGCCCCGATCTCCCCCGCTGGACGGAGGAACGCGCTGCCGGTCCGGTACGGGGCGAAGCGCACCGGCCGCGCCGGCTCGCCCGCTGCCGCCGCGAGCTCCGCCACCGTCCTGCCGAGCGCGTCCTCGCCCGCCTCCTGCACCGCCCGCAGCGACGCCGGATCGAGCTCGATCACCAGCCCGTCGCGACGCACCCGGCAGCGCACGGTGCGGCTCCGACCGGTCGCTCCGAGCCGCGCCGCCACCAGCCGCTCCGCCTCGTGCACCAGCGCCAGCGTCCGCGGCTCAATGGACAGCCCGGTCTCGATCCGGCTGGACAGGCAGGGCGCCGAGGGCAGCTCCGCCAGCGCGCCCAGCCCGAGCCGCGACGCGATCCCGCGCAGGGTCGCCTTGGAGATCCCCGTCTCCACGAACGGATGCCGCACCCCGTGCGCGTCCGCCGCCTGCAGCCCGGGCCGGTAGTCGCCGAGGTCGTCGGTGTTGGTGCCGGACAGCACCAGCGCGTCCGACCCCTGCAGCCGGGCGACGATGGCGCCATACAGGTTGGTCTTGCAGAACAGGCACCGGTTCGCCGGGTTGGCGCGGTAGCGTGCGTCGTCGAACTCGCCGGCGTCGAACACCTCCAGCCGGACGCCGCGTTCCGCCGCCAGCGCCCGCGTGCGCTCCGTGGCCTCCCCCGGCACCGCGGGCGAGCTGGCGTGATGCAGCGTCAGCCGGTCCCGGAGCACCGGCGCCGCGGCCGCCGCCAGCGTCAGGCTGTCGATCCCGCCACTGACCGCGATCGCCACGCGCGGCGCTTCGAGCCCCGACAGCAGCGCCTGCAGCCGCGCCAGCGCGTCCCCGGCCTCGCTCACGGTCCGGCCTCCTCGTCTGGCGCCCTGGGCAGCGCCCCAGGCAGCGCCGCCCCGGGCAGCGCCAGCGCTTCCGCCTGC
>CAXUEL010000116.1:0-10777 GCA_964249915.1 uncultured Acetobacteraceae bacterium | reverse complement strand
ACGCCGACCGGCTGCGGATCGTGCAGCCGGCGCCGGACCTGCACGTATGGCGCAACCCGGAGGCCCCGGCCGGGCTCGACCGGCTGGTGCTCCGCGCCGCCGCCGCACCTGCGGTGCACCAGCTGGTCTGGCTGGTCGACGGCGCCCCTGCCTCGATCGGCGCCCCCGGCGTCCCGTTCTATTGGCCGCTGGCACCTGGACGGCACCGCTTCCAGGTGCGCCTGCCGTTGCAGGACGAGCGCTCTGCCCTCCTTTCAGTCACCGTCGACTGATGCGCCCGCCGTCCCCAGGCCAGCTCTCCGCGACCCGACGGCATCTTCGCCGCACCTCGACGGAACACCCGTCCGCGACGGGGCCCGCGGCTTACGACCCGAGCACGCGGATCAACGACGGCGCGGCGCCCGCCTGGACGGCCGGTGCCCGCTCCGCTCCCGCCTTCACGCTGGATGCCTGCCTCGACGCGCCGGCGCATGTTCCCGGCTGGATGCTCGACCAGACCACGTCGAGCGGCCCGACGATCGACCCGGTGCCGCTGCCGAACCATGCCGGCCTCGTCACGACCGCCGACGCGACCGGACACGGGCGCGCCCTCGCCGCGCACTACCGCCGCATCCTCGCTGCCGCCCCGCCTCCGACGAGATGGCGGCCGGATATCGCCCGCTTCTGCTGCTTCGCCGTCGACCTGGTGATCGGCCTTGCGGAAGAACCTCCGCTGCGCATCGAGACGTTCGGCGCCGCCGCCCTGGCGGCCACCGAGCTGCTCGGCCGGCTCGCCGACCCTGCCTCGCCCGACGACGTCCTCTACGACAACCTCGACCAGTGCTTGGCATTGCGCATGAACATCACAAGACGCGACGTGTTCACGCTGGAATGGGACTTGGAACGACCACTCCATGAGGACACGCCACGCCCCCTGCGCTTTCCCCGCCCGCTCCTCGCCGCGCAGGCGCGACGCGCCTGGCAGCGGCTGCAACATGTGCACCTTGCCCTGGTGCAAGGCGATCGGCGCCGACCTGTGGAACCTGCTGCCACGCCGGGCCTGACGCCGCGATCAGTGCGACGTGCTGCCCGGCATCCCCGGCATGCCGCTCGGCATCCCCGGCATCCGACCGGGCATCTGCGGCATCGACATCGCCGGGTTCGACGCCACCGCCTGCTCCACGGTGCTCGCCATGCGCGTGCAGATAACAACAAGCTGGAGCATTTGAAGTGAACCCAAGTGAACGGAAAATGCTCCAGACCTTGGAACGCTACCGTTTCGGAAAGGCAGAAGCGGTCCTGATGGCACGCAGAAAGTGTCCCATTCTATCGTGCCGTAAGGGTCTACCCAATGAGGCCGCGATCTAGCTTGCCGGACTTCAGCCGCCATGCAGTCTCACCACGAGATGACAGGAGCCTGCCTCAATCAGGTATCCGTCGTCAGTTGATCGACTACGAAACGAGCGACATCGGCGCGTGCTATTTTGCCGCCATGCACCCCCGCTAGGTCGGTGACAGCTCGGACGCTTCCACGAGCTGGCTGATCATTGAGCACGACGGGGCGAACGATGACCCAGTCGAGTGAGCTGGCGCGGATCGCGGCTTCCTGGCGGTCCTTGTCCTTGTAAACGTTGCGTAACAGTAGTGGCAGGATCAGTCGATCGTAGAGGAAGCCACCGTGACCACGGCTGTCGCCAGCCCCCACGCCGGTGATGCAAACCAGCCGGCGCACACCGCTGCGCGCCATGGCAGTTACCAGGGCACGCGTCGCGACAGACAGCAAGGTAACCTCGCGTAATGGACTTACGCCCGTGCCTAAAGAGCTGACGACGGCATCGCAGCCATCCAACCCCTGCAGCAGGGCGCCCTCATCGCGAGCATCGCCCTCAATCAGTTCTACCCCTGGAAGATCAGGGGCACCCGCTTTTGAACGCACCAGCGCCACCACGGAATTGCCTCTTGCCAGAGCATCGCGGACGATTTGCTGTCCCGTTCCGCCGGTTGCACCCAATACAAGAACTTTCATCTTGAGCCCTGACCTTTTGTAGCGTTGAAGCCGCCAATCATTAGGCGGCTAGGCTGCAGCAGCCGCTCTGCCAGGAATGCGCCGATAAGGTCGAGCGCCTGGTCCGCTGCAACCAGTCGGCCGGTATTGGACGGGAAGACGTGGTTCATGCCCTGCCAAACGTGAAGCGTTACCGGGTTGCCCAGACTTCGGGAGATGTCGGCATAACGGCACGCGTCGTCGAGCAGCACCTCGTCGGTTCCGACATGGATCTGAACCGGGGCAAGCCCGGACCGGCGGCCATAAAGTGGCGAAGCGCGCGGGTCGCACGGATCATGCCCATCCAGGTAAAGCGCAGCCATGGCGGCCAGCACGCCTTCCGTCAGGAACGCGTCATCCGCCGTCCGACTGTGCAAGCTTGGACCGGTCAGCGCCAGGTCCGTCCAGGGCGACATGGCCGCGGCGGCACATGGCAGAACGGCTGGAATGGCCGATCCGGCATAGAGCGACGCGAGCAGTGAGAGCGTCAGACCCCCGCCCGCCGAGTCACCCACCAGGGCGATCGAACGTGCCCCTGCTTCGATCAGGCCTCGATAGGCGGACATGGCATCGTCCAGTGCCGCCGGAAACGGATGTTCCGGGGCCAAGCGGTAATCGACGACGAAAACGGGTGATCGGGTCCGCGCCGCGAACTGTCCTGCGAAGTGCCGGAATGCATGTGCCGATCCAAGCACGTGAGCGCCTCCGTGGAGGAACAGGATGGCATTACCCGGCTCAGCCTGTGAGGGTCGCGCCCAAACGCCGGGGATGCCGCCGATGTCGCCTGTCTCGTATGTGACGCCATCGGCGTCTGGGACATGCTCCATGGCTTCGTCAAAGAACGGACGCGCGCCGGGTCCGGTCAGGCTGCCTTTCGATGGAGCCGGTTCAGCTCGCATGGCAGCAGCCACACTGACGTCCTCGTCCGCGAGCGGATGGAAGGACTCATTTCGGTAGCCCTGGTCCGTCATGACGGCTGCCCCGAGATGAGTAGCTCGGTCCGGTAGGTTGCCGCGATCGCCATGGCCTTCTGCTGGCGCGCTGCGATTTCCGCTGCGCCGAGTATGGGTGGGGGCGTGGTGCATCCTTCGACCCGGTCGCCAATTGCCAGGAAAAACTCGTCCTGCCCGGCCGGTGTACACAGGCACAGCATCCGCACCGGCTCGCTGGACACGTTCTTGAACGAGTGCGGCGCGTTTGCCGGGATGTTGAGGGTAGTGCCTGCCGGCAGGGTGGTCGTCACGTCCCGGAAGCTGAACTGCAGCTCGCCCTCGAGAATCATGAACATCTCCTCGAAATCGTGCCGGTGCGGCGGCGGACCGCCGCCGGGCAGCACATTCATGTCCATCAGGCAGTAGCGCCCGGCAGTCTGCTCGCCACCGACAAGTATCGTGTAGGTGTTGCCTGCGACGGCCACGTGGATGACCCCTGGGCTGTCGGCGCTTGCAACCGTCAGCCTGCGGCTTGCGTCATCCGATGGAATGGAGTGGGAGACGGTAACGTCGCTCATTCTAGCTGCTCCTGGTCGAAGGGGCCGACAGCAATGGTCCCGCCGGTTGAAGTTTACCGGTCAGGCGACCTGCCACTGTCGGGCTGCCGCCTCGGCGAAATCGCGGTAGGAGCGTGGGGCGTGGCCCAGCAATGCCGTCAGGTGGTCCAACTGCGCCGATGTCGCCGTGGCACCATCCTGCTGGTAGCGGTTCATCATCAGGCGCATGTCGTAGGCCAGCCATCCCGGCGCGAGTGCGGCCATCTGCTCTTCCATCGCCACCAGGTCGTCCCCGGCGTAGCGGATCGGGTGACCCAACACCTCTGTCCACAGCGCGGCCAGGCCTGGACCAGTGAGGTTGTCGGGGCCGACCAGCTCGACGATCCCGCGCGGCAGGGGCTCGCTGGAGCGCTCGCGCAGGAGCAGCTGGGAGGCTGCCACCTCGGCAATGTCGCGCGTGTCCACCATCGAGAGGCCCTTGTGACCCACGGGCATGGCATACAGTCCGGCCTTCAACAGGGCGTCCTTCTGCCGCAGATCGTTCTGGATGTAGTAGGCCGGGCGCAGGATGGTCGCCGGAAGGCCGCACTGCTCGATCATCCGCTCGACCGTGTATTTGCCGGTGAAGTGCGGCACGTCGGTGTACTCGGCACCCTTGAACACCGACAGGTAGATGATCCCGCGCACCCCGGCTTCCCGCGCCAGGTTGAGCGTGACCATGGCCTGCGTCAGCTCGTCCGGCACGTTCGGCGCCAGGAGGAACAGGGTGCTGATCCCGGCAAGCGCAGCGCGCATCGCGGGAACGTCCGAAAGGTCGCCCGCGACCGGGATCACGCCGTCGGGGAAGTGTGTCTTTTCCGGACTACGGGTGAGCGCCCTTATCGCGACGTCCTTGCCGACAAGCTGCGCCACGACCTGAGAGCCGATGTTGCCGGTGCTGCCGCTCACGAGAATTGACACTGGACTGCTCCTTGTTGCCCGGCCGATCGGTTCGTCCGGTGCTCTATATATAGACCGTGCCGCAGATGGGTCGTAGAGGGTTTCTTGGGACATACCGTCCCGTTGGTGGACCATAATGGACCTGCTTGCCTTGACGGACTTCAACCTGGTCGCCGCCCATGGCGGCTTCGGCAAGGCAAGCCGGGCCAGCGGCAGGCCCAAGACGACGATCTCACGACGTGTGATGGATTTGGAGGAGGCACTCGGGGTTCGGTTGCTGGAGCGCGGGCAGCGTTCGCTCAAGCTGACGACGGAGGGAGCGAGCCTCTTCGCACGCACCACGGGGCTGCTGCGAGAGATCGACGAGGCTGGCGCTGCCGTCAGCTCGGGTCAGGATCACCTGCGCGGACCCTTGCGGGTCAGTGCACCGGTATTGCTCGCCCATACCGCGCTCGGCCGGGTGGCCGCTGGGTTCACGTGCTCTTACCCTGACGTGCGGCTGGAGATCATCGCCGAGGATCGGCGGGTGGACCCGGTCGAGGATGGCTACGATGTAGTCATCCGCATCAACCCGGCACCCGATGAGCGCCTCGTCGGCCGTTGCATCCTGCACGACGAGCTGGTCGTGGTGGCGCCCATCTCGGCCGTTCGGCCGCCTGGCGCCGTGGGGGATCACACTCGGATAAGGGCCGTCATGCTGAGTTCAAGCACTCGGGACACGGTCTGGCGAATATCGAACGGACAGCGAGCCGAGAGCTTCCTGCCTGATCCGGTGTTGCGTCTGTCGTCTCTGTTGATGGTGCGCGACGCGGTGCTCGCCGGCGCCGGCGCCGGTCTCCTGCCACGGTTTATCGTCGCGGATGACATCGAGGCCGGACGCCTGTCGGCTTGGGGCTCGGTCGAGGAACGCACCGCTGTCTGGGCACTCCATCCTTCCCGCAGGCTCGTCAGCGGCAAGGTGACGGCGTTCCTGCGCTGCCTTGTTGAGGCGTTTCCTGACCAGTCGCTGTGAAACAGAGCAATCCAGAGCGCGCGAAATGCAGTCTCGGTTCCTTTGCCACCGACCTCCCGTGTTCTGCGCCGTGATCGCACTGTCGTCGGCATGACCATGCGCCTGGCACTGCTCGAGCACCCCAGCTCGTTCGCGGCACTGTTGCACCATGCTGGTCATGTCGGTCTGCGCCAGGAAGGGAAACGCGGGAAGCACGGCGAACAGCGAGACGGCGGACAGGGTCCGGATCGCAAGGTGACAGTCCATGGATCGTTTCACTGGCGAACCAGCTCGCCGGCTGGCATTCACCGGAACGAACGCCCTGGCCCAGAAGAAGTTGCGCAGCCGGAAAGGTTGGCGGTGCTTTGGACCGCCGCCGATCAGGTCGCGTTCAGGACCCGGCGGATGTTGCAACGGGCTCGCGCGCCGGAGCTGGCCGAGCCGAATTCCTCGCGCTCGGTCCAGCAGGCGCCAGCACGGAACGCCGGCAGATGTTCGCGCCGTTGCGGTTGCCTTCCGCGTGCGGCGTTTCGAGGATCGCCGGATCGAGGAAGCAAGCTTGGTCGAGGATCTGCTCGTCCGATCGATCCGCCGACAGGCAGGCCGGATCATGGACCGCGATGGCAGCCTTGGCACCTCTGCGCCATCAGCTCGAACAGCCGAAGCCATGGGAAATTTCTTGAACATCGTTCACGTTTTACCTAAACATGAACAACGTTCACGAAACCGGACATCCCCATGTCGCTTCTCCTGTCGCGCCGCCTCACGCCGCTCCTGGTCACGCAGACCCTGGGCGCCGTCAACGACAACCTGTTCAAGAACGCCCTGGTGGCGCTGATCCTGTTCCGCGCCGGCCAGGGTGCCGCCTCCGCTGTCGGCGGCGCGGAACTGGTGTCGCTCGCCGGCGGGATCTTCATTCTGCCCTACATGCTGCTGTCGGCCACCGCGGGACAGCTCGCCGACCGCTGCGAGAAGTCGCGGTCGATCCTGGTGGTGAAGCTGGCGGAGGCCGTGCTGATGGGCCTGGCCACCGTCGGCTTCCTGCTGGGCAGCACGCCGCTGCTGTTCGCGGTGCTGTTCGGCCTCGGCGTCCAGGCCACCTTTCTCGGCCCGCTGAAGAACGCGATCCTGCCCAGCCACCTGCCGGAGGCCGAACTGCTGGCCGGGAACGGCCTCCTCGAAGCCGGCACCTTTCTCGGCATCCTGGCCGGCACCATCGCCGGAAGCTGGCTGTTCGGCATTGCGCACGGGCGGCTGGTGGTGTTGCTGGCCGGGGCGGCGGTGGCGCTCGCCGGCATCGGGAGCGCTGCGCTGGTGCCGCCGGCCGCGGCCAGCGCGCCGCAGCTCCGCATCGGCTGGAACCCGCTGCGCGACACCGTGCGGCTGGTCGCCGCGGCGCACGACAACCGGACGGTCTGGCTGTGCATCCTCGGCCTGAGCTGGTTCTGGGCGGTGGGCGCGGTGGTGCTGACCGAGCTGCCCACGCTGGTGCGAGCGCTCGGCGCCGAATTGCACGTGTTCACCCTGCTGCTCGCCTTCTTCTCGGTCGGCGTCGCCGTCGGCTCGGTGTCCTGCTCCAGGCTGCTGCGCGGCGAGGTTTCACCGCGGCTGGTGCCGTTCGCCGCCCTCGGGCTGTCGGTGTTCATCCTCGACTTCGCGGCCGCCGCGCACCACGCGCAGGGCCTGACCACCACGAGCCTGCTGCTGCACAGCCTGCGCGGCTGGCGCATGCTGCTCGACCTGCTGCTGCTGGCGGCCTGCGGCGGCGTCTACTCGGTACCCTTGTTCGCCCTCATCCAGGAACGCTCCGAGCCGTCCCGCCTCGCCCGCACGGTGGCCGCCAACAACGTGGTCAACGCCGGCGCGATGGCGGGTGCCGCCGTCGCCACGGCCCTGCTCGCCGCCTTCGGGCTGACGCCGGTGGCGATCCTCTTCGTCGCGGCCGCTTCCAACGCCCTGGTGGCGCTGTGGATCGTGCGCATCCTGCCGCAGGACACCATGCGCGCCCTGTTCCGATTGTATTTCCGCGCCCTGCACGGCGCCGACGTGTCCGGGCTGGAGAACCTGCCGCCTTCCGGCACGCGCACGGTGTTCGTGGTCAACCACCAGAGCTTCCTGGACGGCTGCTTCGTCGCCGCCTTCCTGCCCGGCACATCCACCTTGGCGGTCAACGTCCACATCGCCCGGCGCTGGTGGGCGAGGCTGTCCCTGGCGGCGGTGCGGCACGTCGCGGTGGATCCCGCCAACCCGTTCAGCACCAAGACCATGGTGCGCGCGGTGCGGGACGGCCACGCGCTGGTGGTGTTCCCCGAGGGCCGGATCACCACCACCGGCGCGCTGATGAAGGTCTACGAGGGCGCCGGCATGGTCGCCGATAAGGCCGGGGCGGTGGTGGTGCCGGTGCACATCGACGGGCTGCAGTTCTCCCGCCTGTCGCGCATGGGCAGCCGCGCGCCGCGGCGCTGGTTCCCGCGCCTGTCGCTCGCGGTGCTGCCGCCGGTGACGCTGGCGGTGGGTCCCGAGCTGCGCGGCCGTGCACGCCGGCGCGCCGTCGGCACCGTGCTGCAGGACGTGATGGAACAGGGCAGCTTCGCCACCGCCCGCACCGGCCGCACGCTGTGGAGCGCGCTGCTGGACGCGCAGGACCGCTACCGCACCGCCACGCCGATCGTCGAGGACGTCGCGCGCACGCCGCTCAGCTACCGGCGCCTGGTGCTGGGGGCCGCGGTGCTGGGGCGGCGGCTGACGGCGGAAGCGGCGCCTGGCGAGCATGTCGGGCTGATGCTGCCCAACGCGGGCGGCAGCGTGGTCACCTTCATGGCGCTGCAGGCGCATGGCCGGGTCCCGGCGATGCTGAACTTCTCCGCCGGCGCCGACGGCATGATGGCCGCCTGCACCGCGGCCCGCGTCACCACCGTGCTGAGCTCCCGCGCCTTTGTCGCCAGCGCCAAGCTAGACGCCACGGTGGCGCGCATGGAAACGCAGGTCCGGTTCGTCTGGCTCGACGAGCTGCGGGACCAGCTCGGGCTCGCGGCGAAGCTGCGCAGCTGGATCGACGCCAAGCTGGCCCGCCGCTTGCCCGGCAGCCGGGTCGGGCCCGACGCGCCTGCGGTGGTGCTGTTCACCAGCGGCTCGGAGAGTGCGCCGAAGGGCGTGGTGCTCAGCCACCGCAACATCGTCGCCAACATCGCCCAGGTCGCCGCGGTGATCGACTTCAACTCGTCGGACCGCGTGTTCAACGCCATGCCGATGTTCCACTCCTTCGGCCTGACCGGCGGCACCCTGCTGCCGCTGCTGTCCGAGGTGCGGACGTTCTTCTATCCGTCGCCGCTGCACTACCGGATCGTGCCCTAGCTGATCTACGACACCGACAGCACCATCGCGTTCGGCACCGACACCTTCCTGACCGGCTGGGCGCGGTTCGCGCACCCGTACGACTTTTATTCCATGCGCTACATCTTCTCCGACGCCGAGAAGGTGCGCGAGGAAACCCGCAGGCTCTACGCCGAGCGCTTCGGCGTGCGCGTGCTGGAAGGCTATGGCGCCACCGAGACCGCGCCGGTGCTGGCGCTGAACACGCCGATGCACGGCAGGCCGGGTGCCGCGGGCCGGCTGCTGCGCGGCAGCGGATACCGGCTGGAGCCGGTGGAGGGCATCAGGGAGGGCGGCCGCCTGCTGGTGCGCGGCCCGAACACCATGCTGGGCTACCTGCGCCACACCGCACCCGGCGTGCTGGAGCCGCTGCCCGACGGCTGGTACGACACCGGCGACATCTGCAGCGTCGACGACCAGGGCTTCGTCACCATCCTGGCGCGCGCCAAGCGCTTCGCCAAGATCGCCGGCGAGATGGTGTCGATGCCCGCCGCCGAAGCGCTGGCCACCTCGCTGTGGCCGGACGCCGCGCACGCCGTGGTGGCGGTGCCGGAGGGACGGAAGGGCGAGGCGCTGGTGCTGCTCACCACCCAGCGCGACGCCAGCGCCGGCGCGCTGCTGGCGCAGGCACGTGCCAAGGGCTCGGCGGAGATCGTGGTGCCGCGTGTGGTCCGGATCGTCGAGTCGCTGCCGCTGCTCGGCACCGGCAAGGTCGACTACGTCGCCGCCAGCCGGATGGCGGCGGAGCAGCGGGCGGCGGCGTAGGCACCCTACCCGCCCAGGCCGCGGGCGATGGCGTCCACCACCAGCCGGATCTGCTGGCGCAGCGCCGGCAGGGTGACGGTGGTGATCCTGCCTTCCAGCCCCAGCACGATCATGCCGTGCACCGCGGAGAACAGGGTGCGCGCCAGCACCGCGCGTTCCGCTTCTGGCAGGTCCGGCCGGAGCAGCGCCACCGGCACCGCGATCGGGTTGAAGGCGGCCGCCCGCCGCTCCTCATACCAAGTTGGCAGGGCGTGCCCATCCGCCATCCGGTGCTCGAACAAGGCGTTCCAGCGGCGCCGGTTCAAAAAGGCGTAGTCGAGATAGGCATCGGCCAGGCGACGCAGGTGCAGCGCCAGGTTCCTGCCGGCTGACGCGGTGCCCATGGCCTGGTCGATCGCGTCCAGGGTGCGGGCGTTCACCGCCAGGACCAGCGCGTCGAGGTCGGGGAACACGCTGTAGATGGCGCCCACCGAGCAGCCTACCGTGTCGGCCAGGCTACGTGCCCGGAGCTCGCCCAGGCCCGCCGCCTCGATCACCGCCTCGGCTGCCTCGAGCAGACGACGGGTCAGGCCCTGGTGCCGCTCGGTGGTGGAAGCTCTTTGTGAACGACGTTCAGTTTGCTCTTGAACAGTGTTCATGATCACGCCGCGTCTTTTGTGAACATCGTTCATACAGGATGGGCATCGATGATCAAGACGGTATCCCTGCGCCCTGTCGGATCCGCCATCGCGGCCGCCGGCCCCGCCGACAGCCACACGCTGCTCCTGCTCGACCAGCAGATGCGCGATGCCCAGGCGGCGTCGGCACGTGCGCAGCGGGCGCTGGCAGTGCCCAGGGGGAAGGATGCGCGCCCCCTCACGTTGCCGTCGGATGCGGAAGCGCTGCTGGACTGGCTGCAGGAATGCCGGCTCCAGACTGACGACGCGCACGACCTGCTGTACGAAGCGTCCGCACCGGATGCCGCGGGCGCGCTCGATTGTTGTCTGTCAGAGGTCGACTTAGGCTACCCCGACAGCCCCACCCGCTGCCGGCGTGCTGTCGCGGCGGTTCGCTGCCGAGGAAACATGGTCATGAGCCGGCACGGGAACCGAATCCATGCACCGGTCTGGATATTCTTTGCCTATGCCTCGCTCGCAGGCCTGCTCGACACACGGACGACACGACGAGGGCCTCCGCGTTTCTGCGGAGGCCTTCGTCT
>CAXUEL010000115.1:0-10822 GCA_964249915.1 uncultured Acetobacteraceae bacterium | reverse complement strand
GCTGTCGAGGGATCACTACGATCCGGAGGTTCTGCGCAGGTGCCTGCCCCTGATCTGCCGGGCGAACCCGCTGTTGTTGCGGTCCGGAACGTATTTCGTCGCGACGGATGCCGAGGGGTCGGTCGTCGGCTGCGGCGGATGGTCGCGTGAACGGCCGGGCACCGACAGGCAGGCGTCCGGGATCGGGCACGTGCGGCATTTCGCCACCCACGCGGGCTGGGTGGGGAAGGGGGTGGGGCGGCGCATCTACGGGTGCGCGGAGCTCCAGGCGCAGGAACGCGGGATCGAAAGGCTCGAAACCTACGCGGCCCTGAACGCGGTCGGCTTCTACAGGTCGCTCGGCTTCGAGGAGATCGGGGGGATCGTCCACCTGCTGGCGCCGGGGGTCGAGTATCCCAGCCTCCACATGTGGCGCGCGCTGTAGATCCGCGGCGCGTCGCCACCGGCGCCGTCGCGGGAGCGCGAGACCCGGATCCGTGACCCGGTCAGGTGCGTCCGGCAGCGGTCGGAACCGCTGGTGACGGCTCCGCCCGACGCGCCTCGTCGGCGGGACGCACGCCGAGCGCCAGCGGGATCGACAGGGCGCACATCAGCGCCATCGGCCAGAACGCCCCGGCGCCGTAGCGGCCGTAGAGCGGCCCGGAGGCCAGCGTCACCGCCGCCTGCATCGCGCCCATGGCGACGGTGGCGTAGAACGCCTGCGCGGTGGCGGCGAGCTCGGTCGGCACCACGCGGCCGATCACCTCCATGCAGGCCAGGTGCAGCAGCGCGAAGGTCAGGCCGTGCAGCGGCTCCACCAGGGCCATGATGCCGAAGCGGGCGGTCAGCGCCGCGGTGCTCCAGCGTATGATCCCGGCCACCCCGGACAGCACCAGCGCCCGTCCCGGGCCGAGACGCCGGAGCAGGCGGCTGCCGCCGTACGAGAACACCGCCACCTCGGCCGCCACCGACAGCGCCCACAGCACGCTTGCCTGCGACGCGGACAGGCCGGCCGAGCGCCAGCGTATCACCTCGAACCCGTCATGCAGCGCGTGGCTGCCGCCGATCAGGGCCGCCACTAGCATCAGCCGGCGGAACACCGGGATGCGCAGCAGCGTGCCGAAGGAGCGCCGGTGCGGCGACGCGGCTCCATCGTTTCTGGTCCCCGCCACACGGTTTGGCAGCGTCGGCCCCAGTACGGCGGCGGCGGCCAGCAGGGCGGCGTTGAGCCAGACGATGACCCCGAGCTCGAACCGGCCCACCATCTGCCCGGACACGAGGGTGCCGACGATGAACGCCGCCGACCCGGTGGCGCGGACCCAGCCGTAGTCGAACCGGGGCGGGCGCTGCGACGATCCCAGCGCCAGCGCGTCGGCCAGCGGCGTCAGCGGCGCCAGCACCGCGGCATGGGCGACGCTGACCGCGAACAGCAGCGGCAGGCCGCGTGCCGGCGCGTAGCCGAGCGCCACCAGCGCGGACGCGGCGGTGAAGCCGCCGAGGATGGCCGAGGGCAGGCCGGTACGGTCCGCCAGCCGGCCGCCGAGCGGGCCAGACAGCAGCCGGATCGCGGTCCCGCCCGCCAGCACGACGCCGATCGCCCCCGGTCCGAGGCCGTCCTGCCCGAGCAGGCCCGGCAGGAACGGCGAGGCGACGCCGAAGGCTGCGAACAGGGCCGTGTAGAGGAGGAGAAAGCGCGGCAGGGGCGAGCGGACGGGCACGCGGCCAGCATGACCGGTCCGCGTCGCGGTTGCGACCACACAAACTGTGTGAGCTCGCTGCAAAGTGGCCGGGTGCTCCCATCTGCACGCTCGATGCCCCACCAGCGCCGTGCCTCCGTCGTGTTCGTGCTGGTGACTCTCGGCCTCGACGCCCTCGGCGTCGGCATCATCGCCCCGATCGTGCCGGGGCTGGTGCGCCAGCTCGCCCACCTTCGGCCGGAGCAGGCGGCCCCCTGGGTCGGCGCGCTGGTCGCCGCCTATGCCGGCATGCAGTTCTTCGCCGCCCCGATCCTGGGCGAGCTCAGCGACCGGTTCGGACGGCGGCCGGTGATCCTCGCCTCCGTGTTCGGGCTCGGCTGCGACTACGTGCTGCTGGCCCTGGCCCCCAACCTGTGGTGGCTGTTCGCGGGAAGGCTGGTCGCCGGCGCCACCTCCGCCAACGTCGCCGCCGCCACCGCCTACATCTCCGACCTGACGTCGCCCGAGGACCGGCCGCGCCTGTTCGGGCTGGTGGGCGCGACCTTCGGCGCCGGCTTCGTGGTCGGCCCGGCGCTTGGCGGGGTGCTGGGCGAGGTTTCGCTCCGGTTGCCGTTCATCGCCGCCGCCGCCCTGTCCTTTGTCAACGTGTGCTTCGGCATCTTCGTGCTTCCCGAAAGCCTCCCGCCGGACAAGCGGCGCCCGATGACCTGGTCCGCCCTGAACCCGTTCAAGCGCCTGCTCGAGGTGGCGCGGGACCGGTCGATGACGCGCCTGGCGGTGTCCTGGTCCTGCACCTGGATCGGCCTCGGCGCGGTGCAGAGCAGCCTGGTGCTGTTCACCAACTACCGCTTCGGCTGGGGGGCGCTGCTGAGCGGCCTGGTGCTGGCCGGGGTGGGGCTGAGCCAGGCGGTGGTCGAGGGGCTGCTGCTCGGCCGCGTCACCGACCGGTTCGGCGAGCGGCGCACCGCCATCATCGGCTACGTGTCCGGCGCCATCGGCTACGGCCTGCTGGCGCTGGCGCTGGCCGGCTGGACGGTGGCGCCGGCGGTGGTGCTGATGGCGATCGGCGGCCTGGCCACTCCGTCGGTCCGGGCCATGGTGTCGGACCGCGGGGAGGCCGACAACCAGGGCGAGATGCAGGGGGTGCTGGCCGCCGTGGAAGGGCTGACGGCGGTGGTGGCGCCGCTGCTGACCGCCGGGCTGTTCTACGCCTTCACCGCCCACCTGGTGCCGGTGGTGTTCCCGGGGGCGCCGTTCGTGCTTGCCGCCGGGTCGGGGATCATCGCCGTGGTGCTGCTCCGGCGCCTGTAGGCAGGTAGGGCCGGACGCCCCGGCCGGTCATGCGGGAAGGGCACGCGGCCGCAGCGCCGGCAGGCAGTCGCCGGCGGCGTCGAACAGGTAGCACAGCTCGCCGCGCACCCCGACCGAGACCGCGGCCGCACGCTGCACCTCGCCGTGGCCGTGCGTCTTGACGTCGAGGCGGGTGCCGTCGTCCAGCACCACGTGCGCCAGGATCTCGCCGCCGAGATGCTCCACCAGCTGCGCCTGGCCGGTCATGGCCGCGTCCGCCGGGCCGCCCGGCGCCTCGTTGATGCCCAGGTGCTCCGGGCGCAGGCCGAGCGTCAGCGCCTGGCCCGCAGACAGCCCGTCGGCCGACACCGGGACCACGACGGCGCCGCCGCCGGGGATGCGCACCGCGACGCCGTCCGAACCGGTGGCGACGACCGTGGTCTCGAACAGGTTCATGCGCGGGCTGCCGATGAAGCCGGCGACGAACAGGTTGCGCGGCTGCCGGTACAACTCCAGGGGTGCTCCGATCTGCTCGACCTGGCCGCGGTTCAGCACCGCGATCCGGTCCGCCATGGTCATCGCCTCGATCTGGTCGTGGGTGACGTAGATCATGGTGGCGCCCAGCCGCTCGTGCAGCCCGACCAGCTCGACCCGCATCTGCACGCGCAGCTCGGCATCCAGGTTGGACAGCGGCTCGTCGAACAGGAACGCCTTGGGCTGGCGCACGATGGAGCGGCCGATCGCCACGCGCTGTCGCTGCCCGCCGGACAGCGCTCGCGGGCGCCGGTCCAGCAGGTGGTCGATCTGTAGCACCGCGGCCGCCTCGCGCACCCGCCCGTCGATCTCGCCCGACGGCACCTTCGCCACCTTGAGGCCGAAGGCGATGTTCTCGCGCACCGTCATGTGCGGGTAGAGCGCGTAGGACTGGAACACCATCGACACGCCGCGACGCGCCGGCGCCCAGCGCGTGACGTCCTCGCCGCCGATGCGGATCCGGCCTGCGGTGGGACGCTCCAGCCCGGCGATGCTGCGCAGCAGCGTGCTCTTGCCGCATCCCGAGGGCCCGACGAACACCATGAACTCGCCGTGACGGACCTGCATCGAGATGTCGTTGAGCACGCCAAGATCGCCGAACGACTTGTGCAGCCGCTCGATCTCGACTTCCGCCATCGCGTTTCTCCCCGTCGTGCCGCCGGTTCTCGTTGACTTGTTCTTGTCGTGCCCATACACGCTTGGAAGAAGAAGAACAATTCGAGCCCGGTCCCGCTCGCATCCGGAACGGGACCGGATCGGTGCGATATGCCCGCGACGCGCACAAGACGCGCCGGGTCACAGGGGGAGGACCGGAACATGGTACGCTTGAGCCTGGGAAGCCTGGGTGTCGCTGCGGTCGCGGCGGCCTGCATCGGGAGCGGACGCGCGGAGGCCTGGTCGCTGAAGGACGCGGCAGCGCCGTACAAGGGGACCACCATCACCGTGGTCGGCCTTGACCGCCCGAGCTACAAGATCGCGCAGACGCTGACGCCGCAATTCGAGAAGGAAACCGGCATCCACGTCAACTGGAACATCTTCCCCTACGAGGACACGCTCAAGGAGGAGACGCTCAACTTCGTTTCGGGCAGCCAGCAGTTCGATGCGATCCTGTCCGACGTGGTGTGGCCGGTGAACTTCGCCGATCCGGGCTGGGTGCTGCCGCTCAGCCACTTCACCGGCAACGCCTCACTAGCCGACCCGGCGCTGGACATGAAGGACTTCTTCCCAGTCTGGCTCGCGAGCTTCACCGTTGGCGGCAAGCTGTACGGCCTGCCGTTCGATTCCTATGCCGGGCTGCTGTACTACAACAAGTCGATGCTCAAGGCCGCCGGCTTCGACGGGCCGCCGAAGACCTGGGCCGAGCTGGCAGGGACCTACGCGCCCAAGCTCACCGACAAGGGCAAGGGGGTGTATGGCTACGCGCTGCAGTCGGCGCGCGGCGAGACCCAGACCGCGGACGGCTTCGCCCGCTTCCTGTGGCCGTTCGGCGGCGCCTTCCTCGACATCGCCAACAAGTCGATCAAGGTGAACGATCCGCAGTCGGTCGCCGGCATCACCTTCCGGCAGAGCCTGCTCGGCAATATGCCGGACGGCATCGTCGCCGACGACCACAGCCAGGTCGTCGAGATGCTGTCGCAGAAGCGTGCGGCGATGATCACCGAGTGGTCGGCGTTCTACCCGACGCTCAGCACGTCGGCGCTGGGTTCCGATCTGGGCATCGCGCCGGAGCCGAAGGGCCCGAACGGCGCCTACGCGGCGTTCGGCGGCTTCTCCTACATGGTCAGTGCGCAGGTGAACGCGAAGCACCAGAACGCGGCCTACCTGTTCATCCAGTGGCTGACCTCTAAGGAGATGGCCAAGCCGCTGATTGAGGGTGGCGCCGTGGTGGCGCGGATCGGCGCCGACACCGACCCGTCGGTGCAGGGCAGCCATCCCAACCTGGCACCAATGGTCGAGACCTGGCGCAGCGCGGTGGTGCCGGACTGGCGCCCGCAGCTGGAGTGCTACCCGCGCTTCTCCGACATCGTGTCCGACTGGGGCTCGCGAATCGAGCTGAAGCAGGTGGCGGTGCAGTCCGGGCTGGACAGCATGGCCAAGGACCTGACCGGCTACATGCAGACCTCGAACTGCTGGGGCAAGAGCAACGACCCGCAGAAGGCGATCGCGCTCTACAAGTAGCGGGAACGGTGCGGCAGGTGGATCCCGTTCCGTGAGCGATCCCGTCATGGACCGGGCACCGCCTCTGGCCGCTTCGCCGCCGAGCCGGCGCGAGCGGCTGGAGCCGTGGTTCTTCATCGCGCCCTCCGTCGTGCTGCTGCTGCTGATCGGCCTGTATCCAACGATCTACACGCTGGTCGCCTCGCTGCAGACCTGGGTGATGGGCATGGCGCCGCCCTCGTTCGGCGGGATCGACAACTACGTCCACGCCTTCACCTCCAGCGATTTCGGGGGCTCGGTGCTGCGCACGCTCCTGCTGATCGTGGTGACCCTACCGATCGAGCTCCTGTTCGGCATGATGATCGCGCTGGCGCTGGATTCCGACAGCTTCCCGCTGCTGCGCCGGCTGCTGCAGGTCTGCCTGGTGATCCCGATCGCGGTGACGCCCTCGGTGGTCGGCCTCTTGACCCAGCTGATGTTCAACGACCAGCTCGGCGTCATCAACTATTTCGTCCGGGCGCTCGGCATGCCCGGGATCGACTGGCTCGGGCGCCCGACCGCCGCGTTTGGCACCGTGATGGTGGTGCAGGTGTGGGAATGGACCCCGTTCGTGGCGCTGGTGCTGTCGGCGGCGCTGTCCACGGTGCCGAAGGACATCGACGAGGCGGCGATGCTGGAAACGGAGCGCTGGTGGCCGCGCTTCCGCGACATCCAGCTGCCGTTCATGTGGCCCGGGATCACCGCGGCGCTGGTGTTCCAGACCGCGTTCACGATCAAGGAGTTCGACATGATCTACTCGATCGAGCGCGGCGGCCCCGGCACCGCGACCGAGACGGCGGTCATGCAGATCGAGCGCATGGCGTTCCGCGGCTTCGACGTGGGGCTGGCCTCCGCGGAATCGATCCTGATGCTGATCGTCTCGATCCTGCTCGCGCGAATCTACATCCGCGCCTTCTACCGGGAGATCGACTGAGCATGGCGGAGATGCGTCCGGCGCTGCTGCGCGCGCTGCCCAGGGTGTTGCACCCGCTGGCGATGGTGGCCGTGCTGGCGGTGATCCTGTTCCCGATCTACTGGATGGTGGCGGGCTCGCTGAAGACCGAGCAGGAATTGTTCTCAATCCCGCCGCGCTGGATCTGGACCCCGACGCTCGCCGCCTATGCCGACGCGATCAGCGACTCCAACGTGCTGACCACCCTGCTCAACTCGCTGATCGTGGTGTCGTGCGCAGTGCTGCTCGGCCTGGTGGTCGGCGCGCCCGCCGCCTACGGCATCGCGCGCTACCGGTTCCGCGGCCGCAAGGACGTGTGGTTCTGGTACGTGACCAACTGGATGCTGGTGCCGGTGGTGGTGCTGATCCCGTTCTATCTCACCGCCTCGAAGCTGCACCTGATCAACAACCTTTTGGTGCTGATCCTGGTGTACCAGGTGTTCATCGTGCCGCTGGTGGTGTGGCTGATGGTGGACCAGTTCTCGTCGGTGCCGGTGGCGCTGGAGGAGGCGGCGCAGCTCGACGGGCTGAGCCGGTTCGGCATCTTCCTGCGCATCGCCCTGCCGCTGGTGAAGCCGGGCCTCGCGGTGTCGGCGATCCTGTCCGGGATCTTCGCCTGGAACGACCTGCTCTACGCCTTCATCCTGACGCCCTCGCCGGACGACCGCACCGCGTCGACCATCGTGCTGTCCTATCTCGGCGGCTACGTGATCCCGTGGCCCAAGGTGATGGCGAGCGCCACGCTGGTCTGTGCCCCGGTGATCATCGGCGGCATCGTCGTGCACAAGTACATCGCCCGTGGCCTGACCATGGGCGCGGTGAAGTAGGTCCGGGCGGGCCCGGAGCCAGGCGCCGCTTGCATCGTGGCGACCGTGGCACTAGGTTCCGCTCCTCACCTACATCTTCCGCTTCTTCGGGGGGTGGCCTTTACGGGCCGCCTTTTCTGCATTGGACACAGATCTTCTTCAACTCACCGGGCTGGAAGCGCGCATCGCCGGGATGGTGGCACCCACCCTCCTGGACATGGGCTACGAGCTGGTCCGCGTGTCCGTGACCGGCAGCACCACGCCCACGGTGCAGATCATGGCCGACCGCGCCGACGGCACCCTGATCGGCGTCGCGGACTGCGAGGCGATCAGCCACGCGGTCGGCGCGGTGCTGGACGTGGACGACCCGATCCACGGGAACTGGAACCTGGAGGTCAGCTCGGCCGGGATCGACCGGCCGCTGACCCGGGAAAAGGACTGGAACCGGTTCTCCGGCCACCTGGCGCGCGCCGAGACCAACATCCCCGTAGACGGCCGCAAGCGGTTCGCCGGCATCGTGCTCGGCGCCGAAGGCGGGATCGGGCGCCTGCGGGTCGAGGACGGCTCGGAAGCAGCGCTGCCGCTGGCGGAGATACGCAAGGCGCGGCTGGTGCTGACCGACGCGCTGATCGAGGCTTCGGCGCAGATGGCCGGCGTGGTCCACGATGCCGACGATCCGGACGTGCCGCAGGTGCCGACACTGGATCTGGAGAAGCCGGTCACCCGCCAGGCCGACGGCCGCCAGATCGGGGCCCGCATCGGCGGCGCCAGGGTCGGCGGCGACCGGACGGGCAAGGCGCCCGCCGGCAAGGCGCCCCCTGGCAAGGTGCCCGCCGGCAGGAAGCCGGGCCGCAAGCCGCACTAGCCTCATCCCATCTGGACCAGCATCGAGAGGTCACCGTCATGGACACCGCCGTATCCCGTCCCGAGCTGCTCCTGGTCGCCGATGCGGTGGCGCGCGAGAAGTCGATCGATCGCGAGGAAGTGCTGGAAGCGATGGAGCAGGCCATCCAGAAGGCCGGCCGCGCCAAGTACGGCCACGAGAAGGACATACGCGCCACCATCGACCGCCGTACCGGCGACGTGCGGCTGTCGCGCTGGACCGAGGCGGTCGAGACGGTGGAGAACGAGGAGACGCAGATCCCGGTCCACATCGCCGTCAAGTTCAAGCCGGAGATCAAGGTCGGCGAGCACCTAGTCGACCCGCTGCCGCCGATCGACTTCGGACGCATCGCGGCGCAGACCGCCAAGCAGGTGATCGTGCAGCGGGTGCGCGAGTACGAGCGCAAGCGGCAGTATGACGAGTTCAAGGACCGCGTCGGCGAGATCGTCAACGGCACGGTGAAGCGCACCGAGTACGGCAACCTGATGGTCGAGATCGGCCACGCCGAGGCGCTGCTGCGTCGCGACGAGCTGATCCCGCGCGAAAGCTTCCGCAACTCCGACCGGGTGCGCGCCTACATCTACGACGTGCGCGACGAGCCGCGCGGCCCCCAGATCTTCCTCAGCCGCACCCACCCGGCGTTCCTGGCCAAGCTGTTCGCGCAGGAGGTGCCCGAGATCTACGACGGCATCATCGAGATCAAGGCGGTGAGCCGCGACCCGGGCTCGCGCGCCAAGATGGCGGTGATCTCGCGCGACAGCTCGATCGACCCGGTGGGCGCCTGCGTCGGCATGCGCGGCTCGCGCGTGCAGGCCGTGGTGCAGGAGCTGCAGGGCGAGAAGATCGACATCATCCCCTGGAGCCCGCAGGCCGCGACCTTCGTGGTCAACGCCCTGGCGCCGGCGGAGGTGTCCAAGGTGGTGATGGACGAGGAGGCCGGGCGCGTCGAGGTGGTGGTGCCGGACGAGCAGCTCAGCCTCGCCATCGGCCGCCGCGGCCAGAACGTGCGCCTGGCGTCGCAGCTGACCCGCTGGGACATCGACATCCTCACCGAGGCGGAGGAGAGCGAGCGCCGCCAGGAGGAGTTCCGCCGCCGCACCGGCACCTTCGTCGAGGCGCTGGACGTGGACGACGTGATCGCCGGCCTGCTGGTGACGGAGGGCTTCAACACCGTCGAGGAGCTGGCCTACGTGCCGCTGGACGAGCTGTCCGAGATCGAGGGCTTCGACGAGACGGTGGCAGAAGAGCTGATCCGTCGCGCCGAGGGCTTCCTCAACCGCCGCGAGGACGAGCTGGCGCAGCGGCACCAGGCGCTGGGCGTCACCGACGAGCTGATCGCGCTGGAGGTGTTCTCCAACCAGATGCTGGTGGCGCTGGGCGAGAAGGAGGTCAGGACGCTGGACGAGCTGGCCGACCTCGCCGGCGACGAGCTGGTCGAGATCCTGGGCGCGGACGCGATGGACGAGGAGGCGGCCAACGAGATCATCATGTCCGCCCGCGCGCACTGGTTCGAGGGCGAGGAGGCGGCGCCGGCGGTCGAAGGAGCCGCGGACGAGGCCGAGGGCGGGGGAGCGTCCCACGTCTGAGTCGGCACCGCCGGACGCCGATGCGGGGGCGGATGCGGATGCGGCGGCGGACGAGCCGGAACGGGGCCCGCTCCGGCGCTGCGTCGTCACCCGCCAGCGCCTGCCGAAGGAGCGGATGATCCGCTTCGTGGTGTCGCCGGACCGGGTGCTGACCCCGGACCTTGCTGCACGTCTGCCCGGACGGGGAATCTGGTTGAGTGCGCTTGGGGATGTGCTAGAAACCGCCCGGACGCGCGGAGCGTTCGCACGGGCCGCGCGCGGTCAGGTCACGATCCCACCGGATCTCGGCCTCCTGCTGCAGGACGGACTGCTCCGCCGTATCGCCGATCTTCTCGGCCTCGGCCGCCGCGCCGGACAGGCGGTCTGCGGCTACGCCAAGGTCCGGGAGTGGATCGTCGAGGGCAAGGCGGCGGTGATCGTGCAGGCGACCGACGGTAGCCCGGACGAGCGGTGGAGGCTGCTGTCCGGCGCCAGGACACTTCCGGTCGTGGCAGTCATGTCCGGAAGAAGGCTGGCCGCGTCGTTCGGACGCGACCATGTTGTGCATGCGGCGCTGTCGCGAGGGGCCCTGGCCGATCGCCTAGTGACGGAAAGTGGACGATTTGCGGGGCTCGCCGGGTTGGCGGTCCCGACCCGACCGGACGGGGGTGGCGAGCAGCCGCCCGGTCCGGCGGATGGGCTGGAACAGGCGGGTGCATGAGCGAAGGTAGCGATCAGGATCAGGGCAAGGGGCGGTTGTCGCTCAGGCCGGCGGCGCGTCTCGAGGTGGGACGGACGGTCGATGCCGGGTCGGTGCGGCAGAGCTTCAGCCATGGCCGTTCGAAGGTGGTGCAGGTCGAGGTGCGCAAGAAGCGCGGCCCCACCCCGACGCCGGGTGCGGCACCCGCCACCGGTCCGAC
>CAXUEL010000114.1:0-10825 GCA_964249915.1 uncultured Acetobacteraceae bacterium | reverse complement strand
CAATCGGGGTCCTGGCGCTCGTCGCGCTGCTTGTCCGCTGAGCCGAGCCAAGGCGGTCAGCTCAGCCAACCGCCTCCGCTCGACCTCGTGATCAGCTCAGCTCAGGCCGCCTGCAGCAGACCCTCGTCCTGCAGCGCCCGGCACAGCAGCCGCGCGGACCCGCGCCGTCATCGCCGGGTAGCCGCCGGCGTCGTAGCTCGGCGTGCCGGGCGCTGCCGGCGCCGCGGCGCCGGGACGCGGGCTGGACGCCATCAGCCAGGTGAGGCCGATGCCGGTCAGCGCCGCGGGCAGGGGGTTGCCGCGCACGCTCCGAGCCAGGTTGCGGCCGAACTCGGCGCCCTCCGCGCCGCGGAAGTAGCGCATCGCGTCGTCGAGCAGCTGGCCCGGCGACAGCTGCCCCAGCTCGCTCAGGTGGCCGTCGAGCCGCGCGCGGGTCTGCTCCAGCTCGCGCTCGATGCGGCCGGGCTCGGAGGAGGTGGACGACATCAGATGTGCTCCTTGAGGACGCCGACGTCCTTCTGCAGGCTGTCCGCAGCCCGGGTGGGGGTGAGGGCCTTCAGCGACAGCATGGCCAGGCCGGAGCGCGCGAACAGCCCGCCGACAACGACGATCACCACGCCCACGACCAGCGACGCCGCCCACACCGGAAGCACCAGCGCCAGGGCGGCGGCGACGCCCTGCAGCACCACCACCAGGCCGGCGAACGCCACCAGCGCCCCGCCCAGCAGGAACACCGCGGCGATGATCGCCCGGTGCAGCTTCTGGTCGATCTCGGCCCGCGCCAGCCGCAGCTCGCCGCGCACCAGCTCCTGGACGTCGCGGGCGATGCTGCCCAGCAGCGGCGCCAGGGCGTAGGCGGAGGCCGGCCTACTCGCGCTCATGGCTCGCCCCCGGGCTTGCCGCCTCTGGGCTTGCCGCCTCCGGACTGGTCCCCGGCAGGTGCGGCAGGTCCGCCCTGGACGCCCCGGCGACGGCGACCTTGCCGACCCGGGCCAGCGCGAAGCCGGCCGCCAGCGACGCGCCGGCGAACAAGGCCGGCTGGCGCTGCGCCAGGTCCTGCAGGCCGCCCAGCAGGCCGCGCAGGTCGTTGGAGCGCAGCGTGCCGGCCAGCACGCTCAGCTCGGCCGCGCCGCGCTCCACCAGGTGCGCCACGACGTCCTGGTGGCCTTCCAGCTGCTCGCCCGACCGGTGCACCGCGCGCGCCACGTCCTCCAGGCGGTCGGCCAGCGCGCCCTTCTGCGCCTCGACCGCCGACAGCGCCTGCTCCTTGACGGTGCCGGACAGCGCAGCACCGCGCGAGGCGGCCGACTGCGCCACCTCCTGCGCCTCGCCCAGCGCCTTGGCCCCAGCCTGCTGCGCCTGTTCGCCCACCCGGCGCACCGCGTCGCCCGCGTCCTGCGCCATCGCTGCCCCCGCCCCGACGGGGTCGCCCCCACGCGCGTCACTCATGAACACATGCCTCTCGTTGCGCCGTGGGCGGCCAAAACCGTGTCGCGGCAACAGGTTGATGGGGGATTGGAGGCGACACCTGCCCCGGCGCGGTCACGATCGCCCCGACCGTGGGTAGCGGCCTCCACAGCGATGGCTCGTGACGCATGGACGGTCATACCTCGGGGCTGGTCGACGCGCGTCGGCGGACGGATGACGAAGCCTGGCCGTGGCGGCCGAACGAGCGTCGCGGCAGTCGGAACAGCAGGCGTCGAAGCGTGCAGTCCAAAGCGGCCCGGAGCGGCAAAGTTTCCCGGCCTGCATATCTGTGACGGGGTGTCGCTCCACGGCAACGCGTTCCCGTCCCCGGCTGGCTCCGGTCGGCGGTACGGGAACGGAATCGATGTCGAAACCGTTGGACATGCCAGAAGAACCCACACGGACCGTCCAGGAGCGCTCGCAATGTCAATTCTCGGCTGGATCATTCTCGGGCTGATCGCCGGCTTCATCGGCAGCAAGATCGTCAACAAGAGCGGCGAGGGCCTGATCCTCGACATCGTTCTCGGCATCGTCGGCGCCATCGTCGGCGGCTACCTGTTCTCGATCCTGGGCGCAGCGCCGGTGACCGGGTTCAACCTGTACAGCATGTTCGTGGCGATCGTCGGTGCGGTGATCGTGCTGGTGGTGTATCACGCAATCTTCGGCCGCCGCTCGCTCAGGCGCTGACCCGGAGCGTTCCTGCCCAAAGCGTTCTTGCGCAGACCCTGCAACCCGTGACCCTGGCATGATCGTCGTCCCCTAGGGTGCCGGTCGCCGGGGCGACCAGGACGACGCCATGCCGGAAGACAAGGGGCGGCCGGTGCCGCCGCCAAAGACCGTCGCCCAGGCGCCGACGCCCGACGCGTCCCGGGTCATGACCCTGTTCGTCATGATCGTGGCGACGCTGTACTTCGGCAGGGAGGTGCTGGTCCCGGTCACCCTGGCGTTGTTGCTCGCCTTCGTGCTGGCCCCGGTGACGACGCTGCTGCGCCGGCTGCATCTCGGCAAGGTGCCATCCGTGCTGCTCGGCGTGATCCTGGCGCTCGGGCTGATCGTGGCGATCGGCGGCGTCATCGGCTCGCAGATCGCCGAGCTCGCCTCCGGCATCCCGAAATACGCCACCACGGTCGAGACCAAGGTGTCCAACGTGCGCAGCTACACCGTCGGCCGCCTGGCGCACCTGGCCGACGTCGTCGGCTCGCACCGGTCGCACGGGACCGCCGCACCCGCCGCCGTCGCGCCCGGCGCGCCTGCAACCGCGTCCACGACCGGCGGGGCGCAGCCCGCCCCGGCGCCGGCACCCGCGGCGCCTGCCGATACCAGCCTGTCGCCTCTGCAGCTGGCCCGCACCTACCTGTCGCCGATCCTGTCGCCGCTCGCCACGCTGGGCATCGTGTTCGTGGTGGCGGTGTTCGCCCTGCTGCAGCGCGAGGACCTGCGCGACCGGCTGATCCGGCTGGTGGGCTCGGACGACCTGCATCGCACCACGCTGGCGATCGACGACGGCGGCCGCCGGCTGAGCCGCTACTTCGTCACCCAGCTCAGCATCAACACCCTGTTCGGCGTGGTGATCGGCCTCGGCCTGCTGATCATCGGCGTGCCCAACCCGGTGCTGTGGGGCATCCTGTCCGGGCTGCTGCGCTTCGTGCCCTATGTCGGCTCCTTCATCTCCGCCGTGCTGCCGATGGGCCTGGCCGCAGCGGTCGAGCCCGGCTGGTCGATGGTGATCTGGACCGCCGTCCTCTACGTGGTGGTGGAGGGCGTGACCGGACAGGTGATCGAGCCGATGGTCTACGGCCACGCCACCGGCCTGTCGCCGTTCTCGGTGGTGGTGGCGGCGATCTTCTGGTCCTGGGTGTGGGGGCCGGTGGGCCTGATCCTGTCCACCCCGCTGACCCTGTGCCTGGTGGTGATGGGCCGGCACGTGAAGCGGCTCGAGTTCCTCGACGTCATGCTCGGCGACCGTCCCGCCCTGACCCCGGTGGAAAGCTTCTACCAGCGCATCCTGGCCGGCGATGCCGACGAGGCGCAGGACCACGCCGAGACCCTGCTGCGCGAATGCTCGCTCACCGCCTACTACGACGAGGTGGCGCTCAAGGGCATGCAGCTCGCCGCCAACGATGCCCGCCGCGGCACGCTCGGCCACGACCAGCTCGACCGCGTCAAGTTGACCATCACCTCGCTGGTGGACGGGCTGTCCGGCCAGGAGGACGAGCAGCCGCCGCCGCCCAAGCGCGGCCGGGAGGCGGTCGACCCGCACGACGACGAGAGCGCGCTGCAGTCCCATCCCCATCCCGACAGCGTGGAAGGCGACACCCAGAGCCTGCCGCCGATCTGGCGCGGCCCGGGGGCGGTGCTGTGCATCGGCGGACGCGGCCCGCTGGACGAGGCGGCGTCGGCGATCCTGGCGCAGCTGGTCGGCAAGCACGGGCTGGGCTCGCGGCTGGTCGGCTACGGCGACGTGTCGCGGGAGCGGATCGACACCCTGGACGTGGCCGGCGTGGCGATGGCCTGCGTGTCCTATCTCGACATCAGCGGCAGCCCGTCGCACCTGCGCTACCTGATGCAGCGCCTGCGCCAGCGCCTGCCGCGCGGCACGCCGATCCTGGTCGGGCTGTGGCCGCTGGAGGACTCGACCCTGAGCGACCGGGAGGTGCAGCGCTCGATCGGCGCCGACTACTTCACCAGCTCGCTGGCCGAGGCGGTGACGGACTGCGTCGAGGCCGCCCGCAAGGCCGGCGCCGCCCTGGCGGCGTGAACGACGTTCACGGCTCACCTCTCGCCGGGCCGCCCGTGACGGCCGGAAGTCGGTGAGGAGGTGGGCCGCGCTGCTGGCCATCCTGGCGTTTCCCGCCCGTGCGGCCGAGCCGCTGCCGGCGCGGGGCACGTTCGTCAGCCCGTCCTATGCCATCACCTTCGTGGCGCCGCCGGGCCTGACCTACTGCCCTCTTCCGGACGGCTGGGTCGGCTCCGACCACGGCACGATCCTGTTCCTCCTCCCGCCCCGGACCTGCGACGGCGCCGGCTACCCGTCGATGGCCCGCGGCTTCGAGCCGCCCACCGTGCCGCGCGTCGAGGTGGAGTACGAGCGCTGGGACGACGACTTTCGTTGGCCGCCGTGCCGACGAGCCGGCCGGATCCGGTTTCTCGGTCGCCTGCGTCCGCTGTGTCGCAGCCGGTGGCGTGGCATGCTGGTCCGAGAGGTCAGGGGGCTCTACGTCGCCGACGACCAGACGGAGGCGATCTTCACCCTGGTCACGATCCCGTCCCGCCTGTCGCGCGACCTGACGGTTCTGCGTGCGCTGGCCGCAAGCGCGCGACCGTGCGCGATCCCGTGGCAGGACCCGCAGGGACGCACGCACGTCGAGGGATCCGGGCGTCCCTGCAAGGAGAACGGAAGCAGCTACGGCGACTTCCATTAGAAGGGAGCCGGATCGTGCCTGCGGCCTGCGGCGGCGAGCCGGTTCCCGCACCTGCACGGGCTGCACGCGCCCCGCCGAGGGCGTTCCAGGGGCCGTCGATGCGTCCGTCCGCCGGGCTGCCGGGCGCGCCGGCACGGGTGACGGGTCGCCGCGACCTGGGGCCGTGGCGCCCGATGGCGTGAACAGCGTTCACGGTTCGGCGCCTCACTCGCCGGCGAGGCGCAGCCCGAACTGCTGCGCGAGCTGGCTGCGGTAGGCGCGCTGGCGCATGCGGTCGGCGTCCAGGACCGCCGGCTGCCGGCCGATCAGGCGGTGTATGCGCGCCACCTCGCCCAGGTGCTTCTGCGCCGCCAAGCGGTGCGTGGTGCTGTCGCCGTGCCGGCGGTGGATGTTCAGCGGCTCCGCGACGTAGGCCACCTGCGCGCCGGGCTGGTCGAGCAGCTCGATGTAGAGACGCCAGTCGCCGGCGACGCGGAAGGTGAGCAGCTCGTCGCCCAGCCGGTGCAGGGCGGCGCGCAGCGCCTGGCGCTCGAACAGCACGCCGCTGGCGTTCAGGATCAGGTTGCGCTCGCCGAGGCAGGCACGGACGAAGGCGGGGCCCTCGTGCAGGCCGTCGCTGTCCAGCGTGGTGCCGGCGGTGGTGGCGTAGTACGGCTTGTAGCTGTCGGACACGGTGGTGCCGGCGGAGTCCACCGCGCGGCTGTCGCAGAACGCCATCACCGCGCGCGGCGCCCCGTCCAGCGCCTGCGCCAGGGACTCCAGCAGGCGGGGATCGGCGGCGTCGTCGGCCTCGGCGATCCAGACCCAGTCGCCCCGCGCTTCGGCCACCGCGCGCTGCCACTGGCGGAACACCGAGCCGGAGTTGCGCGCCTGCGCCACCACCCGGATCTGGCGGTCCCAGTCGGCGGCGGCGGCCCGCGCCTCGGCGACGCTGTCGTCGGCGGACGCGTCGTCGAGCACGATCACCTCGTGCACCGGATGGCCTTGCGCGAAGATCGAGGCCAGGCGCTGTCGCATGTAGCGGGCGTAGTTGAAGCTCGGCACCACCACCGAGATCCGCCGCATCGCCGGCTGGGCCAGCGCCAGCAGGCGGCCGACGTAGCGGTCGAAGCAGAGCTGGCGCGCCACCTGGCGGCCGCTGCGCGCGCGCTCGGCGCCGGGCCGGTCGCGGCAGTCCTGGGCCAGGGAAAGGGCGGCGCGGGCCAGCGCCGCGACGTCGCCCAGCGGCACCAGGGCGCCGGTGTCGAACCGGCGCAGCAGCTCCGGGGTGCCGCCGCTGTTCTCGAACGCGGCGACCGGCAGGCCGCTGGCCAGTGCCTCCATCACCACGCTGGGCAGCGGGTCCTCGCGCGAGGTCAGCACGAAGGCGTCGGCGGCGCTGAGGTGGTCCGGCGCGTCGGGAACGTGGCCCGGCATGTGGAAGGTGCCGGTCGCGATCGCGCCCTCCAGCTCGGCGCGCAGGTAGGTGTGCAGGGCGGGGTCGACGTCGCCCAGCCACAGGCAGTGGATGCGCCGGTGCCGGCGCCGTCCGCCCGCCGTGCGCGCGGACAGCAGCCGCCACAGCTGCAGGAACAGGTCGAAGCCCTTGCGCATGTCGGCATAGCCGACGCCGATCAGCAGCAGGTCGTCCGCCTCGACGCCGAACTGGGTGCGGAACTGGGCGCGGTGGCGGGCGGAATAGCGCACCCCGGCGTACAGCCCCTGCGGGATCTGCGCCGTCCGCTCGTCCGGGACCGGCAGCAGGGCGCGCACCGCGTCCTGGACGGCGGCGGCCGGGAACACCACGGTGGCGGCACGGCCGGCGGCGTCGCGCAGGGCCGGGAGCAGCCCCTTCTCGCCGAGCAGCGCCGGCAGCTCGTGCACCAGCAGGATGAACGGGATGCCGGCCTGCGCCAGGTGCCGGCCGACGGGCGCGGAGGCGGCGCTGTTGACGACCGCACCGGAATAGCCGGCGACGCGCAGCGCTTGCAGGTGCGCGGGCAGGCGGGGATCGTCGGGGCCCATGACGACCGTGCGGCCGACCGCCTCGTAGCCGGGCAGCAGCGCCCCGCCGCTCAGCAGCAGGAAGGCGATCTCGACGCCGTGGCAGCGCTTGAGCTGGCGGCCGACATGCAGCAGCAGCGACTGCGCGCCGGCGGGGAAGGCGTCGTGGCCGACCAGCAGCACGCGGCCCTGCGCGGAGGGACGCCCGAAGCCGGTGACGGCGCGGCCGGTGGCGTTGAGGTATGCCGAACCGAAATGCAGGTCCGGCTCCAGGGTGGCGCCCTCGGCCCACTCGTTCCAGGCGTTGACGCAGACGATCGCCTCGCCGTGGAACGGATGCGCGCCGGCCTGACGCACCAGCCCCTCGAGCCAGGTCTCGTAGCGGCTGGGCGTGCTGCCGTGCAGCACCAGGCCGCTGCCCTGGCGGCGCGCGTCGTTGTCCCAGGAAGGTGCCGCGGTGCGGATCAGCGGGAACGGTGCGGGCGGCTCGGCGAGTGCAGAGCGCATCACCTCGTCGTAGTCGTACACCTGCCCGGTGAAGTCGGTGTCCAGCATGTTCAGGGTGGTGTTGACCGTGGCGAGCCCGCCCACCAGCTTGTGCGGCGGGAACTCCACCGCGCCGTCCAGGCCGTACGGGCGCGGGTCGTTGTCGCCGAACGATTGCGACATCACGAACAGCGGGTCCTCGTCGGCGCGGCCGCGGAACAGGGTGCGCCAGCGGGCGACCGTTTCCGCCGCGTCGGGGATCAGCGCGATCCGGTAGATCATCAGCAGCGGACGGCCGCCGACGCGTATGTAGCGCGGGTCGGCGAAGTGTCGGGCGAAGCAGTCGACCAGCGCCAGCTCGTCCTCGGGCCGGAAGTCCTGGCTGATCAGCACGTCCTCCTCCGAGCCGTCCCAGCGCCTGGTCCAGTTCTCGTTGGCCCACATCAGACAGAACGGCAGGTCGATGGCGCGGTCGGCGAGCAGGGCTTCCAGCGGGCCGTCGAGCAGGCGCTCGCGGTTGAACCAGTAGAAGTAGAACACGAAGCCCTCGATCCCGGCCGAGCGCGCCATCTCCGCCTGGCGCTTCAGGGTTTCGGTGCCTTCCAGCCGGTAGTGGCCGAGGTCGCGCGGGATGCGCGGCTGGTAGTGGCCGGCGAAGCGCGGCAGGCCGCGCTGCACGTTGGTCCATTCGGTGAAGCCTTCGCCCCACCATTCGTCGTTGCGGGGCACGGCGTGGAACTGCGGCAGGTAGTAGGCGAGCACGCGCGCGCGCCTGGACGCGGTCGCGGGCAGCGGACGCCTCCTCTCGAAGCACGGTCCCGGCTGGGTGTGGCGGCGCACCTCGCGCGCGATCGTGGTCTCGCCGGCGGGCAGGCTCGGATGCACCCCGGGCCGGTCGCGGTTGGCCAGGTAGTGCAGCAGCGGGTTGGCCTCGGTCTCGCCGCCCAGGTAGCGCTGCCGGTAGAAGGCGGGATCGAAGCCGGCGAACGGCCGCCTGCTTTCGCGGAAGCCCTGCACCATGTAGTGCTCGAGCGGATCGAGCCCGGCTTCCGCCACGTCCGGATAGGCGCGCAGGTAGAACGGGCTGTCGAACTCGGCCATGGCGCTGTGCGTGCCGCTGCCGCGGTTGAGCAGGTAGTGGCGCAGCGCGTGCATGCCGTCGGGCACGGCATAGGTCGCGCGATACCAGGCCGGGTCGAACCAGGCGCTGGGCCGGCGCCCCTCCGCCTCGCCGCGGAGCAGGTAGTGCAGCAGCGGGTCGACCCCGTCCCTGGCGACGTCCGGCTGCTGCAGCAGGTACCAGCCCGGGTCGAAGTACAGGTTGGGCTTGCGGCCCTCGCGCCAACCATGGGCGTGGTAGTGCGCCATCGCCTTGGGACGCATGGCCACCATGTCGGGATTGCAGGCGAGGTAGTACTCGACGTCGAACAGGCCGGACTGCTCGATCAGGTGCAGGGCACCGGCGGGATCGGCGCCCGGCTGCGGGACCGCGTAGTGGGCGGAAGTCATTCCTGCTCCTGGCGAGTCCGCAGTTGACGAAATCGTTACCCACCTACACGCGCATCAACCGTTGCGGCAAGAATTCGTTTCGGGACTAAATCTATCCGGATGAGACGGCGCCGCGCCGTTCGGCGCCGTTCAGTCCACCGTCATGCGTGCCACGTCGTGCACGTTGCGCGCGGCGGTGCGGTCGCCCGGGACCACCAGGCCGGCGTGCCCGGCTTCGGTCACCACCAGCACCGGGTCGGCGCTGCCGTCTGGGTCGAGCTCGCCGAACGAGAAGGCGACCTGGTAGCCGTCCCGGCCATACACCGTGAGGGTGTGGCGCAGGATCGCGTGCTTGGCGTCCTGGTTGCGCGGGCCGGCCTGCTGCAGCAGGTCCCACAGCCGCACCCCGCTCGGCCGACTCCGGCTGGTGCCGTGGCCGGTGACCTGGCTCACCGGCACGCTGACCACCGGGAGCCGCGCCAGCGCCGACGGGTCGAGCGGGCCGGGATGGGCCACCGCGCCGTCCAGCACGAAGAAGGGCGCGGGCGCCGGCTGCGCCCGGGCCGGGGCGGACAGGAACGCGCACAGGAGAACGGTCGACGCGATCGGTTTGGCGGACATCGGGCTGGCCTTTCGCTACATGCGGACAGGATGGCGCAACGGCCGGTCACGACCAAACACCGGATTGCGCTTGGCGTCGCGTCGGCGGCTCCGCATGATCCGGCGCATGGACCACGCCCGCCCGCCGCTGCCGCCCTTCACCCCCGACACGGCGCGGCAGAAGGTGCGCGCGGCAGAGGATGGCTGGAACCGGCGCGATCCGGACGCGGTGGCGCTGGCCTACACCGCGGACAGCCGCTGGCGGAACCGGGCGCTGTTCTTCTCCGGCCGCCCCGCCATCGTCTCGTTCCTGCGGGACAAGTGGCAGGCGGAGCGGGAGTACCGGCTGATCAAGCAGCTGTGGGCGTTCGACGCGGACCGCATCTCGGTGCGGTTCGCCTACGAGTTCCACGACGCTTCCGGCGCCTGGTTCCGCGCCTACGGCAACGAGCAATGGCAGTTCGACCCGGACGGGCTGATGTGCCGCCGGGAGGCCAGCATCAACGACCGGCCGATCACGGAAGCCGACCGGCTGTTCCGCTGGCCGCTCGGGGCCCGTCCGCACGGGCATCCGGGGCTGGCCGAGCTCGATCTATAGGAGCGGTCGAGCGGGAGGTCGGCGGCCCTCGCGGCCGGCGTGCCGGCAACCACGGCTGCGGCGGGAAGCACGAGGACGAGGCGCGACCGGGCGTTGCCGGGCATCTCGATCCGTCGTCCGGCCCGGCTGGCGGAGCGCCGGGCGAGGCGCCGCGGCGTCCGGCGCGAGCCGGCAACGCCCTCGGGATCTCCGCAAGCCGCCGACACCGGCACGGTCGGCAACCGGCTCCGCCCCGCTCCGTTCCAGCCCTGGCCCGGTCGTCGGCAGGCTCGCCCTCGCCACGTCCGGTGGGGCGCAACGGAGGCGGGTGCATGGTGGAGATCAGGCGAGCGGGCAGCCAGCCGTCCGGCAGGGGGCCGGCCGACTGGTTCACCGGAACGGTGCGCATCGACCCGCTGTTCAGCGCGCCGGCACCGGCGCGGACGGCGGCGGTGCTGGTCACCTTCGAGCCGGGCGCGCGGACCGCGTGGCACACCCATCCGCTCGGCCAGACCCTGATCGTGACCGCCGGCTGCGGCCGGGCGCAGCGGGATGGCGGTCCGGTGGAGGAGATCCGGCCCGGCGACGTGGTCTGGTTCCCGCCGGGCGAGAAGCACTGGCACGGCGCCTCCGACACCACCGCCATGAGCCACATCGCCATCCAGGAGCAGCAGGACGGTTCGGCCGTGCACTGGATGGAGCATGTCGAGGACGCCCAGTACGGCAGCTGACGGGCGGCGGCGGCGTCGCCTGCCGCCGGCCCGTCACGGAAGCGCCGGACCGCCTCCGGCCTGTATCCCGC
>CAXUEL010000113.1:236-10878 GCA_964249915.1 uncultured Acetobacteraceae bacterium | reverse complement strand
GTGCCGCCGCCTGCGCCGGCTCGGTCCGGTCCGCCGGGTCCGGCCCGCGGTGAGCCGGCACCCGTCCCGCTTCCAGCGCTGGCTGCTGCCGGCACTCGCCTTCAAGGCGGTGGTGATCGGAGGGGGCTACGCCACCGGCCGGGAGCTGGCGCAGTTCTTCCTGCCGTCCGGCCCGCGCGGCGGCCTGCTCGGCATGCTGCTGGCCACCGCGGTCTGGAGCCTGGTCTGCGTCCTGACCTTCCTGTTCGCTCACGAGACGCGCAGCGACGACTACCGCACCTTCTTCAGGCACCTGCTCGGGCGGTGGGGACTGAGCTTCGAGGCGGCCTACGTCGTCTTCCTGGTCCTCATCCTCGCGGTGTTCGGCGCGGCCGCGGGCGCCATCGGACGGGCCGTGGCCGGCTGGCCGGTTCTGGCGGGCACCCTGCTGCTGACGGTCCTGATCGGCTCCGTCACCGCCTGGGGCGACGCCGCGGTGGAGCAGCTGTTCAAATACGTGTCGGTCCTCCTCTACGCCACCTACGCGCTGTTCCTGCTGCTGTGTCTCGGCCGCTTCGGCGGCGCCATCGGGTCGGCCTTCGCCCGGTCGATCCCGGTCGGGACGAAGTGGGCGGTCGGCGGCCTCACCTATGCCGGCTACAACGTCGTCGGCGCCGTGGTGGTGCTGCCCGTGGTGCGACACCTCACCAGCCGGCGGGACGCGGTGCTGGCGGGGCTGGCGTGCGGCCCGGTCGCCATGCTCCCGGCCGCCCTGTTCTTTGTCTGCATGAGCGCCGACTATCCCGGGATCGGCCGGGCGGTCCTGCCGTCGGACCTGCTGCTCCGGCAGCTCGACCTGCCCGCCTTCCGCGTCCTGTTCCAGCTCATGATCTTCGCCGCCCTGCTCGAGAGCGGGACCGGCCTGGTGCACGCGGTCAACGCGCGCCTGGCCCACACCTGGCTGCGGTGGCGCGGCGGCCCGATGCCACGCGCGGCCCGGCTGGCGGCAGCGCTCGGCCTGCTCGTCGGCTCCATCTTCGTCGCCGCGCGCTTCGGCCTCGTGACGCTGATCGCCAGGGGCTACGCCCTGCTCGGCTGGACCTTTCTCGCCGTCTACGTGCTGCCGCTGCTGACGCTCGGCGCGTGGCGCCTGCGCCGCCCCGCGCGCCTCCCGTCCGCTGCCGCCGCTCCGGGATCCGCCTGACGCCAAGAACACCAGGAGAAGCAGGCCATGACCGGATCGATACGAGGACGTCGCACCGGCACGGCCGCCCTGATGGCAGCGGCCGTCCTGTCGCTGCCGTTCTCCGCCCTGCGCGCCCAGCCCGCCCCGTCGCACGACTTCACTCTGAAGCAGGTGCTGAGCGCACCCTTCCCTTCGTCCCTGGTCGCGGCACCCCGGGGCGGACGCGCCGCCTGGGTCTACGACGCGGGGGGCGTGCGCAACGTCTGGGTCGCCGAGCAGGCGGCGGACGGGAGCTATCGCAGCCGGCCGGTCACCGCCTACGACGGCGACGACGGCGACGACATGGGCGAACTCGGCTGGGACGGGGCAGGGCGCACGGTGGCCTACACCCGCGGCGGCAGCCTGGAGGGCGGCGGTCCGGTCAACATCATGAGCCTCGCCGGCGGGGCGCCGCCCCAGGCGGTCTGGACCGCGTCGATCGACGGCACTCCCCCGCGGCGGATCGGTTCCGGCCACGCCAGCGCCGTGTCGCCCCAGGGCGAGGTGGTCGCCTACCTGTCCGGCGGACAGGTCTGGACCGCGCCGCTGGCCGGCGGCACGCCGAGCCCGCTGCTCCACGACCGCGGCGAGGACAGCGCGCTCGCCTGGTCCCCCGACGGAACCCGCCTCGCCTTCGTCAGCACCCGCACCGACCACAGCCTGATCGGGGTGTACGACACCGGCACCCGCCGCGTCGCCTGGATGCAGCCGAGCTTCGACGGCGACCAGGCGCCGGAATGGTCGCCGGACGGGCGCAGCCTCGCCTTCGTCCGCGTGCCGGCGGGTGCGGCCAGCTCCCTGTTCAACCGCCGCCAGGGCCAGCCCTGGTCGATCTGGATCGCCGACCCGGCGACCGGTGCCGCGCGCCGGATCTGGACCGCCGCATCCGGCCCGGGCAGCGTCTTCTACCCTTCCCTCAGCAACCGGACCCTGATGTGGGCTGCCGGCGACCGCATCGTGTTTCCCTGGGAGCGGACCGGCTGGGCGCACCTCTACGCCGTGCCGGCGGCCGGCGGCGCCGCGCAGGAGCTGACGCCCGGCGCCTTCGAGGTGTTCAACACCGTTCTCAGCCCCGACCGCAGCCGCATCGTCTACTCCGCCGACGCGGAGGAGACAGACCGCTGGCACCTGTGGCAGGTCGCCGTCGCCGGCGGCGCTCCCCACGCCCTGACCCGCGGCGCGAGCATCGAGGACTACCCCGTCCTGTCCAGCGACGGACAGGTGCTGGCGCTGCACGGCACCGCGCGCGACCCGATGCGGCCGGTCAGGATCGCGGACGGCACCGCGACCGACCTCGCCCCCGGCACCATCCCCGCCGACTTCCCTTCGGCCCGGCTGGTCGAGCCGCAGCCGGTGATGCTCGCCGCCGCCGACGGCCTCCCGATCCACGCCCAGCTCTTCCTGCCGCCGCCCGGCCGTCGTCGCGTACCCGGTCCGGCGGTGCTGTTCTTCCACGGCGGCCCGTCCCGCGAGATGCTGCTGGGCTGGCACCCCATGGACGCCTACAGCTTCATGTACGGCATGAACCAGTACCTCGCCGACGAAGGCTACGTGGTGCTGTCGGTCAACTATCGTGGCGGCATCGGCTACGGCCTCGACTTCCGGACGGCGCCGAACTTCGGGGCGGGCGGCGCCAGCGAGCTGAACGACATCCTGGGTGCAGCACGCTTCCTGCGTTCCCGCCCGGACGTGGACCCTGCCCGGGTCGGCATCTGGGGCGGAAGCTACGGCGGGCTGATGACCGCGCTGGGACTGTCGCGCGCCTCGAACCTCCTGGCGGCCGGCGTCGACTACGCCGGCGTGCACGACTGGCGCGCCCTGCTGCCCGCCCTCGACCGCCCGGGCGCCCCAGCCGGCGCCGGCCAGCTCGCCTTCGACTCCTCGGCCATGGCGACGGTCGACCGGTGGCGCTCCCCCGTGCTGCTGGTCCACGCGGACGACGACCGCAACGTTCCCTTTTCCCAATCGGTGGAGCTGCTCGCTGCGCTGCGCAAGCACGGCGTCGACGTCGAGCAGCTGGTGATCCCGGACGAGATCCACGACCTCCTGCGGGAGCACTCCTGGCTCACCCTGTTCGACGCCACCGACGACTTCTTCGCCCGCCATCTCGTTCCCTCCCCGCACACGGCGACCCAGCCGTAGCCGACCCGCCAACGTCCGCCGGCGGGGCCTCCAGTCTCCGGCTCGATGGTGCAACCTGTTTCAGCCAGGCCGCACCATCGTCGTGGCAACCGGTACGGGTGGTCGCGCGTGTCTTCCCCAGAACAGAAGGAGGACCGACGATGGACGACACGGACATCTCGCGCGAGGAAGAGGCCAGGAACCTGGCGAAGGAAGCTCTGGAGGCGAAGCAGCAGGGCGACCGCGAGGAAAGCAGCTTTCTCGCCGACGCCGCCAAGGCGCTCGACAAGGATGCCGCAGCCGAGATCCTGTCGGGCAAGGACGGCGACAAATCCTGACGCGCTCCACGGGGCGGCCTACCCTCAGGCGGTCGGCAGGGCCCTTCCCGGCAGGCGACGTGCCAAAGGGAGGGCCAAGGCGAGGAAGACCAGCGCGAACAGGAGGGCGAGCAGGGCAAGCGCCGTCCGTAGCCCCTGGTGGTCGATGACCAGTCCGATCAGCGGGCCGCACAGGGCGTAGCCGAACCGGGAGGCGCCGCTGCCCAGCGAGTTAAAGGTGGCGCGCAGAGCGTTCGGCACCTGCTGATTGAACGCTTCCCGAAGGATCACGGCGTTCAGGCCCCGACTGACGTAGAACAGGAAACCGGCCAGCACGCCCGGCGTGCCGTCGCACAGCGCCATCCCGCCATAGGCAGCAACCGGCAGTGCGGCGAGGAGCATCATCGACGCCCGCTCCCCGACCGCGCGGTTGAGCGCCGGCGCCAGGTGGCTGGCTAGGCCGACGGTGATCAGCGTTCCGGCCCAGAGCAGTCCGAACCAGCGCAAGCCGATCCCTTGTTGCCGCCAATAGGGCTGCAGCAGCCAGACCGCGATGAAGGTCGACAGGCCCCAGGCGATCCAGTTCGCGAACAGAAGGCGGGGCAGCCTGGTGCGGAATACGGTCCGGATGGCGTCCGGGATCGAGCGCACCATCACCGAGGCCGCTTCCGGAGGCCGGGCGTCCCCCGGCAGGCCGAGTGCTAGAAGCAGCGGCAGGACGGTTTCCGCCGCGGTGGCCCAGCCGAGCGCGCGCAGCGACCAGGCGGCCACCACGCTCCCCGCCAGCGCGGCGGCCGCCTCGCCGCAGACCTGGGCGAGGGTGTAGTTGCCGAGCGCGCGCCGCCTTTCTTCGCGGTCGGCGCCGGTCCGCTCCAGCACGTCGTAGATCAGCGCCACGTCTGCACCGGACACCAGGCTCCAGGCGGCCGCGAGCACGAGCTGCACCGCCGCGTAGGCCGCGAAGCCCTGCGCGGCGGCAAAGCCGACGAAGCCGAGAACGTTGATCGACGCGGCCAGCAGGATCGTGCGCCGCCGGCCGAGCAGGTCGCACAGCGTTCCGGTCGGGATCTCGAACAGCATGACGGCGACGCTGTAGACCGCCTGGAGGTCGAGCACCTCCCCGACCGGAAGGCCGCGCGCCACCAGGAAGGGAACGTAGACCGGCATCACCAATACGCCCATCCAGGCGGCGCCGAAGGCGTTGATGCGGGCGAGGCCTCCGGCTTTCCCGGCGCGTGCTGCGGTGTGTCTCCCGACGTTCATCGCCGCGTCGTCCCTGCCAAGCGGAATGGCTGTGCCGGCGGGACCGCGACCGCCCCGTCGTGGCCTGCCACGCGATGCCCGCCCTGCGGACGATGTCGTCACCGCCTCGGATCAGGCGTCGCGTTCGGCTCCGGCTCGACCATCACGACGACCGGCGGGACGGGTTCCTCGGAAACCGGCCGGACTTCATTTCCATTTCGCCGTCCGGCCCCGCATCCGCCGGGTCGGGGCATGGAAATCGTCGGGCTTGGTCTGCACCCAGGCCACGAACCGGGCAAGCTCCGGATCGTTTCGCAACGCCTCCGGGACGGCCAGGTGACGGGCGATTTCCGCCTCGGTGTAGCGGGCATGGATGGCGGAATGGCAGATCTGGTGCAGTCGCACCGTGCCCAGATGGGTGCCGCCCTTCAGCCTCGGCACCAGGTGATGCAGCGAGGACTTGGCGCCCGGCGGAACGGGACGGCCGCACAGCACGCAGACGACGGGCGCGTCCGGCTCGGTCCTGGATGTCGCGTTGTTCCGTCGCACGCGGTGCCAGATGGGGATGGCCGGTTGGCAGGGGAAGCCATGGCATCGGCCTTCCCAAGCTGCCGACGGGCGACGTGGGACGGCAGGCCGGATCAGTCGACGGCGTCGCGGTGACGGTCCTCGGCGGGGGGATGCGTGGCCTCGATGGCGGTGAAGGCGTCGTGGATTCGGTAGCTGTGCTCGGCGCCCTTCGGCACGATCCAGGAGATGCCGGGCTCCAGGACCACGGTGCTGCCCTGGAGGATCAGCTCGGCCCGGCCGGCGATGACGTAGCCGACGGTCTCGTAGTCGCGCCGGACCGGCTCGCTGGCGTGGCCCGCCGGAACCTTGTCCCACAGGCGCATGGAGAGTGCCTCGCCACTGGCGAGGTAGCGCTGGCCCTGCGGGCCCTGCTGCGACCCGGCGATGTCGATCCTGCTGGCGCTGCTGTCGGTCATCGGTGGCTCCGCGGTGTGGTTCGGGGGTTAAGCTGCGAGGTGGGCGGCGGTTGCCGCGGCCTGGGTCACAGCAGCAGGCAGACCAGGTAGCCCGCTGCGCCCGCGAACCAGACCGCGCCGGGCAGGCCGGCTTCCGTGGCGGCGTATCCCGCGGTGGCCAGCAGCGGGCCGACCACGGCGGCAAGGTTGGCCAGGCTGGACAGCGTGCCCTGCAGCTCGCCCTGTCGGTCCTCGCCGACGGCGCGGGACATCTCGGCCTGCAGCGCCGGCACGCCGATGCTGCCGGCGGCGAGCAGCGGCATGATCGCGAACGGCATCCAGCCGCGGTTGGACAGCCCCATCAGCAGGGTGCCGGTGGCGTCGCACAGCATGCCGACCCGCAGCGTGCGGCGCTCGCCGAGGCGCGCGGTCAGCCGGCCGGCGAGCAGCGCCTGGGACAAGGCGAACAGCAGGCCGAAGCAGGCGAACGACCAGCCGACCAGGGCCGGCGTCCAGCCATAGCGGGCCTGGCCGTAGAGCACCCAGAGCGCCGCCGGGATCTGCCCGAGCAGGCAGAGGCCGCAGTAGATCGCGATCAGCGGGCCCAGCGCACGCAGGCCGCCGAGCCAGGCCAGGGCGGCGAAGGCGTTGAGCTGGGACAGGCGGAGCGGGGAGCGGCTGCGCTCGCGTGCGGGCTCCGGCAGCAGCACCACCGCCAGCACGAGGTTGACGCCGTTGAACAGCGCGGCGGCCAGGAAGGGCAGCACCGGGGAGACCTGGCCCAGCGTGCCGCCCAGGGCGGGGCCCGCGATCCAGCCAATGCCCAGGGCCGCGTTCATGGTGCCGTAGCGGCCGGCGCGCTGCGCGGGCGGGGTCAGGTCGGCGATGGTGGCGGAGATCACCGCCAGGTTCGACGCGGTCATGCCGCCGATCATGCGGGCCAGATAGAGCAGCCACAGCGTGGGCGCGTAGCCGGTCAGCAGGTAGTCCAGCGCGCCGCCGGCCAGCGACAGCAGCAGGATCGGGCGGCGGCCGTAGCGGTCGCTGAGCGCGCCCAGCACCGGCGCGAACAGGAACTGCATCAGGGCGAAGCTGGCGATCAGGGCGCCGTAGTCCAACGCGACCGGGCCGTGGGTCAGGCGGCGCAGCACGGTGGGCAGGATCGGGATGATCAGCCCGACGCCGGTCGCGTCGATCAGGGCCGCGAGATAGAGCACGGCGAGCGGGCGGGTCATGAAGGGTCCGATCGCAGGAGGTCGTGCCGCCCGGGTCGCGCGCGGGAAGAAGGCTACTCCAGCACCTCGGGAACGGCGTCCGCCTCCTCCAGCAGCTCGGCCTCGGCATGGGTCACCTTGATCGCGTCCAGCACCGCCTGCGGGTCGGCCGGCACCGCCATCGCCGCCGCCTCGACGTCGACGCGGTTGCGCAGGTTGGGGTTGTCGCGGCGCATCTCCTCCAGCAGCTCGATCACCTTGGCGGTCTTCTGCTCGTTGAGGATGGCGAGCTCCAGGGTCAGCTGCTCGCGGTGCTGCGCCAGCTGGTCGGCGTGGCGCTGCGTGGTCAGGATCAGCAGGGTGATGTAGAGCGCGCCGAGCCCGACCAGGCTGTCGAACCACGGGAACGGCGGCGGGTCCGGCGGCGCGTGCCCGGTCCACAGCACGAGCAGGTTGGCGCCGATCCAGACCATGCTGGCCACGGTCAGCGCGCCGATGAAGCGCGGCCGGCCGACGAAGCCGGTGACGCGGTCGACCACGCGCTGCACCGGGGTCGCCGCCTGGTGGTGCTCGGCGTGCAGCCGCGCGATCGAGCGGATCGTGCCCTCGATGTGCGCGGGCAGGATCGGCGTCAGGTCTTCCATGGAGCCTCCTGCGTGCGGCAGCGTGTCCATACGTGAACGCCGTTCAAGCGCAACGCGGCAGCAGCAGCCGCGGATCCGGAGCGACGCCGCGGGTGCATCACGCCGTGTTGCAACACGGTCCGGCCCCTCACATAGTCCGCCCGGTTCGAGCTCGGAGCGGTTGATGGCGGAACGGTCGGTGGCAGGACGATGGACGGTGCTGGCGCTGGCCGGCGCGGCGCACTGCCTGGGCGGCCTGTCCGCTGCCGACGCGGCGCAGCCGGCCGGACAGGTGGCGGCGCAGGCGCAGTCTTCCAAGACGCAGCAGGCGGCGGGCACCGCACCGGGCCGGTCGGGCGGCGGCAGCGGCGGCGCGTCGGGGTCCGGCGGCGACATCCCGCAGCACTTCAAGCCGGTGCTCGGCGGCTACGACTACGACCGGCGCGACGTGATGATCCCGATGCGCGACGGGGTGTCGCTGCATGCGGTGCTGATCGTGCCGCACACCGTGACGCACGGGCCGATCATGCTGGACCGCACGCCGTACAGCGCCAAGGAGATGACCAGCCGGCTGGAAACGCCGCACGTGTCGGAGCTGATGCACGGCCTGTATCGCGACCTGGTGGAGGACGGCTACATCCTGGCGTTCGAGGACGTGCGCGGGAAATACGGCTCCGGCGGCGACTACGTGATGAACCGGCCGCTGGTGGGGCCGCTCAACCCGACGAAAGTGGACCACACCACCGACGCGTACGACACCATCGAGTGGCTGGTGCACCACGTGCCGGAGAGCAACGGCCGGGTCGGCACGGTCGGCACCTCCTATGACGGCTTCACCGTGCTGATGAGCCTGATCCATCCGCATCCGGCGCTGAAGGCGGCGGTGCCGATCAACCCGATGGTGGACGTCTGGAAGGACGACGACTGGTTCCACAACGGCGCGTTCCGGGAGGAGATGATGGACTACGTCTACTCCCAGACCGCGACCAAGAGCTCGGACCTGGAATGGTGGGCGAGCGGGCACGACGACTTCACGATCTACAAGGGGCACGGCAGCGCCGGCGCGTTCGGCAAGGCGATGGGCATGGAGCAGCTGCCGTTCTGGAACCGGCTGACCGCGCATCCGGCCTATGACGGGTTCTGGCAGGGGCAGGCGGTGGACCAGCTGCTGGCGCGCGCGCCGCTGACGGTGCCGACGCTGTTCGTGCAGGGGCAGTGGGACCAGGAGGACATCTACGGCGCGGTCGCGGCCTACGAGGCGACGGCGCCGAAGGATGGCGGCCAGGCGATGGGCCACCTGGTGATGGGGCCGTGGCACCACGGGCAGGCGAACGGGGACGGGTCGTCGCTGGGGCCGCTGGAGTATGGCGAGGATACCGGGGCGTGGTTCCGGCGGCACGTGATGCTGCCGTTCCTGGACGGACACCTGAAGGACAACGGCCAGCCCGCGACGATCGCGCCGGTGACGGTGTTCCAGACCGGGACGAACACGTGGCGGACCTACGACCACTGGCCGCAGGCCTGCGCCGGGTGCGCGGACAAGGGGCAGGCGCTGTACCTGCAGCCGGACAGCCGCCTGGGCTTCGCGCCGCCGGCGGCGGGTGGCGACGGTTACGACGCCTACGTGTCCGATCCGGCCAAGCCGGTGCCGTACCGGCTGCGGCCGATCCGGCCGACTTATGCCAAGGACTCCACCTGGCGCACCTGGCTGATGGACGACCAGCGCTTCACCGCCGACCGGCCGGACGTGCTGACCTACACCACGGACGTGCTGACGGCGCCGGTCACCCTGTCCGGGGCGCCGGTGGCGCACCTCCTGGCGTCGACCAGCGGCACCGACGCGGACTGGGTGGTGAAGCTGATCGACGTGTATCCGGACGAGGTGCCGGCCAAGCCGGAGCTGGGCGGGTACGAGCTGCCGGTGGCGATGGACATCCTGCGCGGGCGGTATCGCGACGATCCGGCGCATCCGAGCGCGATCCCGGCCGGCAAGACGGTGGCATATACGCTCAGCCTGCCCAACGTGGACCACAGCTTCCTGCCGGGGCACCGGATCATGGTGCAGATCCAGTCGAGCTGGTTCCCGCTGTATGACCGCAACCCGCAGAGCTACGTGCCCAACATCTTCTTCGCGCAGCCGGGTGACTACAAGAAGGCGGAGATGCGTGTGTTCCGGACCCCGGACGCGGCGAGCTTCATCCAGTTGCCGGTGGTGCCGGGCGACGACGGGACGGTGGTGGCCGGACCCTGAGCGGGTCCGGCCGGACGGGTCAGTAGATCACCATGCCGCCGTGCACCGGGAGCAGGGTGCCGGTGGTGAAGCTGGCGTCGTCGGCGGCGAGGTAGACGTAGGCGGAGGCGAGCTCGGCCGGCTGGGCCGGGCGGCCCATCGGCGACTGGCTGCCGAACGTCTTGACCTGTTCGGGCTCCATGCCGACCGGGATGAACGGGGTCCAGACCGGGCCGGGCAGCACGGCGTTTACCCGGATGCCCTTCTCCACCAGCATCTGCGCCAGGCCGATGGTGAAGTTGGCGATCGCGGCCTTGGTGGCGGAATAGGCCAGCAGGCTCGGCATCGGGTGCTTGGAGTTCACCGAGGAGGTGTTGATGATGGACGAGCCCGGGTGGAGGTGGGGCAGGGCCGCCTTGCTCAGGTAGAACTGGGAATGGATGTTGGTGCGGAAGGTGCGGTCCCATTCCTCGTCGGTGATCTCGTCGAGCGCGTTGCGGGTGGTCTGGAACGCGCCGTTGTTGACCAGGATGTCGAGATGGCCGAAGCGGTCCACCGTCGCCTGGACCAGGGCGCGGCAGTGCGCGGGGTCGGAGATGTCGCCGGGGAGCTTGAGGGCTTGGCGTCCGGCCTCGTGGATGCTGCTTGCGGCGGCCTCGGCATCCTGCTCCTCGTCGGGAAGGTAGGACAGGGCGATGTCGGCGCCCTCGCGGGCATAGGCGAGGG
>CAXUEL010000113.1:0-226 GCA_964249915.1 uncultured Acetobacteraceae bacterium | reverse complement strand
CCTGGGATTCGGGCTCCGGGGGGGTATGGTTGCACTGGGCTTGGGGGGCGCCGGGGCGGGCATAGGCGATGGCGACGGCGCGGCCGATGCCGGAGTCGGCGCCGGTGATGAGGGCGACGCGGCCGGTGAGGCGGCCGGCGCCGACGTAGCTGGTCTCACCGTAGTCGGGCTCGGGGTGCATCCGGGCGGAGGAGCCGGGGTCGGGCTGCTCCTGGGTGTCGAAGGG
>CAXUEL010000112.1:0-10881 GCA_964249915.1 uncultured Acetobacteraceae bacterium | reverse complement strand
CGGCCAGGGTGAGCCGGTCGATCGCCTGGCCGCCCAGCGCCGCGTCCCACGCCAGCCGCCCGGCCAGCTTGGCGCCGATCATGCCGGCGGCGCCGAGGATGAGGATGTGCATGGCGTGCTCCCGGATGGCATCAGTTTCGTGAACGACGTTCACGGGTTCAGGTGCTTTCCCGCACCGCGAGGCGGCAGCCGACGTCCACCCGCGCCGGCCCGGCCGGCAGGCCCGCGACCCGCGCCAGCAGCTTGCGCGCGGCGATCTCGCCGATGTCGCGCCGCGGCGAGACGATGGTGGTCAGCGCCGGGCTGGTCAGGGCGCCGATGCCGAGCCCGTTGAACCCGGCGATGGCGATCCGGCCCGGCACGGCGATGCCCTCGCGCGCGGCGCGGAGCAGCGCGCCCACCGCCAGGTCGTCGTTGGCGAAGAACAGCGCGTCGAGCTCCGGCGCCTGCTGGAGCACCGCGAGCAGCTCGCGGCCGCCGACCTCCGGGCTGGAGCTTTCGGGATGCTCGAACGGCGGCCGCCGCCGCAGCCCGGCCTCGGCCAGGGCACGGTCGAGGCCGCGGTACCGCTGCATGGCGCGGTAGTCGGCCTCCAGCCGGCCGCCGACGAAGCCGATGCGCCGGTAGCCGCGCTCGATCAGGTGGCGTCCCATCATGGCGCCGGCCTTGAGGTGCGACAGCCCGACGTTCATGTCGATCGGCCGTCCCGCCTCCATCACCTCCACCACCGGGCGGCCGCAGCCGCGCAGCAGCGCCTGCGTCCGCCCGGCGTGTCGCAGGCCGGCGACGATGATCCCGGCCGGCGACCAGCCGAGCAGCGTGGACACCAGCTCGGTCTCGCGTCCGAGGTCGTACTGGGTGTTGCCGAGCAGCAGCTGGTAGCCCTCGGCCTCCAGCACCGTCTGCACGCCCTGGATCACCTCGATGAACACCGCGTTGGACAGCGACGGCACGATCACCGGCACGACGCGGGTGTCCGCCGAGGCCAGCATGCCGGCGACGCGGTTCGGCACGTAGCCGAGCGTCGACACCGCCTCGGCGATCTGGGCGCGAAGCGAGGCGGACACGCTGTTCGGCGTGTTGATCGCGCGCGACACCGTGATCGGCGCCACCCCGGCGCGCTCGGCGACGTGCTTGAGGGTCACGGTCCGGGGGCGGGTGCTGCGCTGCACGGCGTTCTGCTGGCCCATCGAGCACCATCCTAGTCGCCGGCGGCGCCGGCCGCCACCGCCTGCCGCGGAAAGCGGACGCGAGATGGTTGCGCTACCATGAGCGGGGGCATAAGCTCGGGTCAAACGCCCGTCGCGCGTGCCTTGGCAGAGGCGCCGCAGCGAGAAGCGCAAGACCGAGGGTGCAAGGATGTCCAGGAGCATGGAGCGATGCCGGATACTGTAGAGGCGACCGGTCCCGCACCGAGCGGAACCTACCGGGCGGTTGACATCGTCAAGAGCTACGGCAGCGTTCCCGTGCTGCGTGGTTTGAGCGTGACCCTGCATCCCGGCCGGATCCACACCACCATGGGCGAGAACGGCGCGGGCAAGTCGACGCTGTTCAAGGTGATGGCCGGCCTGGTGCCGCCCAGCGGCGGCACCCTGCATCTCGGCGACACGACGCTGGTGCTGTCCTCGCCGCACGAGGCGCACGTGCACGGCATCTACCTGGTGCCGCAGGAGCCGGCGCTGATGCCGGAGCTGACGGTGGCGGAAACCATGTTCGTCGGCCAGCTGCCGACGGTGGGGCGGCTTTGGCGGCGGATCGACTGGGCGGCGATGCGGGCCCGGGCGCGGGACGCGCTGCATGCGCTCGGCCTCGACATCGACGTGGACGCGCAGTCGCGGCTGCTGTCGATCGCGCAGCAGCAGCAGGTGGAGTGCGCCAAGGCGCTGCTGCGCGGCTGCCGGGTGATCCTGTTCGACGAGCCCACCTCGCCGCTCACCATGCACGAGGTCGACCGGCTGTTCTCGACCATGCGCCGGCTGCGCGCCGAGGGCTACACGCTGGCCTTCATCAGCCACCGCATGGACGAGGTGCTGGACATCTCCGACGACATCAGCGTGCTCCGCGACGGCGCGCTGGTGGACAGCGTTGGGCGTGCCGAGTTCGACCGCACCCGCCTGCTGTCGCAGATGGTCGGGCGCGAGATGCGCACCATTCCCCGCCGCTCCTGGTCGTCGGCGACGACGGAGCCGGTGCTGACGGTGGAGGGGCTGGCGCATGCGCCCTCGTTCGCCGAGATCGGCTTCACCCTGCATCGCGGCGAGATCCTGGGGCTGGCGGGGCTGGTCGGCGCCGGCCGCACCGAGATCGCCGAGACCATCTTCGGCCTGCGCCGCTGCGACGCGGGACGCGTGGTGCTGGACGGGGCGCCGATCACCGGCCTGCCGACGCACGAGATCATACGCCGCGGCCTGGTCTACGCGCCGGAGGACCGGGCCCGCCACGGCACGGTGCTGCCGATGACGATCGCGCAGAACGTGTCCTCCGGCCTGATCGAGCGGGTCAAGCAGCGCTGGGGGCTGATGGACCGCGCGGACGAGGACCGGATCGGCGCGGAAACCGTGTCGCAGTATCGCGTGCGCTGCGCCGGCACCGGCCAGACCCTGCGCGAGCTGTCCGGCGGCAACCAGCAGAAGGTGGTGTTCGGCAAGTGGATGGGGTTGTCGCCCGCGGTGGCGATCCTGGACGAGCCGACGCGCGGCGTCGACGTCGGCGCCAAGGACGAGATCTACGAGCTGATCGAGGCGCGCGCCAGGAGCGGCACCGCGATCCTGGTGATCTCGTCGGAGATGGAGGAGCTGGTCCGGCTGTGCGACCGCATCCTGTCGATCTACGAGGGACGGATCGTCGCCGAGCTGCAGGGCGACGGGATCACGCCGGAACGCCTGGGCCGTTCCTACCTGAGCCATGCCGGGCTCGGCGCCGTCGCCGGAGCGGCGGCATGAGCGTGCCGGCGATGCAGGCGGCCGCCGCCCTGCCGGTGCGGGCACGATCGGCCAAGGGCTCCACCCGGCTGCGCCGCGACCTGCGCGAGATCGCCCTGGTCGTGGTCACGATCGCCACCGTGCTGCTGGTCGGCGCCTTCCACCGCGACTTCATGTCGCTGCAGAACCTGCGCTTCATGCTGCTGGGCTGCGTGGTGCTGTCGCTGTTGTCGCTGGGCCAGACGCTGGTGATCGCGACCCGCGGCATCGACCTGTCTGTGGCGCCGGTGCTGGGCCTGAGCGCCATGGTGACCGGGCTGATGGCGCAGACCGGCGGCCTGCCGCTGTGGGGCGCGTTCGCGATCGCGCTCGCGATCGGGCTGGTGCTGGGCACGCTGAACGGCCTGCTGGTGGCGCGCCTGGCGATCCCGCCGATCATCACCACGCTGGGCACCTACAGCCTGTACAGCGGCCTGATCTTCCTCTACTCCGACGGCACGCAGGTGGATTCCGTGCCGCACGCCTATGCCGTCCTCGGCAACGGCGTGATCGCCGACCTGCTGCCGGTGCCGATCCCGGTGCTGGTGCTGGGCGTGGTGCTGCTGCTGATGTGGTTCCTCATCGGCCACACCCGGTTCGGCCGCGCGGTGCTGGCGATCGGCAACAACCAGACCGCCGCCTACAACGCCGGCATCCCGGTCACGGTCACCCAGGTCGGCGCCTACACCATCTCCGGCGTGCTGGCCGCCCTCGCCGGGCTGATGTTCCTGTCCTACACCGGGTCGGCCACGGTCACGACCGGCACCGGCGACCACATGGAGCTGCAGTCGATCGCGGTCGCGCTGATCGGCGGCACCGCGATCGCCGGCGGGCGCGGCAACGCGCTTGGCACCGTGCTGGGCTCGCTGTTCCTGAGCGTGATCCTCACCGCGCTGGTGTTCGTGCACGTGCCGCCGATCTGGTACTCCGCCGGCGAGGGGGTGATGATCCTGCTCGCGATCACGGCAGGCCGCGGGGCACGGGCATGAGCGCCGGGAGCCCCGACCTGGCGGCGCGGCGGAGCGTCGCGCGCCGGCTGCCGCTCGGCAACTGGGAGCGGTCGCTGCTCCTGCTGCTGGTGCTGCTCACCGCGGTCCTGGTGGCGGCGGTGCCCGGGTTCTACTCCGGCTTCGGCGACTTCCTGGGCTTGTTCGAGAACTTCCTGCCGTTCGGCCTGGTGGCGCTGGGCCTGACCACGGTGATCCTGACCGGCGGCATCGACCTGTCGGTCGGCACCACCGCCAGCCTGTCCGCCATCGTGATGGCGGAGCTGTGGACCGGCCTGCACCTGTCGATCTGGATCGCGGCCGGGCTCGGGGTGCTGTCCGGCGCGCTGCTCGGCCTGGTGAACGGGCTGATCATCACCCGGCTGCGCACCGAGCCGCTGATCGCCACGCTCGCCACCAGCTTCATCTACGGCAGCATCGCCACCGCGCTCGCCGGCGACAACCCGCCCTCGGGCTTTCCCGACGGCTTCAACCGGCTGGGCACCGGCGCGATCGGCGGCATCCTGCCGTTCCAGATCGTGCTGTTCGGCGTGCTGGCCGCGTTCTTCTCCGCCCTGATCTCGCGCTCGGCGTTCGGGCGCAAGGTGGTGATGATCGGCTACAACACCGAGGCCGCGCGCTACGCCGGCATACGCGTCGACCGCATCGTCACCATCTCCTACGTGATCAGCGGCACCACCGCGGCGCTGGCGGGCATCGTGCTCGCCGCCTACTACAGCGCGGTGCGGCCGGACATGGGCAGCATCCTGCTGCTGAGCACCATCACCACGGTTGTGCTCGGCGGCGTCAGCATCTTCGGCGGCGACGGCAGCATCGCCGGCGTGGTGATCGCGGTGCTGCTGCTCGGCATGCTGCGGCAGGGCATGCTGATCGCCGGCTACTCCGACATGGTGACCACCATGGTCACCGGCGCGATCCTGCTCGGCGCGATCGCGCTGAAGAACCTGTTCGCCGGCCGGGGCAGCGGCCTGGCCCTGCTGCTGGGACGGCTGCGTCCCCGCCGCACCGCGACACCCTGACCAGTCCATCAAGAAACCATCCAAAGGAAACGGTTGATCCCATGACACGCACGACGATCCGCACCACCCGCCCCCTTCGCGCTGCCGTCGCAGCGCTGCCGCTGCTGCTCGGCACGGCGCTCGCCGGCCATGCCGCCGACATCGACACCGCCAAGCCGATCAAGGTGGCGATGGTGCCCAAGCTGGTGGGGCTGTCGGTGTTCAAGGCCAACGAGCAGGGCGCGCAGACCGCGGCCAAGGCGCTCAACATCGACTTCCTCTACACCGGCCCGGTCACCGCCTCGGCGCAGGGCCAGGTGGACGTGTTCAACAGCCTGATCGCGCGCCGCTTCAACGTCATCACCACCACCTCCAACAACCCGACCCAGCTGGCACCGGCGCTGCGCCGCGCGCGCAAGCAGGGCATCAAGGTGGTGTCCTACGACAGCGACGTGTCCCCGGACGCGCGCGACTTCTTCATCCAGAACACCGACTACGCCGCGTTCGGCAAGGCGCTGGTGGAGTCGGTGGCGAAGTACACCGGTCCCGACGCCAAGATCGCGATCCTGTCCTCCACCCCCGACGCGACGATCCAGAACGAGTGGATCAAGGCGCTGACCGCCTACATGAAGGCGACCTATCCGAAGATGCAGATCGTCACCACCCAGTACGGCCAGTCCAGCCCGTCGCAGTCGCTGACCGCCGGCCTCAACATCTTGCAGGCGAACCCCGACGTGACCGGCATCATCGCCCCCGACGGCGCGGCCGAGGTGGGCGCGGCTGCCGCGGTGGAGAAGCTCGGGCGCGCCGGCAAGGTGGCGGTCGGCGGCTGCAGCGACCCGGACTCGATCCGCCAGTACGTGAAGTCCGGCATCATCAAGGAAAGCCCGCTCTGGGACGAGGTGAAGGAGGGCGAGCTGGTGATGTACGTGTCCCGGCTCGCGGCCAACAACGCGATCCAGCGCAACGGCACCTTCACCGCCGGCGACCTCGGCAGCTTCACCGCCAAGGACGGGGTGATCGTGTTCAGCACGCCGCTGATCTTCAACGCCGGCAACATCGACCAGTACAAGTTCTGACCTAGATCGGAGGCCTCATCGCATGACGCGCATCCTTTTCACCGGCGGCAGCGGCAAGGCGGGCCGGCACGTGGTGCAGTACCTGCTCGACCAGGGCTACGACATCCTCAACGTCGACACCAAGCCGCTGCACAACCCCCGGGTGCGGACCCTGATCACCGACATCACCGATGCCGGACAGGTGTTCAACGCGTTCTCCTCCTATGTCGGCCTGCACGAGTTCGACGAGGACCTCAGCCCGACCAAGTACGACGCGGTGGTGCACTTCGCGGCGATCCCGCGAATCATGCTGACCCCGGACAACGAGGTGTACCGGATCAACGTGATGGGCACCTACAACGTGCTCGACGCGGCGACCAAGCTCGGCATCAAGAAGGTGATCATCGCGTCGAGCGAGACCACCTACGGCATCGTGTTCGCGCACGGGCACCGCAACCCGGAATACTTCCCGCTCGACGAGGAGTATCCGGTGAAGCCGATGGACAGCTACGCCACCTCGAAGATCTGCAACGAGCGCACCGCGGAAGCGTTCGCGCTGCGCACCGGCACCGACATCTACGCGCTGCGCATCGGCAACGTGATCGAGCCGGACGAGTACGCGCTGTTCCCGGGCTGGTTCGCCAAGCCCGGCTTCCGCAAGCGGATCGCCTGGAGCTACATCGACGCGCGCGACCTGGGCGAGATCGTCCGGCTCGGGGTCGAGACCGACGGCCTGGGCTACCAGGTGTTCAACGCGGTCAACGACCACTCCTCGTCGGACCTGCCGACGGCGGAGCTGCTGCGCCGCTATTATCCCGACGTGCCGGTGCGCGGCGAGATGGGCGAGTTCGAGAGCCTGCTGTCGAACAGGAAGGCGCGCGAGATGCTCGGCTTCCGCGAGAACCACAACTGGCGCTCGCACGTGAAGACCGAGAGCTGACCGCCTGAACCAAGGAGTGGCTTCATGACGACACAACGAATCGTGGTCGCAGTGCATACCGGACCGGTAACGGTGGCACCCCTGAATGCGCTGGCGCCGGAGCTGATCCCCGGCGTGCGGCTGGTCAACCTGGTCGACGACAGCCTGCTGAAGGACACCATGGCGGCCGGCCGCGTGACCCCGGCCGTCACCCGGCGCCTGGCCCAGTACATGACCATCGGGCAGGAGATGGGCGCCGACATGATCCTGAACTGCTGCTCGTCGGTGGGCGAGGCGGCGGAGGTGGCGGCGCAGCTGCTCGACGTGCCGATGCTCAAGATCGACGTGGCGATGGCGGAGGAGGCGGTCCGGCGCGCCGCCCGGATCGGCGTCGCCGCCACGGTGCAGACCACGCTCGACCCGACCGCCCGGCTGATCGAGCGCACCGCGGGACTGGCCGGCAAGCAGGTGCAGGTGGTCAAGCGCCTGTGCGCCGGCGCGTTCGAGTCGCTGCTGGCCGGCGACAGCGCCCGGCACGACGCGATCGTGTCGCGCGAGCTGGTGGCGCTGGCGGCCGAGGTCGACCTCATCGTGCTGGCGCAGGTGTCGATGGGCCGGGTCGCCGACGGGCTCGGCGACGCGGTCGCGATTCCGGTGCTGACCAGCCCGCGCCTGGGGATGCAGCGCCTGGCGGAACGGCTGGCGCTGCTCGACGAGCCGGCGCGCGACGCCGCCTGAGCGGCTCAGCTCCGGTGCGGGTGAGCCGGCGCGTGCTGTCCGTCCGCCAGGTCGGGAAGCTTGAAGTGCCGCACCAGGTCCTGCACCTGCGCCTGCGTCAGCAGCCGCGGGTTCAGGCCGCGCAGCAGCAGGTACAACCGTGCGGTCTCCTCCAGCTCCTCGGTGGCGTTGACCGCGGCCTCCAGCGTGGTGCCGGCCACCACCGGGCCGTGGTTGGCGAGCAGCACCGCGGCGTGCCGTCCGCCGAGCGCGCGTATGGCACCGGCGACCGCCGGGTCGCCCGGACGGTAGTACGGCACCAGGGCGGTGCGGCCGACGCGCATCACCGAGTAGGCGGTCAGCGGCGGCAGCACCGACGCCGGGTCGATCTCCGGCAGCATGGACACGGCGACGGAGTGGGTGGAGTGCAGGTGCACGATCGCCCCTGCCCCGCCCCGCGTCTCGTAGAGCGCCTGGTGCAGCGGGATCTCCTTGGTCGGCGCGTCGCCGGACAGCACCCGCCCGTCCGGGTCGAGCCGGGTCAGCCGCGCCGGGTCGAGGAAGCCCAGCGAGGAGTCGGTCGGCGTGCACAGCAGCCCGCCATCCTCCAGGCGTATGCTGATGTTGCCCGATGATCCGTGCGTCAGGCCGCGCTCGAACAGCGAGCGTGCGAACAGGCAGATCTGCTCGCGCAGCGTCGTCTCGTCCATGATCCCGTCCCCTGCCGTGCCCGGGCGGCCAGGCGACGTCGCCCGTTCCATCCGCCGTCCCGGCCGGCCCATCCTTGCGTCGGGCGCGCGACCAGGCAAGGCATCCTCCGGGGAACCCTCATGAGCGACCGACAGGACACGACGATGCGGTGCGCGGTGATCGGGCTCGGCTCGATGGGCGGCGGGATGGCGACCTCACTGCTGCGCGCCGGCTTCGCCGTGGCCGGATACGACGTCAACCCCGCGGCCCGCGACCGGTTCGCGCAGGAAGGGGTGCGGATCGGCGCCACCCCGGCGGAGGCCTCGGCCGGTGCGGACTGCGTGGTCGCGGTGGTGGTGAACGCCGACCAGACCGAGGCGGTGCTGTTCGGGGACGACGGCTGTGCGGCGCGGATGAAGCCGGGCGCGGTGTTCGTGTCCTCCGCCACCATGGCGCCGGACCGCGCGCGGGCGCTGTCGGCCCGGCTGGAGGCGACCGGCCGGCATTACCTCGACGCGCCGATGAGCGGCGGGTCGGCGCGGGCGGCGGACGGCCAGCTCACCATGCTGGCCTCCGGCAGTCCGGCCGCCTTCGCCGCCGCGCGCCCGGCGCTGGCGGCGATGACCACGACGCTGTACGAGCTGGGCGACGAGGCGGGCCTCGGCGCCGCGTTCAAGATGGTCAACCAGCTGCTGGCCGGGGTGCACATCGCCGCCGCGTGCGAGGCGATCGCGTTCGCGGCGAAGCAGGGGCTCGACCTCGACCGCGTGTACGAGGTGATCACCAAGGCGGCCGGCAACAGCTGGATGTTCGAGAACCGAATCCCGCACGTGCTCGAGGGCGACTACGCGCCGCGCAGCGCGGTCGACATCTTCACCAAGGACCTCGGCATCGTGCTGGACATGGCGCGCGCGCAGCGCTTTCCGGTCCCGGTGGCGGGTGCCGCGCTGCAGATGTTCCTGATGACCGCCGCCGCCGGCATGGGCGGGGACGACGACGCGTCGGTCGCCCGCCTGTATGCGCAGGTCGCGGGCCTGTCGCTGCCCCAGCCGACAAAAGGAGGCTGATCCATGCCGCGCTTCGCCGCCAACCTGACCCTGATGTTCACCGAGCTGCCGTTCGCCGACCGCTTCGACGCGGCCGCGGCGGCGGGCTTCACCGCGGTCGAGTTCCTGTTCCCGTATGCGCTGGAGCCCGACGCAGTGGCGGAGCGGCTCGATCGCAACCGGCTCGATCTCGCGCTGTTCAACATGCCCCCGGGGGACTGGGAGGCCGGCGACCGCGGCCTGGCGGCGCTGCCGGCACGGGCGGCGGAGTTCGAGGCGGGCCTCGCCACCGCGCTGCGCTATGCCGAGGCGTGCGGTGCCAAGCGGCTGCACCTGATGGCGGGCATGGCGGACAAGGCGGATCCGGCGGCGCTGCGCCGCTACCGCGACTCCGTCACCCGCGCCGCCGAGGCGCTGGGCGCGCGGGAGATCGAACTGGTGCTGGAGCCGATCAACGGCCGCGATATGCCGGGCTACTTCCTGGACGACTTCGAGTGGGCGGCTTCCTTCATCGAGGAGCTCGGCCTGCCGAACCTCCGGCTGCAGTTCGACCTGTACCACCGGCAGATCCTGCACGGCGACGTCGCGATGGCGCTGCGCCGCATGATGCCGAGCATCGGCCACGTGCAGGTCGCCAGCGTGCCGTCGCGCAACGAGCCCGACGGCGAGGAGCTGAACTGGCCGTTCCTGTTCGCCGAGCTCGACCGGCTCGGCTACGCGGGCTTCGTCGGCTGCGAGTACCGTCCGCGCGGCCGCACGGAGGACGGGCTCGGCTGGTTCGCGCCCTACGCCGGCCGACGCGACGGCGCGGCGGGAGCCGCGCCATGAGCCTCCGCCTCGGCTGCATCGCCGACGACTACACCGGCGCGTCGGACCTCGCCAACGTGCTGAGCCGCAACGGGCTGCGCACGGTGCAGACGGTCGGCATCCCCAGGTCGTCGCTGCCGCTGCCGGAGGTCGACGCGGTGGTGGTGTCGCTGAAGAGCCGCTCGATCGAGGCCGGGCGCGCGGTGTCGCTGTCGCTGGAGGCGGAGCGGTGGCTGCGCGGCCGCGGCGCCGGCCACGTGCTGTTCAAGATCTGCTCGACCTTCGATTCCACCGACGACGGCAACATCGGCCCGGTGCTCGACGCGCTGCGCGAGCGGGCCGGCGCCGGCACGGTGCTGGTCAACCCGGCGTTCCCGGAAACCGGGCGCAGCGTGTTCGAGGGCTACCTGTTCGTGAACGGCGTGCCGCTGCACGAAAGCCCGCTCAAGGACCACCCGCTCAACCCGATGCGCGACTCCAGCCTGGTGCGCGTGCTGCAGCGGCAGAGCCGGGCGCCGGTCCGGCTGATCCCGTTCGCGACGGTGGAGCAGGGCCCGGACGCGGTGCGCGCGGCGCTCGCGGCGATGCCGGACGCGGGTGCGGCGATCATCGACGCGGTGGCGGCGCGGCATCTCGACGTGCTGGGACGGGCGGCGCTGGCGGATCCGCTGTCGTGCGG
>CAXUEL010000111.1:0-10929 GCA_964249915.1 uncultured Acetobacteraceae bacterium | reverse complement strand
CCCCACTAGTGCCCCACTGCCTGCCCCACCACCCGGAGGGGCAAGAACCGCAGAAAACCGCCACTTTTGAGGGGGGTGCCCCACCTGCCCCACCGCAAAAAGCGTTTGCCGATGAGGACCTGTGGATAACTCGGTCGGGTGCGCCTCCGGCCGGTGCGGACAGCGCGTGGCTTGGTCGCTTCTCCAGGCCGATCGCATGCTCTCAAACCCTCAACCGCATCATCGCGAGGGACAACCTGCCGCCAAGCCGACGGCAGCCGGTGTCTTGGGCGGACCCGCTCCGGCGGCCGCTCCCTGGGGACTGGTGTTCGTGCTGCCTCGGCGGTTCCTGGTGGTCGCTTGAAGGCGGCGCCCGCGGGTGGTGCTGCTCGACCTGCCATCCTCCAACGGGCCTCGAAAAAGTCGCGCTGGTGATCATACGGACGAGAAATCTTCCGAAGTAGGCGTGAAGCATCGGGAGCGTTCGGGAACCGGTGGGACATGCTGCGGCGACGCGATGACTTGCTCCGCCGCAAGTCCAAGCATGCTGATGCAGCAGTTAACTGTTTACAGAAGGAGCAGATTGGATAATGAAATATGGCATCGTCCGGCGTTCGCGTCCGACGTTTCCTCACCTTGAAGGCAGCGCATGCGACGGCCGATGAGCGACGTCGTGACCGAGATGGTCGTGCGCCGCCGCCTTGCCGAAGCGTTCGACACGTTGCGGCGCCTCCCGTCGAAGCACTGGCCCCAGGGCTACCGCCTGGCACACGGCATCGGCATGATCGAGGACGAGAAGGATCGTCGCCAGTCCAACGATCCGCGTCCTGACGCGGCGGAGATCGCAGAGGCGGACGAAGCCCTGGCCTGGCTGACGCACCTCCGCACCGAGGATGAGGCGGTGCGTCGCGCCGTGCAGCTGCGGGCATCGGGCTTGTCGCTCCGCCAGCTCGCGCCCCGGCTCGGCTGCTCGCACGTCTGGGCCGGCCGGCTTGAGGCGCGCGGGGTTGCCGCGATCGTCGCCGGCTTGCGCCAGATCGACCTGCTACCTGGCATGTCGACCTGGGGCAGGGATGCCGCCGGCACCGGGACCGGTCCTGGACGAACCGCCGGCCGATCTGCTGCCTCTCGCCGCCGGGTTTCGGCCGACAAGAACGCAAGATAACGCTTCGATTATCCTGGCGTCAGAGCCGAAGCAGTCGAGATAGGACGCAAGGGAATGTATATTCTCTTGCTTGGTTATTTATGACGTCACTGCCCGCAAGATTGGCGGTTAACAGCCAGATAATCGAAAATGGACTAGGGGTCCCGCCGTGAGGCGGCGCATTATATGAACGACACCGCGAGCGAGCTTCCCGAGGAAGCAGAGTCCTCGTCGCCGGCGCGCCAGGCACGCAACGATGACGAGTTGGTCGAGCTGTGGCTGCACGGCCGGCCGGCGACGACGCAGAAGGCGTATCGTGCTGACGTGGCGGCGCTGCTCGCGCACCTCGACAAGCCGCTGCGCGACGCCATGATCGGCGATCTCCAGCACTTCGCAGGTGCGCTGTCGCACCTCAAGCCTGCCAGCCAGTGCCGCAAAGTGGCGGCGGCGAAGAGCCTCTGCACGTTCGGGCACGGCATCGGCTACCTGCCACTCGACGCCGCGGTCGCGCTGCGGGCGCCGAAGCTGAAGGACCGGCTGTCCGAGCGCATCATCAGCGAGGCCCAGGTGCAGCGGTTGCTGGAGCTGGAACCGAGCGCGCGGAACAACGCGCTGCTGCGGTTGTGCTACTTCGGCGGCCTGCGGATCTCGGAAGCCTGCGCGCTGACGTGGCGTGACCTGCGCGGCACGAAGGAAGGCGGCGTCGCCAACGTGTTCGGCAAGGGCGGCAAGACGCGGCCGGTGATCATCCTGCCGAAGCTGTGGCGGACGCTCGCAGCGTTGCGACGCGGCGCCACCGAGGATGCGCCGGTGTTCCGCTCCATGAAAGGCGGTCGGCTCGATCAGTCTGCGGTGCATCGCGTCGTGAAGGCTGCGGCCAAGCGCGCTGGGCTGCCGCCCGAGGTGTCCTGCCACTGGCTGAGGCATGCCCACGGATCACACGCCGTCGACCGTGGCTGTCCGCCTCATGAGCTGCAGGCGTCGCTCGGCCACGCCAACCGCGCGACCACCAGCCGCTACGTGCACGTGCGGCCCGGCACCGGCTCGGCGAAGTTCCTGAGCGAGTGACCTACTCCGTCAGGGTGACGGGTCAGGTCTTCAACAGCGAGCAACCCGGCCCGCCAAGCTGGCAGAGCAGGTCAACGCACCCCCCCCAGGGTCGCATTGTCCACAGTTTAACTGCTGTGGACCATGTCCCCACCGAATCTTTGCGCATCCCGCCCCCGTTCAAACGAGATTTCCCATGCCAAGCCCGATCAGACCGCCCCGGCACCTTCGCCCGCAGACGCGGAAATGGTTCACCGCCGTGCTCGCGGACTATGAGCTCGAGGATCATCACGTGCGCCTGCTAATGCTCGCGTGCGAGGCCTGGGATCGCTCGATGGAAGCCCGCGAAGCGCTGAGCAAACACGGGCTAACGGTGGTCGATCGCTTCGACTTTCCACGTGCGCGCCCGGAAGTTGCGATCGAGCGCGACTCCCAGATCCGCTTTGCCCGCCTCATCAGGGAGCTGGATCTCGACGTCGAGATGGTCGCGGCTCCGCTCCGTGGACCGGCTCTCAGATCCAACCGGAGGCCGTAGCCGATGCCCGTCAAGCGCCGGCGTGCCAAGTTCCGACGCCTGGACGTGTCGGACGTCGTCTTCGCCATCCTGCATGATTTACCCATACCGAAAGTGCCTCCGGAGCGCGCTTTCGAAGTGTTTGCGCATACCCGGCGGCCCAGAAAGGGCGATCTGGCGGTGCGCACCATCGAAGAGTACTGGGAGGAGCACGCGGCCGGCATCGTGGCCGAGTGGGCGGCGGAGAACCCTGGCACCCGCCCGTCGTGCTGGTGGCACTTCTTCTCTCCGCGGTGGTCGCGTCAGATCGACGTGTGCGAGCCGCGGGCCCGGATGGGCGGCGGTGGCGTGTCCGTGCATGAGCTTCCGCCGGAGCCCGGGGAGCGCTTCCTCTGGAGGCACTTTGCCTTCGGGCTTTCCTTGGAGTGGGAGACGGACCCTCCGCAGGATCAGCCGGCCCTGTTCGAGAGCGAGGCCGCCTACCTTAAGCGACACGGACTCCTGCTGGATCGGGAACAAGAGCGACTGGCGGCGGCCGATTTCGAGCCCGAAGCGGTGCTGCCCGAGCCGGTCCTGCCGGATGAGGCATGACCACCGGGCGCGGATCGAGGCAAAGCTGACGCCGGCCGAGCTGGCTTACATCCGGGTGTTCCCGCCGCACACGTGGCGTCCCGGCGCGCCGCAGCTGCGGGACTTCGCGGTGCGCGACGCGCGCGACGCGGTGGCGCCTGGCGAGCTGCCGACCATCGCGGCCCGGCGGCTGGCGGAGGCGCTGCAGCGATACGTCGCGGCCGGCTGGCGGCACGAGCGCCATCTCGCCGAGCTGTCTGCTGACACACCGGACTGTAGGGGGGTGCTGCACAGGGTGCTGCGCCTGAACGACGGCGCGCCGCTGCGCGAGCGCCGGATTGCCGACATCTGCAAGCACGTCGACCTGCACGATGCAGAAATGAGCCGCAGAAGTTGCGCTCACGGGGAGGGATAACCTGGACATGGCCCAGACCGACCTCCAACCCTCCGCCGCTCCGACCGTCGCCGAGGTCGAGCAGAAGCTTGCGCAGCTGCAGGCGGAGCGGGCGGGCCTGGCCGCGCTGCTGAACACGATCCCGCAGCGGGAAGCCGAGGCGCTGGAGAAGGACGCACCGGACAGCACGTTCCAGAAGATCGACCTCGACCGGCGACGCGCCCACCACAAGCTGCAGCGCCTGAACACGCGGCACCACGAGCTGCAGGGCATTCTCGACGAGGCGCGAGCAGCCGAAGCACAGGTGGCATGGAGCGGCTTCGTCGACCGATATGGGGTGATCGCAGAGGAGGTTCGGGCCTTGGGCCGGGACCTGTCCACGCGCTACGCCGAGCTGTTCGATCTGGTGAACGAGTCGCAACGCGCCGGTTTCAGCACCTACGCCTGCGGCACCGGTCTACCCTATCCGCCCCAGCTCTATCACCGGGCCATCACCGACAATGTGGGCGGCACGGTGCCGGCACTGCGCGCCGTGCGCTTCGGGAAGCGGCCAGGACGCACCTACACCGTGAGGTTCCTGGAGTGGACCGCCTTTGGCGAGACTGCCTACCTCATGGGGCAGGAGGCCGGGTTTCCGGCCGAGGAAGCATGGCGGCTCGTCATCGCGCAGCGCGCGGAGTGGGTTGACCAGACGAACATCCCACCCCGGCCGGCAAGCCAGCGGCGGCACAAAGCGCCGAAGATCCCCCTAGTCGAGCCGAGGATTCGCAGCCGATGAGCATGATCCAGGTCGGACCTGCCGAGTGGATGGACCCGCAGCGTGCCGCGAGGCTGGGCCGTCGCGAGTACACGCCGCCAGCGTCGAGCAAGACGCCCGTCCGAGCGGCCCCGGGACCGAAGGGTGCCGCAGCGCCACCTCGAGCAGCTGCGCCACCGCCGGCCCGAGCCGTCACGGCGAAGGACGTGCCGACGACTGTCCGGATGGAGATCGAGGCGGGCGAGCGGAAGCGGGCAAGCGCACAGCTTGTCGAGCGCCTCTTCGAGGTCGCGCGGGATCACAACGTCCCGCACGAGTTCGTGGACCGGCTGGTGCGCAACCTATGACGATCCTGGGCCTGGTCATGTCCGGCCCGGAGCATGTGGTCGTCTGGGCTGACACCGAGCTCTATGGCCGCAACGGCGCGCCGACCGGCTTCTGCAACAAGTTGGCGGTCAACGCCCGCGCGCAGACGGTCGGTGCCGGCGCGGGCATGGGGCTGCTGCTGCGATGCGCCAACGCCGCGGTGCAGGAGGCGGAGCACGTCGACGATGCGGCGGAGCGGGCATCCCTGGCGCTGCGGAGCAACGCGGCGGCGGCGCTGAAGGCACATGCCCCCTATGACCCGGACCGGTTCCAGCTCAACGCCTACCTGGTGGCCGGCTGGTCGCCCGCTGCCGGCCGTATGCTGGCCTACCGCCTCACGGCCACCAGCCTGTTCACGCCCGTCCTAACACCGCGCTGGGCCACGCCGGCGGTCGACTGCTTCGACGCTTTCCGGCCTGGTTCCGACGGCGACGTGCGGGCCATAGCGCGGGCGCAGATGGACGTGTTCCGCGAGCACAACCCCGCTGGCGGCGCGGGCGACCTGACCATCGCCAGTCTGTCGCCGGCCGGCATCTTCATCCATGCGGTGCGCGACTATGCCGCAGTCGCCCCCGACCACCTGGAGAATGCAGCATGACCTTCATCAGCGGCTTCATGGGCCTGCTGTCCGCGATCGGCCCGGTCGGAAGCGCCACCACCGAGGCGACGGGGGTGGGCTACGCGCGCCAGCCAGCGCGCTTCTCTGTTCCGCGCAACGGCGTCAGCAAGCTGGCGGCGCCGTTCACCTTCGGCTTCGCCGCGGTGGGCCAGACGGTCGGGCGCGGGCTGTGGTCGCAGCCGGCCGGTGGCACCCTGTTGCTGGTGCTGCCCTATGGCACTGGAGCGCGGCGCCAACCCGGCGGCGGCCCAATCGACGCGCGCGACGTCGGCGACATCACCCTGTTCCTGCCGGCCATGGCAGCGTTCCCGGACGGCTTTGCCTTCACCGGCACGCTGACCGCCGGCACGGCCACTATCGGCACCGTCTACGACGCGATCGACGAGGGGCACGCGCCCCTGGCGATGCAGGCCGGCCCCGGCGGCGTCGTGCCGAAGGCCATCGTGACGGCGCCGCTCTACAGTCCCATCCCGACCGAGTTATCGGTTTTGAATGGCTCCATCATAGTTGGGGAGGCGTGAGCCAGCGCATGACGCAGCCGGTCGACCCGAATGCCCTGACCGTCACCGTCAACGGGACCACCTTCGGCGGCTGGCAGCGGGTCCGGGTTACGCGCGGAGTCGAGCGGATGCCATCGGACTTCGAGATCGCCTCAATCAAGCGCGGTGCGCTGACAGCAGGCGTCGCGCTGGTGATCAACCGCGGCGTCCTGCAGTTAGCGAGCAGCTTCACGGCTCTGGCCCAGCTGAAACGGATACTGGAACGTATACCGCACGTAGAAAACGTTCCTAAAGCATTGTAATCCGCCGACCTACGGCGGACACCCTCTCCGCCAGAAATGCAGCACTAAGCGTAGAAAACGTTGTCGTTTTCAGCCTCGGGGTGTTTCTGACCCTACCTTTCCACCCCGTTTTGCTACATGGGCTGCATCGGTGCTGTTCCGGCAGACTTCCGGCTTTCTCAGAAGAAGGCTTCATTCTACCCAAAAGGAGCATGAATAACTGCGCATGACGTAAGACGTCAGGTGGTCAACTAGGCATGTCATCAAGCCATGGCGGCGTGAGGCGCGGACGGCTGCAAGTGAAGCAGAAACCAAGTTGTCACAAGGGCTTAAGCTTTCAGGCTATCGCTACCGCAGCAGATCGGAGAGCACCGCGTTTATGACCCTGGTGATGTAGTTGAAGATGTCTCTCAGGATCCACTAGGCAGGGAACTCATACAACTGACTGCTTCCGGCGACTTTTCTCTTGTGCGAAAGCGTTCATGGCGGGAGCTGAGCAATGAAGCACCTGTTCTGGCTGTCGGATACGGCGTGGCTTGCCATCGAAGCACATCCGCTGCACGGACGGCCGGGCAAGCCCAGTGTCGACGACCGCCGCGTCGTCAGCGGCATTCTGCACGTGTCCAAGACCGGCTGGCGTCGGCGTGACGGGCCAGCAGCCCATGCGCCGCCCACCATGATCTACAACCGCTGGTCCCGGCGCCGGCACCCGGCAGCGCTTGTTCGAGGCCGCCGCCGCCACCGGCACGGTGCCGCCAGAGCCGAGCCTCGACAGCACCCACGTGAAGGCCCACCGCTTGGCGACCGGCGTAGAAGGGAGAGTGAAATGAGGCGGTCGACCGATCGCGTTCGGCCTGACGCCGGGCAACGTCACCGACATCAGCATGGCGGTGCCACTGTCCTGCGCCGCCTCGCCATCCGGACGGCTGATCGCTGACGAGGCCTACGACGCCGAAAGCCTGCGCCGTTGGCTCACCAAGGCCACATCAAGGTGGTCATCGCGTCCACCGTGAGCCAGACCGCGCCGTATTCGCTCGATCGTCGAGCCTACGAGCGGTGCAACGGCATTGAGCGCCTGTTCTGCCGCCTGAAGAACTGGCGCCGCTTCGCCACTCGATGCGACCGGTTGGCACGGAACTACCTTGCCAGCCTGGCTCTCATCGCCATCCAAGCGAGTGCACCTGAATGAGGCCCCTATCTAGAACAGAATGATTGGTCGACCCCTAAGTCCGCTGCCCTAGAGGGCACGGTGTGCATCGCTGCATTGTTCAGGCGCATACGTTCCCGCAATCCGCAATGTGATCTTCGCAGTCGCAGCCATGTCGCGGAGGTATTCAAGCCATTCGGTGCGGTCGGTGCGGTCGAACACGGTGAATACGGACACCGGCTTGATCACGATGTCGCGTTCGCTTGGCTGGTCTTGCCAGAAGCGAAACGGAGTGTAGGTCCCGCCGTCGCGGACTGCGTGAAAAGACTTCTCGCCGAGCACGGCCGTGTCGAGCAGCGCATCGACACCCTCTGGTACCTCGCGACGGACAGCGTCGGCAAAACCTGATCCACGCTCGATCACCACGTCTGCACCGTAGCTCCGCACCAGGTCGGCCTCCTCCGGCTTCGCGTCGGCGATGACCCTCTGCCCTCTCCGCTTCGCAATCGCGATTGCGTAATGTGCCACCAATCCAGCGCCACCGCTCACGGCCAGGACTTCTCCGTCATGCAGCGCGGCAAGTTCCAGCGCGAGGAGCGCAGTTAGCCCGTTCATGGGCAACGTGCATGCCTCTGTAAGGGATACGCCCTCTGGTATCGGAACGACCGAGGCGGAGGGGACTACGACATACTGCGCCTGAGCGCCTCCTTCGGGTCGCGTCACCCCCACGCACGCCATCACCTGCTGGCCGGCATGAAGACGCGAAACGTCAGGCCCAACCGCTTCGACGAGACTCGCGGCATCCAAGCCTGGCACGATAGGATAGGCCTGACCGCCGAAGCCCGGTCTGAAGCCTGACTCGCGCAAGAGGATGTCGGCAGGGTTGACCGCCGCTGCCTTCACCGCGATCCGGACTTCTCCGGCGGCAGGCGGCCGGACCGTTCGTTCAATGACCTCGCAGCCGCCCTTGCCTTTGTAAGCGACGGCCTTTCCGACGATCGCTCGATGCGATGCATTACTGGAGGATTGGTCGGCTGCCTTCGTGGTATCGGACATGTGATGGGCCTAAATTGTTGGAGCGTAGGCCCGGTAGGAAAGATGCGAGCGAGCGCTTCAATCAGAGCGCTCACGCATGGATGTTCGAAGTCGCCAGGAGGTTGTCTAAGCATCCCCGCGACCTTCGCGTAGCGGAATAGCTTGACCGCTTCAACACAGATCTCGGTATCCGTGTGGCGAGCACGACAGTTAGATCTGGTCTCAGGCACCGCTGCCGTCGTTAAGGTACCGCGGCATGGATCTTTGATCGAGTATCCTCACGGTGGAAGACTTCGATCGCGACGATCCCTGTGTCTATCACATCGACGTTCAGGGTGCTCGACAGACCCACCGTGAAGTCGTTTGATCCGCGCCTCGTCCAGGGCGAGGGCTCGTGTAGAAAGTCCCGCAGAAGTCGTCTCCACAGCGGCAGCAGTCGTAAATCTTCATTTCAGCAGCTTGGGCTGCTAACGCAGGCTTAACCCGCTTGCAGCAGCAGTGTTTGTGGCTCGATAACCAAGTCTGGCTCTATGTTCTTGAGAGAAGCTGCTTCCAATCGCTTCGTGGTATTGCTGGAAGCTCTTCAACCGGTTTTAAGTGGTTCCAGAGTTAGCAGCTTTCTGAGCTGCGAGGCCGAATGGTCGGCGATCCTGCGCAGGACATTAGCGCGCCAAGCTTGCGGGTCGACGTTGTTCAGCCTGGCAGTGATGATCGGCGTGTAGCTACCGGCGGCGCGGATGCCGCCACGGTCGGACCCGGCGAACAACCACGACTTCCGCTTCAGCGATACCATGCAGCGCCCGTTCATCAATGTTGCTGGTCAGGCAGATTCTGCCGTCGTCGAGGAATCTGACGAATGCTGCCCAGCGCTTGAGCATATGGTCCACGACGGAATTTGATCATGTCGCGCAGCGCTAGGTTCAGCCGCATCTGGGCTTTTCGTCGGGCGGCTGGACCAGCTTCTCAAGGAAGATACCAGACGCTCAATGCCTGAGCGGCTGACGGCGCGTAGGTTGTATGAACAGCTCGGCGCTGAGGGACATGCCAGTACCTATGACAGCGTCCAGCGGCATGTGCGGATCTGGCGCAGAGACCACGGCAGGACAGACAGGTATTGGTGCCGCGCTGGCTCTCGCGTGGCAAGGCGTATCAGTTCGACTGGTCACACAAGACGGTTGTATTGGGCGGCACGACGCCGGAGATCAGTCTGGTAGTCGCCAGCGGGGCCTGCCAGAAGTGTCTCCATGTCAGACACGTCCAGCCGCGGCGACGCGATCACAACGCATTCTCCGCCCGGAGCGGGCGCCGAACCGGCGCACGCCGCCTGGAGCGCGGTGCTCTCGCTGGCACTCGGCGTGTTCGCGCTGGTCACGGCGGAGTTCCTGCCCGCCAGCCTCCTGACGCCCATGGCCCAGGGCCTCGGCGTTTCCAACGGCACCGCCGGGCAGGCCGTCACCGCGACGGCGCTGGTCGGTGCCTTTGCCGGGCCGATCGTCGTGGTCGGGCTCGGCCGGATCGACCGGCGGGTCATCGTGCGCGCTCTGGTGCTGCTGCTGGTGGTGTCGAACCTGCTGGCGGCCCTGGCTTCCACCGTCTGGATCCTGCTTGCGGCACGGGTGGCGCTGGGATTCGCGCTCGGCGGTTTCTGGTCGCTGGCGCCGGCCCTGTGCCTGCGCCTGGTGCCGCAGCGGCTGGTGGCGCGGGCGATCTCGATCATCTTCACCGGCGTGTCCGCCGCCACGGTCTGCGCCGCCCCGCTCGGCGCCTATCTCGGCGACCTGATCGGCTGGCGCATGACGTTCCTGTCCGCCGGCGGCTTGTCCGTGGCCGCCCTGCTGGCGCTGTTCGTCACGCTGCCCCGGCTGCCGGCGACGGATGCTCCCGGCCTCGGCACCTTCCTGGTGCTGCTGCGCCGGCCGCGCATCCAGGTCGGCATGCTGACTCTGCTCCTGGTGATCTCCGGACACTTCGCCGGCTTCACCTATGTGCGGCCGTTCCTGGAACAGGTGTCGCACCTGCATGCCGCGGGGATCTCGCTGGTGCTCCTCGTGTTCGGCGTCGGCGGCTTCTTTGGCAACCTCGCCGGGGGCGTCGTCGCCGGACGAAGTGCCAGACTCGGCGTCGGGCTGGGCTCCCTGCTGCTCGCGGCGGCCTCGCTGCTGCTGCTCGGCTACGGAGCCGCGGCATCCGTCACCTTTGCAGCCCTGGCGGCCTGGGGCTTCGCCTTCGGGGCGCTGCCGGTGGCACTGCAGACCCTGACCACGCAGTCGGCACCCGACCATGCGGAAAGTGCCGGTGCCCTGCTGGTGACGATGTTCCAGATCGCGATCGCCACCGGGGCCATCGTCGGCGGCCTGCTGGTCGATGGCTTCGGTGCCCGTGGGGCGATCGGCTATTGCGGCCTGGGCGCCGTGGTCGGCAGCCTGGTAATGTTCGGGCTCAGGCGGAGCAGCGCCATCAGGTCAGAGGGGGTTGCCGTTTGAGCTCAACCTGGTTGCTGCCAGCATTTCTGGCCCTCGCTTGATGATGTTGACGAGACGGCTCTTTGTGCACACATCTTGTGTGCACGACTAGAT
>CAXUEL010000110.1:0-10930 GCA_964249915.1 uncultured Acetobacteraceae bacterium | reverse complement strand
GCGTCGAACGCCCCGAGCGCCAGCCCGGCCGCCAGGGCGGCGACGGCCGGCGCCAGCACGCGCACCAGCCGCGGCACAGCGCCCGGCAGCACCGCGAGCGATGCCAGCAGCACCAGCCCTGCCGGCAGGATCGAGCGGAGAATCGGTCGCGAACGGAGCATGTGCTCCAGAGCATCCGCCGATCCAACCTGCGGCTCAAGCGATTACCGCTGCGGCACGGTGCCCGATCCGTGTCCCGGTTGACGGTCCGGCTCCGGCACGCCTATAAGCCGCCGCTCCGGAGGCGGCGTCGCGCGATGCGGCGGCGCCTTCGCTTGTCCATACCCTCGTCCGGTCCGCCGCCTCCCGCGCCGGGTCGCCCGCCCAGGAGGATGCAGCGTGAAGCGCACCTATCAACCGTCCAAGCTGGTGCGCAAGCGGCGCCACGGCTTCCGCACCCGCATGGCGACGGTGGGCGGCCGCAACGTGCTGTCCAGCCGCCGCGCCAAGGGCCGCAAGCGCCTGTCCGCCTGAAGCCGTCACCCGGTCGGTTCCGGCCGGCCGCAGGAAACGGGGCTGCCATGGCGTCTTCCTCGATCCGGCTCAAGCGTCGTGCCCAGTTCCTCCGCGTCGCCGCCAAGGGTGCCAAGGCGCCGACGCCCGGGCTGGTCCTGCAGGCCATGCCGCGCGGCGACGACGCGCCGGCCCGCCTGGGCTTCACCGTGACCAAGAAGGTCGGCAACGCCGTGGTGCGCAACCGCACCAAGCGCCGGCTGCGCGAGGCGGCCCGGCTCCTGCTGCGCGACCAGGCGGCGCAGGGCGACGCGCTGACCGGCGTCGACCTGGTGCTGATCGGCCGCGACGGCACCCGGTCGCGCCCGTTCCCGGCGCTGATCGACGACTTCCGGCGCGCGCTGAAGCGGACCGGGGTGCGCCTTGCCGATCGCCGGACGCCGTGATCGCGGTCGTCCGGACCGGGATGCGCCTGCTGATCCGCGCCTACCAGCTCGTGCTGAGTCCGGTGCTGGGCCCGAACTGCCGGTTCTCGCCATCCTGCAGCGACTACGCGTTGCAGGCGCTCGACCGGCACGGCGTCGCACGCGGCACCGGCCTCGCCGCCTCGCGCATCCTGCGCTGCCACCCGTGGCATCCGGGCGGCCATGACCCGGTCCCGCCGATACGCTGCACCTGCGTCGCGACCGCCAGACCATCCTTGCCAACCCGCCACCTCCAGAACTGATCGACTGTTCCGCTGATGGACAACAAGCGACTCCTCCTTGCGTTCGTGATCTCGGTCGCGATCATCCTCGGCTTCGAGCGGCTGATGCCGACGCAGAACCGGGTGCACCAGCAGGAGGCGCGCAGCACGCAGTCGACGCCGGCCGCCGACGCGCCGCGCCCGGTAGCCGAGCTGGCGCCGCCCGGCAGCCAGCCGGCCGCGATCCCGGCGCCGTCTCCGGATCAGCGCCTGGCGATCACCGCACCCCGCATGCACGGCAGCATCGACCTGGTCGGCGCCCGCCTCGACGACCTGCAGCTGACCGACTACCGCGAAACCCTGAAGCCCGGCAGCCCCCAGGTCCGGGTGCTGGAGCCGCAGGACCAGAAGCAGCCCAACATCGTCCAGCTCGGCTGGAGCGCGGTCGCGGGCGGCGTCAAGGTGCCGAACGGCAGCACCGTCTGGACCGCGGATGCGCCCAGCCTCACGCTCGCGCGTCCGGTGACCCTGTCCTGGGACAACGGCGCCGGGCTTACCTTCCAGATCGTGCTGTCGGTCGACCGCGACTTCATGTTCACCGCCGAGCAGCGGGTCCGCAACGCGACCGCGCAGCCGGTGCCGCTGTATCCCTGGTCACGCGTCAGCCGCTCCTACACCCCGCAGGTGACCGGCGGCTACCTGGTGCACGAGGGGCCGATCGCGGTGATCGACGGCCGGCTGGAGCAGATGTCCTACACCAGCCTCAAGAGCCACGCCGCGGAGAACGGCGGCACCGGCTGGTCCGGGGTGCAGGCGGCGGGCCCGGAGGGCGGTTGGGGCGGCATCACCGACAAGTACTGGCTCACCGCGATCCTGCCCCCTCGTGACCAGCCGACGACCGGCAGCTACCGCTACGATGCCAACGCCGGCGCCGGGGTTTACCAGGTCGACTTCATCTCCCAGTCGGCGCTTTCCGTGCCGGCCGGCGGCACGCTCGACACCGTCAGCCACGTGTTCGCCGGCGCCAAGGAGGTGCACCTGCTGGAAGCCTACCAGTCTAGCCTGCACGCCACCGACTTCTGGAAGGCGGTGGACTTCGGCTGGTTCGCGTTCCTGACCAAGCCGATCTTCTACGTGCTGGACTGGCTCAACACCGCACTCGGCAACTTCGGGCTGGCGCTGCTGGCCTTCACCCTGATCGTCAAGACGCTGTTCTTCCCGCTGGCGATCAAGCAGTTCCGCTCCATGGCCAAGATGAAGCTGCTGGCGCCGAAGATGCAGGCGGTGCGCGAGCGCCACAAGGGCGACGCGGTGGCGATGAACACCGAGATGATGCAGCTCTACAAGCAGGAAGGCGCCAACCCGGCCGCCGGCTGCCTGCCGATGCTGGTGCAGGTGCCGGTGTTCTGGTGCCTGTACAAGGACCTGGTGGTCACCATCGAGATGCGGCACGCGCCGTTCTTCGGCTGGATCCGCGACCTGTCCGAGCCCGACCCGACCAACCTGTTCAACCTGTTCGGGCTGATCCCGTTCGACCCGTCGGTGCTGAGCCCGTTCCTGCACCTCGGCATCTGGCCGGTCGTGCTGGGCGGCACCATGCTGCTGATGCAGCGGATGAACCCGCCGCCGGCCGACCCGGCGCAGGCGCGGCTGTTCCAGATCATGCCGCTGATCTTCACCTTCGTGCTGGCCCGCCAGCCGGCCGGGCTGGTGATCTACTACTGCTGGAACAACCTGCTCACGGTGACGCAGCAATGGCTGATCCAGCGCCGCACCCGCCTCGGCGGCGGTGCCCGCCAGGTCAGCACGGTGCAGAACTGAGCCGCGCGGAGGACGGCGGGTTCACGCCGCAGGCGTCGACCGCGGAGGAGCAGGCCGAGGCGGTCGAGGCCGGGCGCCTGCTGTTCGCGGGCTCCTGCCGCTTCTTCCACGGCGCGCAGCGGATCGACCAGCTGCCGGATCCGGACCTGCCTGAGATCGCCTTCGCCGGCCGCTCCAACGTCGGCAAGTCGAGCCTGATCAACGCCCTGACCGGGCACAAGGCGCTGGCGCGTGCTTCCTCCGAGCCCGGCCGCACCCGGCAGCTCAACTTCTTCGCGCTGTCCGACCGGATGACCCTGGTCGACATGCCGGGCTACGGCTACGCCAAGGCCAACCGCGAGGTGAAGGAGGACTGGCAGGGGATGATGTTCGACTTCCTGCGCGGCCGTCCGACGCTGCGCCGGGTGCTGCTGCTGCTGGACGCGCGGATCGAGCTCAAGGACAACGACCGCGAGGCGATGACCCTGCTCAACCGGGCGGCGGTGATCTTCCAGCTGGTGCTGACCAAGTGCGACGTGCCGAAGCCGGCCGTGCTCGCCGCCAAGCGGGCCGAGGCCCAGGCGCTGGCCGGCAGCTTCGCCGCCGCCCACCCGGTCGTGCTCGCCACCAGCAGCGGCACCGGCGCCGGGATCCCGGAACTGCGTGCGGCGCTGGCCGAGCTGGCGCTATCGTCTCCCCCTGTCCCGCGTTGAAGGACCGACGCCGATGACGATGAGCGACGAGGCCCTCCGGACCGCCAGCGAGCAGGCCGCCGTGCTGGCCAGCGCGCTGCCGTTCCTGCGCCGCTACGCCGGCGACACCATCGTGGTGAAGTACGGCGGCCACGCCATGGGCGACCCGGCGCTGTCGGACGCGTTCGGCCACGACATCGCCTTGCTCAAGCTGGTCGGGGTCAACCCGGTGGTGGTGCATGGCGGCGGCCCGCAGATCGATGCCATGCTCGACCGGCTCGACATCAAGTCGAGCTTCGTCGACGGCCTGCGCATCACCGACGCCGCCATGGTCGACGTGATCGAGATGGTCCTGTCCGGCTCGGTGAACAAGCAGGTCGCCGCTCTGATCAACCGCGCCGGCGCCCTGGCGGTCGGCATCTCCGGCAAGGACGGCAACCTGCTTCGCGCCCGCCGCCTGACCCGCACCGTGCGCGATCCGGACAGCCGCATCGAGCGGGTGCTGGACCTCGGCTTCGTCGGCGAGCCGGAACGGGTCGACACCCGCGTGCTCTATGCGCTGTCCGGCTCGGGGGTGATCCCGGTGATCGCCCCGGTCGGCATCGGCGAGGACGGCCAGACCTACAACATCAACGCCGACACCGCGGCGGGCGCGGTCGCGGGCGCGCTCAGCGCCACCCGGCTGCTGATGCTGACCGACGTGCCGGGCGTGCTGGACGCGGACAAGCGGCTGATCCCGGAACTGACCGCCGAGCAGGCGCGCGCCGCGATCGCCGACGGCACCATCTCCGGCGGCATGATCCCCAAGGTCGAGACCTGCCTGCAGGCCGTGGCGCAGGGCGCACGCGCGGCGGTGATCCTGGACGGCCGGGTTCCGCATGCCTGCCTGCTCGAGCTGTTCACCTCCGCCGGGCCCGGAACCCTGATCCGCGCCTCCTGATCGCCCGTTCTCAGGAGGACATGCGGGACAGCAGGCCGATCTGCCAGACCATCTCGCTGCGGCCGAGCGGACAGCCGCCGTCGGCGGTGGCGCCGAGCAGGGCGTTCGGCGCGATCCCGGCGACCTGGCTCTGCAGCAGGACGGCGGAGCGCATCGAGTAGCCGGCCTTCCAGGCCAGGCTCACCAGCCCGCGCTGGTTGCGCAGGGCGACCGTCATGGCGACCATCTCCCGCGGCACCAGGGCGGAGGCGGACAACAGCGCCAGCGCCGCGGCGTGATCGCCGTGACGCAGCGCATGCAGGAAGGCGGGCTCTCCCCCATCCGGAGCCGCGGTGCCCGATGGTGGCTGCTCGCCGATCCGCTGCCGCAGCGCCGCCCGGTCCATGGCGCCAAGCGGCAGGCGGCTGATCGCGCCGCGGAGCTGGGACAGGCAGGCAGCCCGGCACAGCGCGTCGAACCGGTCGGCGCTCCCGGGCGTCACCGCGTCCAGCGCCGCCTCGCGGAGCTCGGACACGCCTGTATCCAGCAATCCGCCCAGGTCCGGGCAGGACCCGGCATCGCCGAGCAGCACCAGGGCGGAGGCGGCGTCGAGGCTGTCGGCCAGTTCCAGCAGGACCTTGTCGAGTTCCGCCACGTCCGCCTCCAGCCGCGCGGCCACCGCCGGTGCAGCCGTGTCGAGCCGTGTCCTGATCAGCCCGGCCCGGCACTGCGCGACCCGCGCCTCGATCCGTTCGGCCAGGAGCTGCGCACGCCGCGTCGCTTCCGCCTCCTGTCCGGGAGGGAGCAGCCGGCGGACCAGGGGCAGCAGGGTCCGGACAGGGGACGGATGATCCGCGTCGGGCGCCGCCGCCAGATGCGGCTGCCGGTCGGCCGCGGCATCCGGCCTGGCGTCCAGGTCTTGCAGCATGTCGGGCCGGAACGGGGTCACGGGCCTACTCCCTCGTTGTAGAAGTGCCAGCGGCCGCCGCCGGCCAGCTTGATCGCCGCCAGCGCCGCATGCGCCTGCTCCAGCAGCGTCTCGATCGTCTCGAAGCACCGGCTGGGCCGCGTCGTCAGGCCCACCGAGACCTGCAGCTGGGTGCCTTCGGCCAGGGTCACCGCCACTCCCTTCTGGCACAACACCTCGGCGCGCTCGGCGGCGGCGAACTGGTCCGCCCCGTCGAGCCACAGCGCGAACACGTCGCCGCCGAGCCGGGCCACCAGGTCGGTCGGCCGCACCGCGTCGCGCAGCACGTGCGCCGCCTGCCGCAGCGCGTCGTCGCCCTTTTCCGGACCGTGCGCGTCGTTGATCTCCCCGAACCGGTCCAGCCCCACCACCATCAGAGTCGCCGACAGGCCTTCGGCGTCGAGACGGTCCAGCCGGCGGTTGACCTCCACCGTGAAGGCGTCACGGTTCAGCAGGCCGGTCAGCGTGTCGGCGCCGGACTGCCGCGCCAGCTCGCGCTGCACCTGGTCGTGCTCCAGCACCCCGGCGAGCGAGGCCAGGAAGCCGGCGCTGACCGCCGCGTCGCCGTTGTTCCAGATGCGGCTGCCGTCGCGCCACAGCACCAGCACCACCGGCTCGCAGAAATGGGTGCCGATCGCGGTCAGGATCACGCGCCGGTCGAACAGGGTCTCGATCCGTGTCCAGGGCGCCGACGTGGCCGCGGCGCGGCAGACATGCGCGGTGATCTCGCGGTCCGAGACCGGGGACGGCGCGCCGGCGCGGTGCAGGATGCGTGACACCAGCCGCGGCGCGGTGCTGGCGTCGATGCCGCCGGCAGCCGGCCTGCCATCCGCGGCCGCGGGCGCGGCAGGCTCCGTCGCCGGCGGTGCGGTGTCGCAGGCGACCACCAGCGCACCGCTGGCGCCGGTCGCGTCCAGCAGCTCCTCGAGCCCGATCTTGATCACCATGTCCGGCAGCACCGCGCGGCGCATGCGCCGGCTGATCTCGCTCACCGTGCGGTGCTGCAGCAGGGATTCGACCAGCTGCTCCTCCTGCCGGTCCTGCTCGGTGTTGTCCTGGACCGTGCCGCGCGCGCCGGCCAGGCTGCCATCCGGCGCATGCAGCGGCGCCGACGAGATCAGCACGCTGACCGCCTCCCCGTCCGGCCGGCGCAGCCAGGCGCGGTGCCGGCGCACCGTGGCGTCCGGCAGGAACGGGTTGAAGCCGGACACGCTGTCCGGACGGACCAGCAGCGTGTCCGCCGCGATCCCGAGCAGGGTGCGCGTGGTCCAGCCGAACGCGTGCTCCGGGCCGAGCAGCACGAAGGCGCCGGCGGCGTCGGTCTCGAAGGTCAGGTCGGAGGCGATCAGCGCCAGGTCGCGCCAGCGCGCCCGGCTGTCGATCAGGGCAGCGGCAAAGCCTGCCGCGTCCGGCTGCTGGGAGGGGGTAGTGCCGGGTCCGGTCATGGTCATGGATCGCATCTCATCACGAAGCCGATCCTCGCGGCGAAAGCTGAACTGCTGGTAAACGACTATGCCAGGTTGTGGCGGCGAAGCGATCACGTCGCGTTGACAGGGACCGGCCGGCTGAGCATGGTCCGCGCCGTGCTTCGGGCCGATGCTGCCCGGCATCGGGCGGGAGATCGCCATCAGCCGGACCGTTCCATGACCGTCGACGCCCTCCGCCACCGGATCGAGGCCCTTTGGGACCGGCGCGACGCGTTGTCGGCCGCAACCGGCGGCGCCGACCGCGACGACGTCGAGCAGGTGCTGGCGGCGCTCGACGACGGGAGGCTCCGTGTGGCGGAGCCGTCGGGTCACGAGGCGTCCGACGGCTGGATCGTGCACGACTGGCTGAAGAAGGCGGTGCTGCTGTCGTTCCGGCTCAACGACAGCGTGACGGTGCCCGGCCCTGGTGGCGCTCCGGCCTTCGACAAGGTGCCGGTCAAGTTCGCCGGCTGGGACACGCAGCGCTTCGCCGCCGCCGGCTTCCGTGCTGTGCCCGGCGCCGTGGTGCGGCGGTCAGCGTTCGTGGCGCCCGGCGTGGTGCTGATGCCGTGCTTCGTCAACGTCGGCGCCTGGATCGGTCCCGGCAGCATGATCGACACCTGGGCGACGGTGGGAAGCTGCGCCCAGATCGGCCGCAACTGCCACATCAGCGGCGGCGTCGGGATCGGCGGGGTGCTGGAGCCGCTGCAGGCGGCGCCGGTGATCATCGAGGACGACTGCTTCATCGGCGCGCGGTCCGAGGTGGCGGAAGGGGTGATCGTGGAGCAGGGCAGCGTGCTGTCCATGGGCGTGTTCCTGGGCGCCTCGACCCGGATCGTCGACCGTGCCAGCGGCGAGGTGTTCGTCGGGCGCGTCCCCGCCTACTCGGTGGTGGTGCCGGGCACGCTGCCGTCGGCGCAGCCCGCGGCGGCCGGCCGGCCGCTGCCGTCGCTGGCCTGTGCGGTGATCGTCAAGCGGGTCGACGCGCGCACCCGCGCCAAGACGGCGATCAACGAGCTGCTGCGCGAGTGAGCGCGTCCGTCGCTCCCTCCGGGCCGCTGCCGCTGGCCCGGGCGCTGATACGCTGCGCGTCGGTCACGCCGGCCGATGACGGGGCGCAGGCGGTGCTGGCCGAGGCGCTGCGCCGGCTCGGCTTCGCCGTGTTCTCCCTGCCGTTCGGGGAGGGGCCGGAGCGCACGCCGAACCTGTTCGCGCGCCTCGGCAGCGGCTCGCCGCACCTGTGCTTCGCCGGCCATACCGACGTGGTGCCGCCGGGCGAGGGCTGGCGGGTGCCGCCGTTCGAGGGCGCGGTGGTCGACGGGGTGCTGTACGGGCGCGGCGCCTGCGACATGAAGGGCGGGATCGCCGCCTTCGTGCACGCCGTGGCGCAACATCTGGCGCGCCGGGGAGGCGTGCCCGCGGGCTCGATCAGCCTGCTGATCACCGGCGACGAGGAAGGCCCGGCGCTGCACGGCACGCGGCGCGTGCTGGACTGGATGGCGGCCAACGGCCACGTGCCCGATTTCTGCCTGGTCGGCGAGCCGACCAACCCCGAGCGGCTGGGGGAGATGATCAAGGCTGGCCGTCGCGGCAGCCTGAACGCCCACCTAGTGGTGCGTGGTGTGCAGGGGCACGTCGCCTATCCCCACCGCGCCGACAACCCGGTGCACCGGCTGCTGGCCCTGCTGGCGGAACTGACGACGACGAAGCTGGACGAGGGCACGCCGTTCTTCGAGCCGTCCGGCCTGCAGGTGACCAGCATCGACGTCGGCAACGCGGCCGGCAACGTGATCCCCGGCCAGGCCGAGGCCCGCCTCAACATACGCTTCAACGACCGCCACACCGGGGAGTCGCTGTCCGCGCTGCTTCGCGGCGCCTGTGCCCGCCACGCCCCGGACGCCCGGCTCGACATCCGGGTCAGCGGCGAGGTGTTCCGCACCGAGCCCGGTCCGGAGGTGGCGGCGCTGCAGGCGGCGATCCGCGACCGGACCGGCCGGACCGCGTCGCTGGACACCGGCGGCGGCACCTCCGACGCGCGCTTCATCGCGCCCCGCTGCGCGGTGGCGGAATTCGGCCTGGTGGGCCGGAGCATGCACAAGGTCGACGAGAACGTGCCGGTCGCCGACCTCGAGCTGTTGTCGGCAATCTATGGCGACCTGCTCGACCGGTTGCTGCCGCAGGCGGATGCGATGAGGGCGTCATGAGCGGCGACAAGCCCGGCCGCCCGAAGCTCCGCAGCCCCCTGCCACGCCGTCCGGGCGCCATCAGGCAGGTGGTGTACGGCCTGTTCCTGCTCGGCACCGGCCGCTCGGAAGGGTTTGCCTGCTTCGAGGGCGGGCGGGACGCCTTCCTGGCCTCCCTGTCGCCGCCGATCGCGTTCCTGCTGGTGTTGTCCGCGCTGCTGCTGTCGCAGCGTCCGAGCGTGGCCGCCGTGTGCCTGCTGCTGCTGCTGTTCTGCGTGGTACTGCTGCCGCCGGTGCTGTCTCACCTCATGGCACGGCTGTGGCACCGTGCCGATCGCTGGCAGCGCTATGCCACCGCCTCGGCCTGGAGCGTCTGGCTGGTGCTGCCGGTCTACCTGCCGGCCATGCTGCTGGCTTCCGTGCTGCTGCAGATGGGACTCGGCCACGATGCCGCCGGCCGGGCGGCGATGCTGCTGCTGGCCGGCTACTTCCTGTGGCTGCAATGGTTCATGGCCTGGAAGGGCCTGGCGATCGGCCGGTTCAAGGCGGTGCTGACGGTGCTGGCGCTGACCGCGGGATCCTCCCTGCTGGCGGCGGCGCTGCAGCCGCTGCTGGCGCAGGTCATGTTCCAGCCCGATCCGGCTCCGGCGGCCGCGCATCCGGCATCGTGAACGGGTCCTCGGGGTAGCCCACCGCCATCAGGCACAGCCCGTCCGGCGGCGCGGTGGGGCCGGCGGCGGAGCGGTCCCGCGCCGCCAGCGCCTCGGCCACCTGCCCGGGCCGCCAGCGCCCGTCGCCGACCAGGCGCAGCGTGCCGACCATGTTGCGCACCTGGTGGTGCAGGAAGGAGCGCGCCTCGGCGTGGATCTCGATCAACGTGCCGTCGACCACCACGTCGAGCCGGTCCAGGGTGCGCAGCGGGCTTTTCGCCTGGCAGGCGCTGGCGCGGAACGAGGTGAAGTCGTGCCGGCCGAGCAGCAGTGCGGCGGCGTCGCGCATCGCCGCGTCGTCCAGGGGCCGGCGCACGTGCCAGACCCGGTTGCCCTCCAGCGCCGGCCGCGCCGGACGGTTCAGGATCCGGTAGCGGTAGCGGCGCCGGATCGCCCGGAACCGCGCGTTCCAGTCGTCCGGCACCCGCGCCGCCTGCACCACCGCCACCGGATGCGGCTTCATGTGGAAGTTGAGCGCGTCGCGCACCCGTGACGCGGTCAGGCGGTCCGGGTCCGGCAGGTCGAGATGCACCACCTGGCCTTGCGCATGCACCCCGGCATCGGTGCGGCCGGCGGCGATGCTGGCCACCGCGGCACCGCCCGCGAGGCGGCTGGCCGCCTGTTCCAGCACGCCCTGCACCGACGAGCCGGTCGCCTGCCGCTGCCAGCCGAGGAACGGGGTGCCGTCGTACTCGACCAGCAGCGCCCAGCGCGCGGTCAAACTTGAACAACGTTCAAGACAGTACCCGTCGGCACCGGGCGCCCGCGCAGGAACGCGTCCGAATCGAGCACCGCCCGGCCGGGCCATTGCAGCCGGTCGATCCGCAGCGCGCCGCGGCCGCAGGCGACCGTCAGCCGGTCGTCCAGCGTCGTGCCCGGGACCGCGCCGTCCGGCCGGTCCAGCGGCGTCGCCGCGACGATCTTGATCGCGGTGTCGCCCAGCAGCGCCACCGCGCCCGGCCAGGGGGTCATCGCCCGCACCCGGCGGTCGAGCGCCCGAGCGTCCTCCCGCCAGT
>CAXUEL010000109.1:0-10969 GCA_964249915.1 uncultured Acetobacteraceae bacterium | reverse complement strand
CGAGAAGCGAGCCCCGGAAGTACTTGCGCCTCGCCGCGCGGCGTGCCGGCCGGGAGCGGGGCAGGCAAGCGGAGGGCGGTCCGGCGGGTGTCCGGCGCCGTTCCGGTCGACACGGGCACGCGGCGGCCCCGGTCCCGCGCGTTCCGCTTCCAGGCTGCCGGGGAAGGAGGCGACGCGTGGACTACGAGCCGCTCGATGAAGGCTTCCGGGCGCTGGCCACCAGCCTGCCCCAGCTGGTGTTCGGATGCCGTGCCGACGGCGACCGCACCTGGCCCAGCCCGCAATGGCTGGTCTACACCGGCCTGTCGGCGAACCGGAGCCTCGGCTTCGGCTGGCTCGACGCGATCCATCCCGACGACCGTCAGCCGACGCTGGACGCCTGGTCCGACGCGTCGGCCTCGGGCAGCTACCTCGTCGAGCACCGGATCCGGCGCGTGCGGGACGACTCCTACCACTGGCACCAGACACGGGCGGCGCGCCCGGCCGAGTTGCCGGCGCGCGACATGGACTGGGTGGGCAGCTCGGCCGACATCGACGACCTTTACCGGCTGCGGCAGGACATCGAGGCGGCGGAGCGGCACCTGCGCGTGTTCGTGGAGGGCGTGCCGCATCTGTTGTGGCGGTCCTGCGACAAGGGCAACTGGACCTGGTCCAGCCCGCAATGGCACGCCTTCACCGGCCAGACCCAGGAGCAGAGCCACGTCCGCGGCTGGCTCGATGCGGTCCATCCGGACGACCGGAGCATCGCCGTCGCCGCGTGGGAGGCCGCCATGCCGGTCGGCAACCTCGACGTCGAGTTCCGGGTGCGGCGTGCGCAGGACAGCGCCTACCTTTGGCACCGCACCCGGTCGATCCCGTCGCGCGACGGGTCGGGCCGGATCGTCGAGTGGCTCGGCTCGACCACCGACGTGCAGGACCTGAAGGCGCTGCAGCAGCATCAGCAGGTGCTACTGGACGACCTGAGCCGTCACGCGCAGGAGCTGGAGGACGAGGTCGGGGAGCGCAGGCGGGTCGAGGCGCAGCTGATCTACGACGCGCATCACGACGGCCTGACCGGGCTGCACAACCGCGCCTTCTTCATGAGCCGGCTCAAGGCGTCGCTGGCCGGGCCGGAGCACGCGGCGCCGGGCTGCGCGGTGCTGTTCCTCGACCTCGACCGGTTCAAGCTGGTCAACGACAGCCTCGGCCACCAGGTCGGCGACCGGCTGCTGATGGACGTCGCGGACCGGCTGCGCGGCTGCATCGGCCCGGGGGACACGCTGGCGCGGTTCGGCGGCGACGAGTTCGCGGTGCTGGCCGGCGAGGCGGACCGGCTGTCGTCGGTGCTGGAGCTGGCCGAGCGCATCCTGGCAGCGATCGGGCGGCCGGTCTGGCTGGGCGAGCACGAGCTGTTCTCGTCGGGCAGCATCGGCATCGTCCACGTCGTGGCCGGGACGCCGGTCCCGGAGGAGGTGCTGCGCAACGCCGACATCGCCATGTACTGCGCCAAGCGGAGCGACACCGGCTACGTGATGTTCACCGAGGCGATGCGGGCCGAGGCGGTGGACGCCCTGGAGCTGCGCACCGACCTGCGCAACGCGCTGCCGCGCGGCCAGCTGTTCCTGGACTACCAGCCGATCTGCGAGACCGCGGGCGGGCGGATCGCCGGGCTGGAAGCGCTGCTGCGCTGGCGCCATCCGGTCCGCGGGCTGGTGCCGCCCTCGGTGTTCATCCGGATCGCGGAGGAGACCGGCCTGATCCGCGAGGTCGGGCGCTGGGTGCTGCGCGAGGCCTGCGTCCGCATGCGCGGCTGGCAGGGACTGCATCCGGAGCTGGGCCTGTACCTCAACGTGAACACCTCGGGCCAGGAGCTGAAGGCGGGCGGTTTCGTGAACGTTGTTCACGAGGTGCTGTCGGAGACCGGCCTGGATCCGGGCTGCCTGCAGCTGGAGGTCACCGAGAGCATCTTCCTGCAGCAGCCGGACCTGATCGGCGGCATCCTGGACCGGCTCCGCGCGCTCGGGGTGCGGATCGCGCTGGACGATTTCGGCACCGGCTACTCCTCGCTGAGCTACCTGGACCGCTACCGCGTCGACACCATCAAGATCGACCGCTCGTTCGTGAGCGGGATCGCCACCCGGCAGGCGGCGGTGACCATCGTCGGGACGATCGTCCGGCTCGGGCACGACATGGGCCTGGGCGTGGTCGCCGAGGGTGTGGAGGACGAGGCCCAGCTGGCGGCGCTGCGCGGCGTCGGTTGCGAGGCGGTGCAGGGCTACCTGCTGGGCTGGCCGAGGTCGGCGGAGGACACCGGGGCGCTGCTGTCGGAGGGCGCGCGGCTGGCCGGGCGCGGCGAGTTCCCGCGCGGCTGAGCCGTCGCCGAATCCTGCCGCGGCGACTCGGGCGGCGCTGCTAGCCTGCGGCCATGTCGCTCGATGTGCTGCAGCTGCTCGGCGCCGCCGGCGCGGTCGCCTCCCTGGTCGTGTCCCTGCTGGTGCTGCGGCTGGTGCTGCTGGGGTCCGGCCGCGAGGACCAGGCGCTGCACCAGCTGGTCCGTCTGGAGCGCGAGATGGCGGACCGGCTGGGGCAGGTGCGGCTCGGCATGGAGGAGCGGCTGGGCGGGCTCACCACGCTGATCGCGCGCGAGCAGGGCGAGGCGCGCACGGCGATGTCGAACGCGCTGCGGCAGATGGCGGAGCAGAGCGCGGCACGGCTGTCGGCGATCCAGTCCAGCGTCAACGAGCAGCTGCATGCCGCGGTCGAGAAGCAGATGACGCGCAGCTTCCAGCGCGTGCTGGAGCAGTTCGCGGCGGTGCAGAAGGCGATGGGCGAGGTGTCCACCATGACCGCGCAGATCGGCGACCTGAAGCGGCTGTTCTCCAACGTCAAGACGCGCGGCGGCTGGGGCGAGGCGCAGCTGCGCGCGATCCTGGACGACGTGCTGCCGGCGGGGGCGTACGAGACCAACCGGCGGCTCGCCCAGGCCAGCGCCGAGGTGGTGGAGTTCGCGGTGCGCATGCCGATGCGCGGCGGCACCGCGCCGCTGCTGGCGATCGACTCCAAGTTCCCGACCGAGGCGTACGAGCGGCTGCTGAACGCGGTGGAGGCGGTGGATGCCGAGGGCGAGCGCACCGCGCGGCGCGCGCTGGAGTCGCTGCTGCGCATGGAGGCGCGCAAGATCGCGTCGAAATACATCCTGCCGCCGGTGACGGTGGAGTTCGCGGTGCTCTACCTGCCGACCGACGGGCTGTATGCCGAGGTGGCGCGGGTGCCGGGGCTGATCGACGAGATCGGCCGCACCTGCCGGGTGCTGGTGATGGGGCCGAGCCTGATCCCGGCGCTGCTGCGCACCATCCACCTGGGCTACGTGACTCTGGCGCTGGAGGAGAAGACCGAGGCGATCAGCCACCTGCTCGGTGCCACCCGGCAGGAGATGCTGCGCATGGACGGGGTGCTGGAGAAGCTGGGGCGCAACGCCGGCGCGATGTCGAACGCGATCGAGGAGGCGAGGCGGCGCACCCGGGTGGTGGCGCGCAAGCTGCGCGAGGTCGAGGCGCCGGACCCGGCGGCAGGGGCGGCGCTGCTGGATCTGGACCAGACGGGGCTGGAGGAGCCGGAGCTGCGACAGACGGGGCTGGAACACTCTGGGCTGGAGGACCACGGAGCGCGTGGGCCGGGACTGGCGGCGGATCGAGCCGCGTCGCCGCCGTCGTGAGCGGGATTTAACTGGTCTGGAGCTGCAGCCGCCCCCAGATAGAAGGGACGATGACCGCTTCAGCCGAACTCGTGTTCGAGGATGACCTACGGCCGCCGGGCCGGCGGGTGCTGCTGGTCGAGGACGACGTCCGGATCGCCCAGGAGGTGGAAGCGGAGCTGTCCGGCCGCGGCTACCTGGTCAGCCACGCAGGCAGCGGGCCGGACGGGCTCGACCAGGCGATGGGCGGCGCCTTCGACGTGCTGGTGCTGGACCGCATGCTGCCGGGGCTGGATGGGCTGGCGGTGCTTGCCAGGCTGCGTGCCGAAGGGGTGCGCACGCCGGTGCTGGTGCTGAGCGCGCTGTCCGCGGTCGACGACCGGGTGGTCGGGCTCAAGGCGGGCGGCGACGACTACCTGGCCAAGCCGTTCGCGATGGAGGAGCTGGCGGCCCGGCTGGAGGCGCTGCTGCGTCGCCCGGCCGAGACGCGCGAGACCGTGCTGCGCGCCGGCCCGGTGGAGATGGACCTCCTCGCCCGACAGGCGCGGCGCGACGGCCGCAGCCTGGAACTGCTACCGCGCGAGTTCCGGCTGCTGGAATACATGGTGCGGCGGCCGAACCAGGTGCTGACCCGGGACATGCTGCTGGAGGACGTGTGGCACTACCGGTTCATCCCGCAGACCAACCTGGTGGACGTGCACATCGGCAAGCTGCGCCGCAAGCTCGACCCGCCGGACCAGGCGCCGCTGATCCAGAGCATACGCGGCGCCGGCTTCGTGCTGCGCATCGAGGACTGAGCGGCCTCTCCGGGTGAGGCGGCCGCGGTGACCGGTGGCGTCCGCTCGGTCCGCGGCCTGTTCGGCACCGCGACCTTCCGGCTGGCGCTCGGCTCCTCCGCGTTGCTGGCGGGGGTGGCGCTGCTGCAGTTCTCGCTGATCTACTGGCGCATCACGCGTTACGAGGTGGAGCGGGCCGACCGGCTGCTCGATCGCGAGGCGGCGCTGATGGCGGCGCAGCACCCGGCTATGCTCGACGCGCAGATGCGGCTCTGGGCGACCAACGACCTCAGGCTGCTGATCACCGCGGCGGGCCTGTTCGACGCCGGGCACAGGCCGGTCGCCGGCAACCTCACGGCGTGGCCGGACGCGCTGCCGGTGGACGGGACGATCCGCGAGATCACCGTGCACCCGCTCGACCAGGGGGTGCGCCGGGTGCGGGCGGAAGCGCTGCCGGTGCCGGGCGGGCGGGTGCTGGTGCTCGGGCGGTCGTTGCGCGACCTGCAGCAGCTCCGCAGCATTACCCTGGATGCCATTGAGACTGCGTTATTTCCTGCCCTGCTGATCTCGCTCCTGGCCGGTGGATGGCTGAGCCGGCGCAACCTGGCCAGGGTCGGCCGGATGCAGCTGGCGATCGACCGCATCATGGCGGGCGGGCTGCAGGCGCGTCTGCCGGTCGGGCGCGGCAACGACGAGATGGCGCGGCTGGCGGCAAGCGTGAACCGGATGCTGGAGCGGCTGGAGCGGCTGCTCGACGAGATCAAGGGCGTCGGCGACGACATCGCCCACGACCTGCGCACGCCGCTGGCGCGGGTGCGGGCCGGGCTGGAGCGGGCGGTGCTGCATCCGCTGCCCGCCGACGGGCTGCGCGACGCGATCAACCGCGCGGTCGCGGACCTGGACGGGTGCTTCGCGGTGATCACCGCGCTGCTGCGCATCGGCGAGATCGAGAACGGGCGCCGGCAGGGCGGCTTCTCGGCGGTGGCGCTGCGCGAGGTGGCGGCTGAGGTGGTCGAGCTGTACGAGCCGCTGGCGGAGGCGGCCGGGAACCGGCTGCTGCTCGATCCCGGGCCGGCGGCGGCGCTGCATGGCGACCGCGACCTGCTGGTCGAGCTCGCCGCCAACCTGGTGGACAACGCGATCAAGTTCACCCCGGGCGGCGGGACGGTGCGCGTGTCGGTGCTGCAACGGGACCGGCGGCCGGTGCTGCGAGTGGCGGATACCGGGATCGGCATCGCGGCGGCGGAACGGGACGCGGTGCTCCGGCGGTTCTACCGGTCGGACAAGAGCCGGCACATCCACGGCAGCGGCCTCGGCCTGAGCCTCGCCAGCGCGATCGCGCGGCTGCACGGGGCGCGAGTGTCGGTGGCGGCGGCCGAGGCCGGCACCGATACCGGAGTCGAGACCGGAACGGTGTTCGAGATAGTTTTTCCGGGCATGGAACGGAACGAGACGTTTCCGTGACAAAAGGTCACGCTTTACCGGCGGCGAGCGGTGATCCGCGGCACCATCTCGCACGTTGTTCCTTCGTCCCAGACCGGACGTCGTGCCGGAGAAAGTTCATGTCCAAGCTGCCATCCAGGTTCCAGTCGTTCTCGTCCAGGCCGGTACGCGCCGCCGTCGCCGCTGCCGCCGTCCTGGCGATCGCGGGGTGCGACTATTATCCGCCCGGTTACGGCTACGGGTATGGCGGCTATGGCGGCTACTACGGGTCGGCTTACGGGTACGGCTATCCGTATGGGTTCGGCTACGGCTACCCGTTCGGCTTCGGCTACGCCTACCCCTATGGCTTCGACTATCTCGGCTTCGGCTTCGGCCGGTTCGGATACGGCTTCGGCTATGGCGGTTTCGGCTACGGCGGCTTCGGCTATGGCCGGTACGGCTATGGCGGCTACGGCTACCGGGGCGGCTACGGTGGCGGCGGCTATCGTGGCGGCGGCGGCGGCCGTCGCTGATCCGCGGCGGGGAGGCGCCTAAACACTAATTTCATTGGTGCGCGCCGGCCGTTGGCCTACCCCTCCCGGCGAACGGGTCCGGGACGGGGGCGATGGCGCGGCACGCATGGGATAAGGGTCGCCGACGGCCCCGGCTGTCGGTGACGGGGCCGGCGCCTTGAACGCCATCGTCCTCACCGCGCTCAGGCGTCCGCTGACCTTCGTCGTGCTGGCCATCCTGATCCTGCTGTTCGGCGGGATGGCGGTGCTCCGTACGCCGACCGACATCTTTCCCGCCATACGGGTGCCGGTGGTGGCGGTGGTCTGGACCTACAACGGCCTGATGCCGCAGGACATGTCGGGCCGGGTGGTCTACTACTACGAGCGCTCGCTGACCACGACGGTCAACAACATCGAGCACATCGAGAGCCAGTCGCTGTACGGCCGCGGCATCGTCAAGATCTTCTTCCAGCCCGGCACCGACGTGGCGGCGGCGCAGGCGCAGATCACCTCGATCTCGCAGACCGTGCTCAAGCAGATGCCGGAGGGCATCACGCCGCCGCAGGTGCTGGCGTTCGACGCCTCCTCGGTGCCGGTGCTGGACCTGCAGGTCGCCTCCGACACCATGACCGGCTCCGAGCTGTACGACATGGCGTCCAACCTGATCCGGCCGGCGCTGATCTCGGTGCCCGGCACCGCGATCCCGAGCCCGTACGGCGGCACCGCCGGCAACGTCGAGGTCGACCTGATCCAGTCGGCGCTGCTGGCGCACGGGCTGTCGGCGGACGACGTCGGCCACGCCCTGGCCGGGCAGAACATCGTGCTGCCGGCCGGCGACCAGAAGATCGGGGCGATCGACTACCTGGTCGAGACCAACGCCACGCCGCTGCAGGTCGACGCCTTCAACAGCCTGCCGATCAAGCAGGTGGGCGGGGCGGTGGTCTACCTGCGCGACGTCGCCTTCGTGCACAGGGGCGGGCCGCCGCAGCAGAACATGGTGCTGGTGCGCGGCAAGCAGTCGGTGCTGATCGAGGTGCTCAAGACCGGCGACGCCTCCACCCTGGACGTGGTGAAGGGGGTCAAGGCGCGCATCCCGCTGCTGCTCCGGACGCTGCCCGCGGGGGTGTCGATCACGCCGCTGAACGACGCGTCGGGCTTCGTCCGGGAGTCGATCGCCGACGTGCTGCAGGAGATGCTGACCGCGGCCTGCCTGACCGGGCTGGTGGTGCTGCTGTTCCTGGGCTCCTGGCGCTCGACTCTGATCGTCGCGACCTCGATCCCGCTGTCGATCCTGTCCTCGATCCTGGTGCTGTCCTGGTTCGGCCAGACCATCAACGTGATGACCCTGGGCGGGCTGGCGCTGGCCGTCGGCATCCTGGTCGACGACGCCACGGTGATGATCGAGAACATCGACTCCCACCTGGAGATGGCGGGCGAGGACGGCGATCCGAAGGCGCTGGAGCAGGCGATCATCGATGCTGCCAACCAGATCGTGGTGCCGACCTTCGTGTCCACGCTGTGCATCTGCATCGTCTGGCTGCCGCTGTTCCAGCTGGGCGGCGTGGCCGGCTACCTGTTCCTGCCGTTGGCTGAGGCGATCATCTTCGCGATGGTCGCGTCGTTCATCCTGTCGCGGACGCTGGTGCCGACCATGGCCGACTGGCTGCTGGCGGCGCAGGTGGCGGCGCATCGCGACGCGGACCACCAGGCGAGGCGCCCGGGCCCGTTCACGCGGTTCCAGCGCGGCTTCGAGACCCGGTTCAACCGGGGGCGGGACGGCTACCGGAGCCTGCTGGACGGGCTGGTGGCGGCGCGCGGCCGGTTCTCGGCCGGGTTCCTCGGGCTGTCGCTGGCCTCGCTGCTGCTGTTGTCGTTCGTCGGCCGGAACTTCTTCCCCGGCATCCGGTCGGACGAGATCGACATGCACCTGCGCGCCCCGATCGGCGCGCGCCTGGAGGATACCGGCAAGACCGCGACGCTGGTGGACCAGCAGATCCGCCTGCTGCTGGACGGCCACGTCACCAGCATCGTGTCCAACTGCGGCCAGCCGACCAGCGGCATCAACCAGGCATACAGCGCCACCGGCACCATCGGCACCCAGGACTGCGACCTCGGCATCCTGCTGGACGACCCGGCCTCGCCGGTGGACCGCGACCGGCAGGTGCTGCGCGCCGGCCTGGCCGAGCGGTTCCCGGGCACCGAGTTCAGCTTCCTGCCCGGCGACATCACCGCCAAGATCCTGAACTTCGGCCTGCCGTCGCCGATCGACGTGCAGGTCACCGGCCGCGGGCTGGACCGGGACTACGCCTACGCCACGCGCATGATGGCGCGGCTGAAGCGCATCCCGGGCATCGCCGACGTGCGGATCCAGCAGGTGATGAACGAGCCGACGCTGCGGATCAACTCGCGCCGGTCGTTCGCGCTCGGCACCGGGCTGACGGAGTCAGACATCGCCAACAACGTGCTGTCGACCCTGTCGGGGTCCGGTCAGCTGGCGTCGACGTACTGGCTCGACACGTCCACCGGGGTGTCGCACCTGGTGAACATACAAACGCCGCAGGACCAGCTCACGAGCATGAACCAGCTGGAAACCATCCCGATCGACAAGGGCGACAGCAACCCGTCCGGGCAGGCGCTGCAGATCGTCGGCGGGCTGTCGCGGGTGCAGCAGACCGGCACGCCCGGGCTGGTGTCGCACTACTCGATCCTGCCGGTGATCGACATCTACGCCAACGCCGAGGGGCTGGACCTGGGCGCGGTCAGCGACGGCGTCGACCGTGTCGTGCGGGAGATGACGCCGAGCCTGCCGCACGGGTCCACGATCGACGTGCGCGGACAGGCGGCGACCATGCTCGACGCGTACCGGCAGCTGCTGGCCGGGCTCGCCCTGTCGATCGTGCTGATCTACCTGGTGATCGTGGTGAACTTCCAGTCCTGGCTGGACCCGTTCGTGATCATCAGCGCGCTGCCGGCAGCGCTCGGCGGGATCAGCTGGAGCCTGTTCCTCACCCACACGACATTGTCGGTGCCGGCGCTGACCGGGGCGATCATGTGCATGGGCACGGCGACCGCGAACTCGATCCTGGTGGTGTCGTTCGCGCGCGAGCGGCTCGAGGCGCACGGCGATCCGGTGCGGGCGGCGATCGAGGCGGGGTACGGCCGCATCCGGCCGGTGCTGATGACGGCGCTGGCGATGATCATCGGCATGCTGCCGATGTCGCTGAGCAACACCCAGAACGCGCCGCTCGGCCGCGCCGTGGTCGGCGGGCTGACGGTCGCGACCTTCGCCACCCTGCTGTTCGTGCCCTGCGTGTTCGCGCTGCTGCACCGGAAGCGGCCCATGCCGGAAGGAACACCCGCATGACCGAAGGGGAGCGGCGCCCGGCCGCCGCCAAGAACGGGCGCGTGGCGCTGGTGGTGCTGGCGGCGGGCGTCGTGCTGGCTGGCTACGGGATCTGGACGCGGGAGAACGCGCTGGCGGCACTCGGCCGGCGCGCCGACGACGCCTCGATCCCGCGCGTGCAGGTGGTGACCGCGAAGCCCGGCCCGGCGACCCGGACCGTGACCCTGCCCGGCAACATCGACGCGTGGTTCGAGGCACCGATCTATGCGCAGACCTCGGGCTACGTCCGGATGTGGTACAAGGACTACGGCGCCGTGGTGAAGTCTGGCGAGTTGCTGGCGACCATCGACAGCCCGGCCACCGACGCGCAGCTCGCCACGGCGCAGGCCGAGCTCGCCGTGGCGCAGACCCGCTACAAGCTGGCCGTGGTGACGGCGGGCCGGTGGAAGGCGCTGTCCGGCACGCAGGCGGTGTCGCAGCAGGAGGTCGACGTGCAGGTCGCCGGCGCGGCCGCGCAGAAGGCGCAGGTCGAGGCGGCGAGCCAGGAGGTGGCGCGCTACGCGGCGCAGCACGCGTTCGAGCGGGTGGTGGCGCCGTTCGACGGCGTGGTGACCTCGCGCCGCACCGACGTCGGCGACTACGTCAACGCGGGCGGCGGCGACGTGGGCGCGCGGGGCGGGGCGTCGGAGCTGTTCAGCGTCGCCGACATCCACGCGATGCGGGTGTTCGTGTCGGTGCCGCAGGACTACGCCGGCCTGCTCAAGCCGGGGCTGACCGCCACGCTGTCGCTGCCGCAGGATCCCGGCGCGCGGATCCCGGCGACGTTCCTGACCACGGCGAACGCGGTCAACCCGCAGACTCGCACCGTGGTCACCGAGCTCACCGTCGACAATCCCCGGCACACGCTGTGGCCGGGAACCTATGCCAGCGTGCGGATGACGGTGCCGGGCGACCCCGCGATCCTGATCCTGCCGGAGCAGGCGATGCTGTTCCGGGCGCAGGGCATGCAGGTGGCGCTGGTGGACGCGCAGAACCGGGTGCACCTGCAGGACGTGACGCTGGGCCTCAACTTCGGCACCACGGTCCAGGTGCTGGCGGGGCTGAACCGGTCGGACCGGGTGATCGACAACCCGTCGCTGGGGCTGCTGGACGGCGAAACGGTGAAGGTGGTGGAGCCGGTGCGCGGCTACGGCGACGCCGGCGACGCGCCGATTATCGCGCTTGTCCACAACCCGGACGCTTT
>CAXUEL010000108.1:4633-11020 GCA_964249915.1 uncultured Acetobacteraceae bacterium | reverse complement strand
TTAGAGCGCCTAACCAAACCGGCTTTGGTGCGTTACGGGCGGCATGGCCAAGCTGCTTGTTTCTGACGACCTGTGGGCGGCGATCGCGCCGTTGCTGCCGCCCGAACCGGCCAAGCCGAAGGGTGGCCGGCCGCGCCTTGCGGACCGGGCGGCGCTGACCGGAATCCTGTTCGTGCTCAAGTCCGGCCTGCCGTGGGAGATGCTGCCTGCCGAAATGGGGTGCGGGGCGGGCATGAGCTGCTGGCGACGCTTGCGCGACTGGCACGAGGCCGGGGTCTGGGCGGCGCTGCACCGGGCGCTGCTGGAGCGCCTGCAGGCTGCAGGGCAGATCGACTGGCGCCGGGCGGCACTGGACAGCGCGTCTGTCCCGGCGAAAGGGGGGGATCTGCGACGGGGCCGAACCCGACCGACCGCGGCAAGCCGGGCACCAAACGTCACATCGCGGTCGACGCCAGAGGCACGCCACTCGGCGTGCTGACCGGTCCCGCCAACCAGCACGACAGCCAGATGCTGGCGCCTGTGCTGGATGCCATCCCGGTCTTGCGCAGCGGCAGGCGCGGCCGCCCGCGATCGCGTCCGGACAAGCTGCACGCCGACAAGGGCTACGACTACCGGCGCTGCCGCCGCGCGTGCCGCACCCGCGGCATCCAGCCCCGCATCGCGCGCCGCGGCGTGGAGAGCAGCCAGCGCCTGGGCCGCCACCGCTGGGTGGTCGAGCGCACCCACGCCTGGCTGAACCGCATGCGTCGCCTCGCCGTGCGCCACGAGCGCAGAGCCGACATCTACCAGGCCTTCACCACGCTCGGCTGCGTCCTCGTCTGCCTCCGCCAGATTAGGCGGTTCTGTTAGGTGCTCTTAGGTTTTCCTTGCTCGATCTCGGCGCGCTCAGCTCGGGGCGCCGACCAGCTGCCGGTGCAGGCGCTTCAGGCGGCCGGCACCGTCCTCGATCATCGGGTCGAGCCGGAGCACGTGTTCCCAGGCGTCGAACGCTTCCCTCGGCTGGTTCTCCCGTTCCTCGATCCCGCTCAGCGCGGACCAGGACGGGACGTCGCCCGGATCGCGGGCAAGGGCGCCGCCGAGGTCGGTGATCGCGCCGTCGGCGTCGTCCGCGGTGGCGCGAACCGCGGCCCGCTGACGCCACAGCACCGCCTGGTCGGGCTGCAGCGCGAGGGCGTCGTCCATGTCGTCGCGCGCGTCGCGCAGCGCGCCATCCGACAGCTCGCGCTGCGCCCGGTGCAGCAGCAGCAGCACGGTCGGCGACAGGTGGGAGGTCCTGAACGCTTCGAGCCGGGCGGCGACGGCGTCGGCTCCGGCGGTGTCGGGGGCCTGGAGGAGCAGCGCTTCGAGCGAGGCCCGGGCGTGGTCGGGGGGCACGGCGGCAGGCGCGGACGGGGCGGCGGCGGCCAGGACGGGCCAGGCCAGCAGCAGCGCCAGCGGCAGGCGGATCAGGAAGACCGGGGCGGCCCGAGGCCGCATCGTGCGGAGCCGGCCGGGTCCGGCTCAGCCCTGGCGGGCCTTCATGCGCGGATTCTTCTTGTTGATGACGTAGACCCTGCCGTGGCGCCGCACCACGCGGCAATCCTTGTCGCGCACCTTGGCGGACTTCAGGCTGTTTCTGATCTTCATGGTCCGACCTTCGTGAGCGGCTGCGCGCTGGAGGAAGGCGCGGCATAAAGGCGGCCCCGTGGAGTGTCAATCGCGCGCCGGAGCGCGGAGGGGCGGTTGCGCATGGGTCGCGCCGATCGACCGGTCGGAGCGACTCTACTGGATCCCATGCCGCAGTGCACCATATGCGGGGAACGCGACGGCCTCGGCGCCGGACGCGCTGCGCATTTCAACGGGTCCGGAGATTTTCATGCTCACAGTCGGCGACAGGTTTCCGTCGTTCACGCTCACCGCCGTCAAGGCCGGGCCGCAGGGGCTTGATCCCGCCACCGCGTTCACCGCCATCAGCGACGCGACCGATGCCGGCAAGTGGAAGCTGGTGTTCTTCTGGCCGAAGGACTTCACCTTCGTCTGCCCGACCGAGATCGTGGCGTTCGGCAAGCTCCACGCCGACTTCGCCGACCGCGACACCGTGGTCTACGGCGTGTCGACCGACAGCGAGTTCGTGCACATGAACTGGCGCCTGCACCACGACGACCTCAGGACGCTGGCCATCCCGATGCTGGCCGACGTCAAGCGCGAGCTGGCCCAGGCCGCCGGCGTGCTGTCGCGCACCGAGGGCGTGGCGCTGCGCGCGACCTTCCTGGTCGATCCGGACGGGATCGTCCGCTACGCCGCGGTCAACGACCTGTCGGTCGGCCGCAACCCGCAGGAGGTGATGCGCGTGCTCGACGCGCTGCAGAGCGACGAGCTGTGCCCCTGCAACTGGAACAAGGGCGAGGAACACCTCAAGGCCGCCTGATCCCGATCCCGCCGCTTCCACCCATCCCGGAGATTCCGATGTCGATCGAGACCCTCAAGGCGCGCGTCCCCGACTACGCCAAGGACCTGAAGCTCAACCTCGGCTCGCTGGCCAGCGAGACCCTGCTGACGGCGCAGCAGCTGGCCGGCACCTTCCTGGTGTCGGCGCTGGCCTCGCGCAACCCGCTGGTGATCGAGGCGGTCGCGGCCGAGTTCGGCCCGAAGCTGAGCCCCGAGGCGCTCGCCGCCGCCAAGGCCGCCGCCGCGATCATGGGCATGAACAACGTGTACTACCGCTTCGTGCACGCAGTCGGCGGCGACTACGCCAACCTGCCGGCGCGGCTGCGCATGAACGTCATCGGCAAGCCGGGCGTCGACAAGGTCGACTTCGAGCTGTGGTCGCTGGCGGTGTCGGCGATCAACGGCTGCGGCATGTGCATGGAGGCGCATGAGAAGACGGTGCGCGCGCACGGCCTGAGCACCGAGCAGGTGCAGGCGGCGGTGCGGATCGCCGCCGTGGTGCATGCGGTCGCGGTGGCGATCGAGGGCGACGAAGCGCTGCAGGTCGAGGCGGTCGCCAGAGCTGCCTGATGATCGGGCTGCCTGATGATCGGGCTGCCTGATGACTGGGCTGCCTGATGCTCAGAACGCCCCGCGCCGAGCCGTAACCGGCTGCACGTAGAGCACCTGGTGCGGGTACGAGATCCACACCCGGTGGCCGCGCAGGTAGTCGGCGCCGAGCAGGGTGACGCCGGTGTCGCCGACCGCCAGGAGCGCCGGCGCGAACCGCTCCGGCCCGACCTGGAGGCTGTCGAACCGGTGCAGCCGCATCGGGTTGCGGTTGCCGTCGATGCCGGTGCCGATCGTGGTCGGGTCGGCCGCCATCGACGCGTCGGTGGCGCCGCCCTCCCGTCCGGCCGGGCGGTCGAGCACGGTACGGCCGGCGCCGCTGTCCAGCACCGCCGGGACGGGGTGCCCGTCGATCGCGATCGGCAGGTCGATCTGGGTCTCGCTTTCCAGCCGGAACGGGATACGGTAGGCCGCGCCCTCCGGCCAAGGACGCAGGTTGTTGCCGCAGCGCTGTTCCCGGTACAGCGACACGCGGTGCGCCGGCAGGTCGAAGGCGACGTCGTAGCCGGCCAGGAAGTCGCCGCCGAACAGCCCGGCGAGCGGCAGGCCGTCGATCCGGCCTTGCCAGCGGCCGGCGGTGACGAACTGCACGTTCCGCGCGACCAGGTGGTCGAGCCGCAGGGTGTCGACCGTGGCGTCGCGCGCGAACACGGCCCCACCGGTGCCGACCAGCACGTGTCGGTTCTCGAAGCTGACCGGCAGGTTCAGCGTCGTGGCGGCCTCCTCGAACAGGGTGGACACGCGGGCGCCGGTGTCGACGATGAAGGCGACCGGCACGCCGTTTATGGCGGCCCGGATGATCGGCTGGCGGTGGTCGTTGAGCACCGGCAGCACGGCCAGCTCGTGCATCACGCATCCCGTCGGCACCAGCTGGCCGGCGCACGCGGCGACCGGCAGCACTGCGGCGAGCAGCGCCGCCCTTGGCCTCACCCCACCCGCACCATGTGGTTCAGCGGCCCGGCGCCGGCGCCGTAGCCGGGGGCGGCAGCGATCGCCGCCCGCACGTAGTCGCGCGCCCGCACCACCGCCGGACGCAGCGCCATCCCCTGCGCCAGGCCGGTCGCCACCGCGCTGGCCAGGGTGCAGCCGGTGCCGTGGGTGTGGCGGGTGTCGATCCGGGGCGCGGCGAAGCGCTCGCAGCCGCCGGGCGTCGCCAGCAGGTCGACGACCTCCCCGCCCGGCAGGTGGCCGCCCTTCAGCAGCACCGCCGGCACGCCCAGCGCCAGCAGCGCGTCGGCGGCCCGGTGCATGTCGTCCACGCCGTCGATGCGCAGGCCCGACAGCGCCTCGGCTTCCGGCAGGTTGGGCGTCAGCAGCGTCGCCAGCGGCAGCAGGCTGCGCCTGAGGCTGGCCACCGCGTCCGCCGCCAGCAGCAGGTGCCCGCCCTTGGCCACCATCACCGGGTCCAGCACCAGGGGCACGCCGCGGTGCCGGCCGAGGCAGTCGGCCACGGTCTCGATCAGGGCCGGGTCGCCCAGCATGCCGGTCTTGAAGGCGTCGACGCCGAGGTCGGCCAGCACGCACTCGATCTGCAGCCGCAGGAACTCCGGCGGCACCGGCAGCACGCCGTGCACGCCGAGCGTGTTCTGCGCGGTGAGCGCCGTGACCGCAGTCATGGCATACCCGCCCAGCGCGGTCGCGGCCTTGATGTCGGCCTGGATGCCGGCGCCGCCGCCGGAATCGCTGCCGGCGATGATCAGGATGCGGCCGGGCGGGATGCGGCCGGATGGAACGGCGTCGGCCACGCCTCAGGCGGCCAGGGCGGCGCGCCGGATCGCCTCGCACACGCCGCCGACGACGCGGGCGACCACCGCCTCGTCCTCGGCCTCCGCCATCACCCGCACCACCGGCTCGGTGCCGCTTTCGCGCAGCAGCAGCCGTCCGCCGGCGCCGAGCTCGTGCTCGGCCCAGCGCCTGGCCTCGATCACCGCCGGGCTGCCCAGCGGCGAGCGGCCGCTGAAGCGCTCGCTGCGCAGCAGCTGCGGGAACGGCGTGAACAGGCGCAGCACCTGGCTGGCCGGCTGGCCGCGCTCGACCAGCACCGACAGCACCTGGAGGGCGGCGATCAGCCCGTCGCCGGTGGTGGCGAAGTCCGACACCACCATGTGGCCGGACTGCTCGCCGCCGACGTTCATGCCGAGCTCGCGCATCCGCTCCACCACGTAGCGGTCGCCGACCGCGGTGCGCTCCAGCCGGAGGCCGGCTTCCGCCAGCTTGCGCTCCAGCCCCATGTTGGACATCACCGTGGCGACCACGCCGCCGCCGCGCAGCCGGCCGTCGGCGGCCCAGGAGCCGGTGATCAGCGCCAGGATCTGGTCGCCGTCGACCAGCTGGCCGCGCTCGTCGCAGATCAGCAGCCGGTCGGCGTCGCCGTCCAGCGCCAGGCCGAGGTCGGCGCGATGCTCCAGCACCGCAGCACTCAGCGCCTGCGGGCTGGTCGAGCCGCACTGGTGGTTGATGTTGAGCCCGTCCGGGTTGCAGCCGATCCGCACCACCTCGGCACCCAGCTCCCACAGGGCGGTGGGGGCCACGCGGTAGGCGGCGCCGTTGGCGCAGTCGATCACGATGCGCAGCCCGTCCAGGCGGCGGCCGCGCGGGAAGCTGGCCTTGGCGCTCTCGACGTAGCGGCCGGCGGCGTCGGTCAGGCGCGAGGCGCGGCCGATCAGGTCCGGGGCGGCGAGGCGGCCGGACAGGTCGGAGCCCATCAGCGCCTCGATCTCCTCCTCCAGGTCGTCCGACAGCTTGAAGCCGTCCGGGCCGAACAGCTTGATGCCGTTGTCCTCGAACGCGTTGTGCGAGGCGGAGATCATCACGCCGAGGTCGGCGCGGAGCGACCGGGTCAGGAGTGCTATCGCCGGCGTCGGCAGCGGGCCGACCAGGGTGACGTCGATGCCGGCGGACAGGAAGCCCGACACCAGGGCGCACTCGATCATGTAGCCGGACAGCCGGGTGTCCTTGCCCAGCACCACGCGGTGCCGGTGGCTGCCGCGCCGGAAGCGCAGGCCGGCGGCCTGGCCCAGGCGTTGCGCCACCTCCACCGTCATCGGGTCGACGTTGGCGGTACCCCTGATCCCGTCGGTCCCGAACAGCTTCCGCCCAGCGCCCATCACATGCCCTTCCGGCTTCCCGGACCGATTTAGCTCAGCCGTGGACCGCCTGCCAGAGACGCACCGCCTGCACCGTTTCCGCCACGTCGTGCACGCGCAGGATGCAGCCCGGCAGCGCGAGCGCCGGCAGGACGGCGGCGCCCGCGCCGGGGAACCGGGGGGGGGGCCCCCCCGCCCCCCCCCCCCCCCCCCCCCCCCCCCAAACCCCCCCCCCCCCCCCCCCCCCCCCCCCCCCCGGGGGCCC
>CAXUEL010000108.1:0-4623 GCA_964249915.1 uncultured Acetobacteraceae bacterium | reverse complement strand
GGGTGCAGGCGCCGGAGGCGCCCGGGCAGCGCGAGCGCCGGCAGGCGGGGGGCGACCACGCCGGGGACCGGGGCGGGGGCCGCCGCGGCCCCGCCGACGCGGCCGACGAAGCCCTTGCGCGACACCCCCAGCAGCACCCGGCAGCCGAGGTTGGCCAGAATCGGCAGGCGGCGCAGCAGCTCGAGGTTCTGCGCGTCGGTCTTGGCGAAGCCGATGCCGGGATCGACCAGCAGGCGCGCGCGCGCGATGCCGGCGCGCTCCGCCTCGTCGATCCGCCCGGCCAGCTCGCGCACCACGTCGGCCGCGACGTCGCCGTACCCGGTCAGCGACTGCATGGTTTCCGGGGTGCCGCGCATGTGCATCAGCACCACCGGGCAGGATGCGGCCGCCAGCACCCCGCGCGACGCCGGGTCGTGCGCCAGCGCCGACACGTCGTTGACCAGGCTGGCACCGGCGTCGAGGGCGGCGCGCATGGTGTCGGCGTTGCGCGTGTCCACCGACAGCGGCACCCCCTGCCCGGCCAGCGCCCGCAGCAGCGGCAGCACCCGGGCCCGCTCCTCGTCGGGGTGCACCGGCAGCGCAGGCGTCGCGTGCGGCAGCGCCGTGCAGCAGGCCGAGCGGCTCGATCAGGCGGAGCGCGGTCATCGTCTCACGCCTGCTGCAAAATGCGGCGGTCGTCGCCAGATGCAGCGCCGTTGCCATCCGATAGGAGCCTTGCATGCCGACCCTGTTCGAACCGATCCGGCTGGGCGCGATCCACGCCCCCAACCGCATCCTGATGGCGCCCCTGACCCGCGCCCGCGCCACCGCGGAGCACGTGCCGACGCCGATCATGGCCGAGTACTACGCGCAGCGCGCCGGCGCGGGCTTGATCATCTCCGAGGCCACCGGGATCAGCCGGCAGGGCCTGGGCTGGCCGTACGCGCCGGGGCTGTGGAGCGAGGAGCAGGTGCGGGCGTGGCAGCCGGTCACGCAGGCGGTGCACCGCGCCGGCGGCCGGATCGTGGCGCAGCTCTGGCACATGGGCCGGATCGTGCACCCGAGCTTCCTCGGCGGCGAGAAGCCGGTCTCCGCCTCGGCCACCACGGCGCCGGGGCAGGCGCATACCTATGCCGGCAAGCAGGACTACGCCGAGGCGCGGCCACTCGGCCTCCACGAGATCCCGGGCCTGCTGGAGGACTACCGGCAGGCGACGCGCAACGCGCTGGAGGCGGGGTTCGACGGGGTGCAGATCCATGCCGCCAATGGCTACCTCATCGACCAGTTCCTGCGCGACAACAGCAACCACCGCGACGACGGCTATGGCGGCCCGGTCGCCAACCGGGTGCGGCTGCTGGCCGAGGTGACGCAGGCGGTGGCCGAGGTCGCCGGGCCCGATCGCACCGCGGTGCGGCTGTCGCCCAACGGCGAGGTGCAGGGCGTCAACGACAGCATGCCGGAGGAGCTGTTCACCGCGGCGGCGGCGGCGCTGTCGGCGATCGGCATCGCCTTCCTGGAGCTGCGCGAGCCGCGGGAGGACAGCACCTTCCGCGCCAGCGACCGGCCGGCGATCGCGCCACGGATCCGCGAGGTGTTCTCCGCCCCCCTGGTGCTGAACTCGGACTACGACGGCCCGCGCGCCGGGGCGGCGGTGGAGCGCGGGGACGCGGACGCGATCGCCTTCGGCCGGCCGTTCATCGCCAACCCCGACCTGCCGCGGCGCCTGAAGGACGGGCTGACGCCGGCGCGCGACGTGCAGGCGACCTGGTACAGCCAGGGGCCGGAAGGCTACGTCGACTATCCCGCCGCTTCCTGACACGGAAAGGGCCCCGCTCGCGCGGGGCCCTGTTCGCCGGTGCAAGGGGGTTTTGGCTCAGCCCGGCTGCGGCGCCGGGTCGAGGCCGCCGCCGGTCGGCGGGACCGGCTTGACCGTGGTGGGCACCGAGGCGCGGCGGTCCTGCATCGGCTCGTCGATCACCTTGCGCTCGACCGGCTCGCCGCGGAGCACCTGGCGGATCTCGTCGCCGGACAGGGTCTCGTATTCCAGCAGGCCGTTGGCCAGGCTGTGCAAGTCGTCGATCCGATCGGTCAGCAGCGTCTTGGCGTTGATGTAGGCCTGGTCGATGATCGCCTTGATCTCGCTGTCGATCTCGCGGATCGTCTGCTCCGACACGTTCTTGTTCTGCGTCACCGAATGGCCCAGGAACACCTCCTGGCCGTTGTCGCCGAACGAGATCATGCCGAGCTTGTCGCTCATGCCCCACTCGCTGACCATGCGCCGTGCCTGGTCGGTCGCCATCTTGATGTCGCCGGACGCGCCGTTGGACACGTTCTCGGCGCCGAAGATGATCTCCTCCGCGGCACGGCCGCCCATCGCCATCGTCAACTCCGCCAGCAGCTTGGACTTGCTCTTGGAGTAGCGGTCGCCCTCGGGAAGGCTCATCACCAGGCCGAGCGCACGACCGCGCGGGATGATGGTCGCCTTGTGCACCGGGTCGCAGCCGGGGGTGTTGATGGCGCAGAGCGCGTGGCCGCCCTCGTGGTAGGCGGTCATCTTCTTCTCGGCGTCGCTCATCACCAGAGAGCGGCGCTCGGCGCCCATCAGCACCTTGTCCTTGGCGTTCTCGAACTCGAGCATCGCCACGGTGCGCTTGCCCATGCGGGCCGCCAGCAGCGCCGCCTCGTTCACCAGGTTGGCGAGGTCGGCACCGGAGAAGCCGGGGGTGCCGCGGGCGATGGTCTTGGGCTCCACGTCGGAGGCGAGCGGCACCTTCTTCATGTGCACGCGCAGGATCTTCTCGCGGCCGTTCACGTCCGGGTTCGGCACCACCACCTGGCGGTCGAACCGGCCGGGACGCAGGAGCGCCGGGTCCAGCACATCCGGACGGTTGGTGGCGGCGATCAGGATCACGCCCTCGTTGCTTTCGAAACCGTCCATCTCGACCAGCATCTGGTTGAGGGTCTGCTCGCGCTCGTCGTTGCCGCCGCCGAGGCCGGCGCCGCGATGGCGGCCGACCGCGTCGATCTCGTCGATGAAGATGATGCAGGGGGCGTTCTTCTTGCCCTGCTCGAACATGTCGCGCACCCGGGTGGCGCCGACGCCCACGAACATCTCCACGAAGTCGGAGCCGGAGATGGTGAAGAACGGCACGTTGGCCTCGCCGGCGATGGCGCGCGCCAGCAGCGTCTTGCCGGTGCCGGGCGGGCCCACCAGCAGCACGCCCTTGGGGATCTTGCCGCCCAGGCGCTGGAACTTCTGCGGGTCCTTGAGGAAGTGCACGATCTCCTCGAGCTCGGCCTTGGCCTCGTCGATGCCGGCCACGTCCTCGAATGTGATGCGGCCCTGCTTCTCGGTCAGCAGCTTGGCGCGCGACTTGCCGAAGCCCATGGCGCGGCCGCCGCCGGACTGCATCTGGCGCATCACGAAGAACCAGGCGCCGATGATCAGCAGCAGCGGCGCCCACTGCAGCAGGTAGCGGAACAGCGGGTTGACGTCGCTGTCCTCTGCCTTGGCCACCACCTCGACGCCCTTGCCGGTCAGGCGCGACACCAGGCTGGGGTCCTCGGGCGTGTAGGTCTCGAACGAGGTGCCGTCGGTCAGCACGCCGGACACGTTGTGGTCCTGGATCACCACGGACCGGACATGGCCGGCGTTCACGTCGCCGACGAAGTCGGAATAGGCCAGTTGCTGCGCCGCGCGCTGGCCGCTGCCGGGCTGGAACACGCTGAACAACAGCACCAGCAGCAACGCGATGATGACCCACAGGGCCAGGTTCCGCCCGAAATTACTCATCTAGTGTTCCGCTTCCCCGCTCGACGTGCAGCCGGAGCCGCCCGCCGCACGAGGCGGGCCGGTTGATCTTAGACGACCGGCGCGCCGAAGCCACTCCGTTCGCAACCACAGATTGGGACGAGCGCGCACCATGGAAAGTCCCGGGCGGCGATGATGTTCGGGCCGCGTTAACCGCTGGTGAACAGCGACGCGTCGGAGGCGGGTGCGGCGGGGCGGAAGCTGAACCGCAGCCCGGACCACTCGGGGGCGGCGACCCATCCGAGATGCGGCACCGCTTGGAGCACGCCGCCGCGTCGGAGCACCGGCAGGGTGGCCAGGACCGAGGCGGGAAGCACCGTGCGGCGCCGGAACCGGGCCGCCTCGGCGCCGAGGGCCTCGATGCGCGTGCCGGGCGGCACGGAGGCTCCGGCGGCGTCGAGGACGAAGCGTCCGTCCCACGACGCATCGCCGGCGGCGTCCACCGGGGCGCCGATCGCGTGGAACTCGCGCAGCAGCAGCAGCCAGCCGGGGCGCAGGCGGCCCGCCGGGGTCAGCCGGGTGCCGGCCAGGGTGGCCGGACCGGGGCGACGCAGCAGGCGGTCGACCGCCGGACGCGAAGGCGGGTAGCGGTCGCCGCCGACGCTGCGCAATAGGGCGGCGAGCACGCCTGCCGGCAGCAGCGCCGGCGGCAGCAGCGCAAAGCCTTCCGGACGGAGCACCGCCCCTTCCGCCAGCACGCAGGCGTCGCCGGCGCTGCGCCGCATCCGCGCGGCACCCGCGGCGGCGGCGTCCGACAGGAGCTGCGGCACCTGGCCGCCCGGTCCGGACAGCTCCTGCCTGAGCAGCACCCGCTGCGCCGTCCGGTCCCGGTT
>CAXUEL010000107.1:0-11230 GCA_964249915.1 uncultured Acetobacteraceae bacterium | reverse complement strand
TACCTGCCGCTGCCGGTGGCGCCGGGGCAGCTCGACACCGCGCTGCGCGGCCTGCGCGCGGCAGGCTTCGCCGGGGTCAACGTCACCCTGCCGCACAAGGAGGAGGCGTTCCGGCTGGCCGCCCTCCGCACGCCGGCCGCGGCCCGCTGCGGCGCCGCCAACACGCTCTCCTTCCTGCCGGACGGCCGCGTGGCAGCGGACAGCACCGACGGCCAGGGCTTCCTCGACAGCCTGCGCGACGCGGGGATCGAGCCCACCGCCGGACCGGCGCTGGTGCTGGGAGCAGGCGGCGCGGCACGGGCGATCGCGGCCGCGCTGCAGGCGCTGGGCGTTCCGGTGCGGGTCGCCAACCGCGGCCGCGCCCGGGCGGACGCCCTCGCGGACGCGCTGGCCGAGCCCGTGAACCCGGTGCGCGTGCTGGACTGGGACGCACGCGAGGCGGCGCTCCCCGACACGGCGCTGCTGGTGAACGCGAGCCCGGTCGGCATGGCGCACATGCCGGGCTCGCCCTGCGCCCTCGGCCGGGCACCCTCCGGGCTGGTGGTGGCCGACATCGTCTACCTGCCGCGCGTCACCCCGCTGCTGGCGCAGGCGCGGGCGCTCGGCCTGCGCACGGTGGAGGGGCTGGGCATGCTGCTGCACCAGGGGCGGCCCGGCTTCGCCGCCTGGTTCGGCGTCGATCCGACGGTCGACCCGGCGCTGCTGTCCCTGGTCCGCGCCGACCTGGACCGGCCGGGAGAGATGGGACCGGCGTGAAGGTGATCGGCCTGACCGGCGGGATCGGCATGGGCAAGTCCACCGCCGCCGCCGCGTTCCGCCGTGCCCGGCTGCCGGTGTTCGACGCCGATGCCGCCGTGCGGGCGCTGCAGGCCCCGGGCGGCGCGGCGCTGCCGGCGATCGCGGCCCTGCTGCCCGACGTCGTCCGCGACGGCGTGCTCGACCGGGCGGCGCTGCGTCGTGCGGTGGCGGCCGATCCGGCGCTGCTGCGGTCGCTGGAGCGGATCGTGCACCCGCTGGTGCGTGCGGCCCAGGCCCGGTTCCTCGCCCGCGCCAGGCGGCGGGGCGCGTCCGTCGCCGTACTCGACGTGCCGCTGCTGCTGGAAACCGGTGGCGACCGCGCCTGCGACCTCGTGCTGGTGGTGTCCGCCCCGCCGGCGCTGCAGCTCGAGCGCGTGCGCCGCCGGCGCGGCATGAGCCAGGCGGAGGCGGCGGCGCTGATCGCCCGGCAGATGCCGGACCGCGAGAAGCGGCGGCGCGCCGACCTGGTGGTCCGCACCGGGTTGTCGCGCGGCCACGGCCTGGCGCAGATAAGGCGGCTGCTGGCACGACTCCGCCGGCCGTCCTGAGGGGGAGCCGGACCATGAAGCGCGCGGTGCTGTTCGACACCGAGACCACCGGCTTCGACCCGCTCACCGGCGACCGGGTGCTGGAGATCGCCGCCCTGGAGCTGGTCGGCGACCTGCCCACCGGCCGGCACTACCACACCCTGATCGACCCGGAGCGCGACGTGCCGGAGGAGGCGGCGCGCGTGCACGGCTACACCCGCGCGCACCTGCTGGGGCAGAAGAAGTTCCGCGAGATCGCCGATGCCTTTCTCGACTTCGTCGGCGACGACCCGCTGATCGCCCACAACGCCCCGTTCGACTTCGGCTTCCTCGACGCCGAGCTGATCCGGGCCGGCCGGCCGCCGCTGGACCGCGCGCGCATGATCGACACCCTGGACATGGCCCGCACCCGGTTCCCCGGCCTGCCCAACAGCCTGGACGCCCTGTGCCGGCGCTACGGCGTCGACCTGTCCGAGCGCACCACGCACAACGCCCTGCTCGACTGCCGGCTGCTGGCCGAGGTGTACGTCGAGCTGATGGGCGGGCGCCAGCGCGGGCTTGAGCTGGCGGTGGCGGAAGGCGGCGGCGCGGTGGCCTACACCCTGACCCGCAGCCGCACGCCGCGTCCGATGCTGCCCTCGGACGCCGAGCTTGCCGCGCACGCCGCGTTCGTGGCCGGCCTCAAGGAGCCGGTCTGGCTGCGCGCCTGAGCCGGGACGCGGTCCGGCTCAGCCGCCCAGGCAAGCGTGCCGCAGCAGGATCGCGGTCCTGGCGTCGCGTCTCCCGCCGCGTCCCACCCCGTCGAGCGCTTCCCCGAGCGGCAGCTCCGGCACCGTGGGTCCGCTCGCCCTCCGCAGGAAGGCCGCCGCCCCCGACGCGGTCGTCCGGGCCGAAGCTGGCCGGGAACAGGTGCCGCGTCTCGGTGCTGGTGCCGGGGCTGGCCTGGACCGTGCCCAGGCGGCGCACGTCGTGCAGGCGGCAGCCCTTCTCCCGACCCGCCTCCTCGCGCACCGTGTCGGCCGGATCGTCGCCCGCATCGAACAGGCCGGCGCAGGCTTGCAGCAGCATGGCCTCGCCGCCCTGGCAGTCGGCGGCGATGCGGAACCGGCGCACCAGCAGCGCGGTGCCGGCCTCGCGGTCGACCGGCAGCACCGCCGCCCCGGCGGCACGGTGGTTGGACCTCGCGATCGAGGATCTGCATCGACCCGTCGTCGGCCTGGTCGTTCATGCGTCGCCCCGGTGCGCGTTCGGAGCGGGCCGCCCGGCCGCCCGTTCGCCTGGAGGCAGGACGGCGCGGTGACGGGGCGGTTCCCCGGAGCCCGCCGGGTCGCTTGCCGTGGCAGCCACGCGGCGCCATCTGGAGGGGCCGGCGGCTTGGCCGGAACCCCAGCGGGAGCTTGCGCCGGATGCCTCGTCTCGAACTCGGCCTCGACACCTTCGGCGACGTCACCGTCGGCACCGGCGGCGACCTGCTGACGCACGCGCAGGTGATCCGCAACCTGGTCGAGGAGGCGGTGCTGGCGGATGCCGTCGGCGTGGACGTGTTCGGCCTCGGCGAGCATCACCGCGCCGACTTCGCGGTGTCTGCGCCCGAGCCGGTGCTGGCGGCGATCGCGTCGCGCACGACGCGGATCCGCCTCGGCTCGGCGGTGACGGTGCTGAGCTCCGACGACCCGATCCGCGTGTTCCAGCGCTTCTCGACCCTGGACGCGCTGTCCTCCGGGCGCGCCGAGGCGATCCTCGGGCGCGGCTCGTTCACCGAGTCCTTCCCGCTGTTCGGCTATGAGCTGGCCGACTACGAGACGCTGTTCGGCGAGAAGCTCGACCTGTTCGTGGCGCTGGTGCGGCAGGAGCGGGTGAGCTGGGAGGGCACGACGCGGCCGCCCCTGGTGAACCAGGCGGTGTTCCCGCCGGTCGAGACCGGGCAGCTCCGGACCTGGATCGGCGTCGGCGGCAGCCAGGAGTCGGTGGTGCGGGCGGCGCGCTACGCCATGCCGATGATGCTGGCGATCATCGGCGGCGACCCGAAGCGGTTCGCGCCCTACGTCGAGCTGTACGGCCGTGCCGCGCGGCACTTCGCGACGACGCCGCAGCCGGTCGGCGTGCATTCGCCAGGCTTCGTCGCCGACACCGACGACGAGGCGCGCGAGCTGTTCTGGCCGCACTACAAGCGCATGCACGACGGGATCGGCGCCGAGCGCGGCTGGCCGCCGCTGCAGCGCGCGGCGTTCGAGTCCGAGATCGCGCGCGGTTCGCTGTATGTCGGCGCGCCGGACACCGTCGCGCGCAAGATCGCCGCGACCGCCAGGGCGCTGGGCCTGTCGCGGTTCGACCTGAAATACAGCGCCGGCGCGCTGCCGCATGCGCAGCTGCTGCATTGCATCGAGCTGTACGGCACCCGGGTGATCCCGATGGTGCGCGAGATGCTGGATGCGCCGGAGTTCGCGGAACGGCAACGTGACCGGGACGCCGTCGGCGGGCCGCGGCCGCCCGCCTGGTGACGTCGGAGCGTGCGGTCCAGGAACATCCCGGGACGACGTTCCGGTCGTCGAACTGTTCGCGTCGCGGTCACGCAACGCCGGTTGTGGATTGCGACATGATCCTCCGCGCAGGTGTCGAACGTGACCGGCCCGCCATCCGGCTGGTGACGGCGTCACCGTCGGCGTGAGCCTTCGCACGCAGGCCCGCAGGCTTCGGAGGCTCGCGGGAACGGCGGCGTCCGGACCTGTCGGCGTCTGGTCAACGACGCCCGCGATGACGTATCACCGGCCGTGCAAACGCTCCGGTGGAAGAGTTGTCGTTGCCGAAACGTCCTGCGTCACGACCTGCGAGCGCGGACCGTGCCCCCGGCACCCGGGCCGCGGAACCTGCCGGACGCCGCGCTGTGCTCCCCCCGGTCCGCCTGCTGGTCTGGACGATCGCGGCGATCGCCGCCCTCGGACTGCTTGCCGCGTACCGCTTCGCCGTCGCGACGGGCGACTTCCGCAACTCCGACGATGCCGGCAACTTCCTTGCCGGCGTGGAGATGGCCGAGGGCAACTGGCAGTTGCACGGCTGGGTGATGGCGTTCGACAGCTATTATCCGACGGATGTCCTCGCCCTGGCGCTCCTGAAGCTGCTGTTCGGCTGGCACCCGATCTTCATGCAGGGGCTGGAAGCGCTGATCTGGGCGGCGATCGCCCTTGTCGGAACCGGCCTCGCCTGCGTCGGCATGCGGTCGCGGTTCCTGCCCGGCACCATCTCGATCGCCCTGGCGTTGCTCGCGTTCAACACGTTCGAGCACGGCTGGCGCGACGCGACCATCACCAACATCGGCTCGCACGGCTCGACCATCCTCCTGACGCTGCTGGCCTTCGCGCTGGTCGTCACGGGTGCCGACCGACCGGAACGATCCTGGTCCCGGCGCCCGATCCTGCGCTTCGTCGCGTTCGGGCTGATCATGACCGCCGGCAACCTTGCCGACCCGATCTTCAAGGTCATCGCCTGCCTGCCGATCCTCGTGTTCTCGCTGCTCGGCCTGCGCAGGTGGCAGCCTTGGCGCCCTGGCCTCACCCGCATCGCCATCGTCATCGGCACGGCCGGGTTCGCGCATGCGCTGTCCATCATCAACGCGCATAACGGGGGCTTCCGGAGCACCTCGTTGTCGATCGCGCTGGCGACCTTTCCACAGCTGCTCGATCATGCCGCATTCGCAACCGAAAGCATCGCCCGCCTGCTCGGCGCCGAGTTCTTCGGCCACAGCCTTCATGAGCATCTGCTCGGCGGCCCCGTCATCGCCCTCCTACGCGCGCCGTTCGTGGCGATGTTCGTCGTCGCCTGGGCCCAGGTCGGGGCCCGCCTGTCGCTCCGCATCCAGGACTGGCCGGACCATCGGCATCCGTCATCCGGCGAGGACCTCGAACACCTCCTGTGGCTCAGCCTGTCCTTCTGCGTGGCGAGCACCTGCGTCACCACCGTGATCGTCGACCAGGCCTGCGTGCGCTTCTTCCTGCCCGCCGCGGTGACGGGATCGATCCTGGCTGCGAGACGGTTCGGAACCCAGGCTCTGGCCGGCGGGTTCGCCATCCTGGCGCTGCCGATCTCGATCGTCGCCGGCGTGCTGCTCGTGTCGCCCGATCCGCCACGCCGGGTCACCGCCATCCCGCAGATCCACCGGATCATCGACATCCTGCAGAAGCACGACCTTCGGCATGGCTACGCCGGATACTGGGAAGCGGCGATCGTCACCGTGCTCAGCAACCGCGAGATCACCAGCCTGCCGCTCTACCAGGCGCGCGACGGGCGACTGCATCCGCTCGGCTACCTGAGCAACCTCGACTGGTTCCGCAGCCCGGCCCGGGATTGGCAGGGCCGCGTGTTCTTCATCTCCGACCAGGTCAACCCGACGGACGTCTTCACCGCACCGGAACAGGCCGTCCGTCGCCAGTTCGGAGCGCCGGTCGAGCGCATCACCGTCGACCGCTTCGTCATCGGCATCTATGACCTTCCTCCTCATGCGCTCGTGCAGTTGGCGCCGCAAAGCTACGCCGACAGCATGGGGCCGTTCGGCACGAGGTGAGCGATGGATGATCCGCAACGGTTCCACCTGCCGGCTGGCGCTTGTCACCCGATGTCCGGATCGCGACGGAAGCGACGCGGATGATTGCCAACCGCCGGGTGACGGTCGTCCTTCCCGCCTACAACGCGGCAAGGACGCTGGAACGGACCTGCGCCGAGATCCCGGGCGACATCGTCGACGACGTGATCCTGACGGACGATGCCAGCCGGGACGACACCGTGCGGATCGCGGCATCGCTCGGTCTGCATGTCGTCCGGCACGACCGCAACCTCGGCTATGGCGGCAACCAGAAGACCTGTTATGCCGCAGCGCTCGAACGCGGCGCCGACATCGTCGTGATGCTCCATCCCGACTACCAGTACACGCCGACCCTGGTGACCGCGATGGCTGCGATGCTGGCATCGGGCCAGTACGATGCCGTGCTGGCCTCCCGCATCCTGGGACGCGGCGCGATCGCCGGCGGCATGCCACGCTACAAGTACGTCGCGAACCGCGCGCTCACCTTCACCCAGAACATCCTGATGGGCGCGAAGCTGTCCGAGTACCACAGCGGCTACCGCGCCTGGAGCCGCAACGTCCTGGAGCGCCTGCCGCTCGATCGCTGCTCGAACGACTTCATATTCGACAACCAGATGCTGGCGCAGGCGCTGCACCTGGGCTTCCGGATCGGCGAGATCTCCTGTCCGACCAGATATTTTCCGGAAGCCTCGTCGATCAACCTGCGCCGCAGCATCGTCTACGGCTTCGGCGTGCTGCGGACCTCGGCACAGTACCGTCTTCATTCCGCTCGCCTGCGTCGCGACCGGTTGTTCGATGCCGACCTGCCTTGAAGCGCAGCGCCTGGTGGCGCAGCGACCCCGTCCGAGGGCCGGCCTCGCCATGTCGGTCATGCTGCCGGCCGTCGCCGGGTCCACCACCCGTCGCGTCCGGCACCGCCGGCCGGCTGCCGGCCGCTCCGATCCAGCTGGTCATCGTCCGGTGCGGCATCCTCCCGGCTTCGGTCGGTGCGCCGGCTGGCGGTCTGGCCTCGCCGGCCTCGCTGCCGGCACGTTTCGGTCACGTGGTGCCGGCCACCTGTCGGGATGCCGCATGTCCGCGCCCGCGCCACGCCGGCCCCCTGCACCAGCTCCTGCCTGTCCCGGCTACCATCGCCACCGTCCTGCTGGTCTTCGAGGCAGGCCGGCTCCTGCGTCCGCCGGAGGCGCCGTGAGCCCCGAGCGGAACGAGGCTGCCGCACGAAGCGATCAGGGTTCTCCCCTGGCGGGTGCCAGGATCGTCGAGAACATGGCGAGCTGCTCCCGCGGCACCAGCGCGTGGTTCCAGGCCGCAGGGTCGTGCGCGACCGCGTCGCACGGCGTCGCCAGTCGCCCCGGCCCGAGCTTCACGTCGACGTAGCGTCGGCGGCGGACGAAGTGGTTGAGCCACGGCAGGTCGGCGTTCGGCAGCACCTCGACGAACAGCACCGGGCGGCGCAGCCGGATCGTCCAGCGGGCACCGTTCAGCACCGCCGCCTCGTGGCCCTCCACGTCGATCTTGATCAGCGAGATCGGGCGCGCGGCCCAGCGCGAGCGCAGCAGCACGCGGTCCAGCCGGTGCGACGCCACCGGCCGGACCGCCGCCGGCTCGCCCTTGAAGTCGCGCCGCAGCGAGGCGCTGGTCTCGACCAGGCCGTGCGCGTCGTCGGGCACGTAGAACTCGGCCATCCCGTTGCGGTCGCTCAGCGCCACCTCCCGCACCTCGATCCGGCCGGCCATCCGGTTGCGCAGGACGTTGCGGCGCGCCCGTTCGGCGATCTCCGCCATCGGCTCGAACGCCAGCACGGTGTTGCGCGCCGACGCCGACGCCGCCAGCAGGGCGTAGAACCCGGTGTTGCTGCCGACGTCGATCACCAGCCCGGGCCTGCGCCGCGCCACGCCGTACAGGTACTCGGGCAGCGGCGTCTCGAACCCGGTCCAGCCGTGCCGCGCCACCGCGCCCGCGACCTGGTCGCGATCGTCCGCGTTCTCCATGACGAAGCCGCGGCGGGCGGCATCCTCCGGCAGCGCGACGCCGACGTCGGCGGCCGCAACGTCCTCCGTCACCGGCGGCCTGGCGCGGACCGGATGTGAACGTTGTTCATTCCATGCTCCGTTCCGGTGCGCCATCCGTCGCCGCGCGCTCCCCCGACATCACGCCGGCGGCTCGAACCTGGCGTCCATCGAGTTGTCTCAAAATCCGCATGCGACCTTCGGGAGGAGGACACCCACATCAACGCGCCATGCGCGGCAACTGGCTCAAGCGGACAACTCCGGCAGCCCGGCCAGGCGCCGCCAGCCGGCCTCGTCCGCCGTCTCGATGCCGAGCTCGGCCGCCTTCTTCGCCTTGGAGCCGGCCTCGGCGCCAAGCACCACCAGGTCGGTCTTGCGCGACACCGTGTCGGTCACCTTGGCGCCCAGCCGCTCCGCCATCGCCTTGGCTTCCGGACGGGTCATGGTGGCGAGCGAGCCGGTGAACACGATCGTGCGGCCGGCCAGGGCAGCGCTGTCCGGCGCCGCCTCGTCCTCGATCTCCCGCATGGCGCCGGCGAGGTCGTCCAGGGCGTCGCGGTTGTGCGACTCGCCGAAGAAGGTGGCGAGCTCGTCGGCGATCGCGCCGCCGACGCGGGAAATGCTGCCGAGCATCAGGCGCTCGTCGGAGCCGACCACGGTGGCCGCCTGCATCTGCGCGCGCCATTCGGCATAGGAGCCGTAGTGCCGGGCCAGCAGGCGGGCGTTGGTCTCGCCGATCCGCCGGATGCCCAGCGCGAAGATGAAGCGGGCGAGCGGGATGGTGCGCTTCTCGTCGATCGCGCGCATCAGCTTGGCGATCGACACCTCCTTCCAGCCCTCGCGGCCGTGCAGCTGGTCGGGCGTGAGCCGGAAGATGTCGGCGGGCGTCCGGATCAGCCCGGCCGCATGGAACTCGGCGATCGACTTCTCGCCCAGGCCCTCGATGTCGAAGGCCAGCCGCGACACCAGGTGGATCAGCCGTTCCACCGTCTGCGCCGGGCACACCAGGCCGCCGGTGCAGCGCACCACCACCTCGCCCTCCGGCCGCACCGCCTTCGAGCCGCAGGCGGGGCAGCGGTCGGGAAACACCCATTCCGGCCCGCGCTCGACCCCCGGCTCCTCGATTCGTCGCAGGATCTGCGGGATCACGTCGCCGGCGCGCTGCAGCTGCACCCGGTCGCCGGGGCGCACGTCCTTGCGGGCGATCTCGTCGGCGTTGTGCAGGGTGGCGCGGGTGACCAGCACGCCGCCGACGTTGACCGGCTCCAGCACCGCCACCGGGGTCAGCGCGCCGGTGCGGCCGACCTGGATGCGTATGTCCTCCAGCCGGGTGATCGCCTGCTCGGCCGGGAACTTCCACGCCACCGCCCAGCGCGGCGCCCGGCCGACGAAGCCGAGGCGGTCCTGGAGCAGGAGGTCGTCGATCTTGTAGACCACGCCGTCGATGTCGTAGTCGAGGCCGGAGCGGTCCAGCGCCAGCCGCGCCTGGAACCGTTCCGCCGCTTCCGCGTCGTCCAGCACCGTGGACAAGGGGTTCACGGCGAAGCCCCAGCCGCGCAGGCGCTCGAGATAGCCGGAATGGGTGGCGGCGACCGGCCCGCTCGACCGCCCCTGCGCGTAGGCGAACAACGACAACGGGCGGGCGGCGGTGATGGCGGGATCGAGCTGCCGCAGCGAGCCGGCGGCGGCGTTGCGCGGGTTGGCGAACAGGCGCTGGCCGGCCTCGGCTTGAACAACGTTCAAATGGAGGAAGTCCGCCTTGCGCAGGAACACCTCGCCGCGGATCTCGATCAGGGCGGGGGCCTCGCCATCGAGCCGCTCGGGCAGGCCGCGCAGCGTGCGCAGGTTGGCGGTCACGTCCTCGCCGACCGCGCCGTCGCCGCGCGTGGCGCCGTGCACGAAGCGGCCGTTCTCGTAGGTCAGGCTGATCGACAGCCCGTCGATCTTAGGCTCGGCCACCAGGCGCAACTCGGCCTCCTTGAGGCCCAGGAAGCGGCGGGCGCGGGCGGTGAAGCCTTCGAATTCGGCGCGGTCGAACACGTTGTCCAGCGACAGCATCGGCAGGAGGTGCGTGTGCTTGGCGAAGCCGCCCTCGGGCGGGGCGCCGACGCGGGCGGTAGGGGTGTCGGCGCGCACCAGGTCGGGATGCAGCCGCTCGATCAGCTCGTTGCGTCGGAGCAGGGCGTCGTATTCGGCGTCGCTGGCTTCCGGTGCGTCGTCGTTGTGGTAGGCGCGGCTCAGGCGGTCCAGCAGGGCGGCGAGACGGGCAAGCTCGGCGGCGGCCTCGGTCTCGTTCAGCTCGGCCGGCTCCAGGGCGGGAACGTCGCGCGGCGTCATCCGTGCAGGCCGAGCAGGCTGTCGGCGGCGGCGCGCGCGGCCTCGGTGATGGTCTCGCCGGCCAGCATGCGGGCGATCTCCTCGCGGCGCTCGGTGCCGTCCAGCGGCGAGGCCAGGGTCTCGGTGCGGTCGCTGCGGATCCGCTTGGCGATGCGCAGGTGGTGGTCGCCGCGCGCCGCCACCTGCGGGCTGTGCGTCACCACCAGCACCTGCACCTCGTCGGCGACCCGCGCCAGGCGCTCGCCGATCGAGGCGGCGGTGGCGCCGCCGACGCCGGAATCGACCTCGTCGAACACCAGGGTCGGGATCGCCCAGCGCCCGGCCAGCACCACCTTCAGCGCCAGCATCAGCCGCGACAGCTCGCCGCCGGAGGCGACGCGGGCCAGGGGGCCTGCCGGCTGGCCCGGGTTGGCGGCGATCAGGAACGAGGCCTGCGCGGTGCCGCGCGCGGTCCAGGCGTCCGGCGGCAGGGGCTCGAGCGAGACGATGAACCGGGCGCGTTCCAGGCGCAGCGGGCGCAGCTCGCCCATCACCGCGGTCTCCAGGCGCTTCGACGCGGTGGCGCGGGCCGCGGTCAGCGCCGCGCATTCGGTTCCGAACGCCGTGCGCGCGGTGCGGACCGCCTCCTCCAGCGTGGCGATCCGCGCCTGGCCGCTGTCCAGCGCCTCCAGCCGGGCACGCAGCTCGGCCAGCAGGGTGGGCAGCTCGACCACCGCCACCCCGTGCTTGCGGGCGCTGCCGCGCAGCGCGAACAGCCGCTCCTCGGTCTGCTCCAGCAGCCGGGGATCGCCGTCCTGGTCGGCGGCGAGACGGGACAGCAGGCCCTCGGCATCGGACAGCGCGGCCTCGGCGTGGTCGAGCGCGTCCAGGGCGGCCTGGGCACGGCCGGCCGGTGTGTCGGGACCGAGGAGGCCCGGGTCGGCCTCGTCGCCGGCGGTGGCGGGCAGCAGGCGTTGCAGGGCGCGGCTGGCGGCGCGGAGTGC
>CAXUEL010000106.1:0-11287 GCA_964249915.1 uncultured Acetobacteraceae bacterium | reverse complement strand
TGAGCGACCCGGTTGCGGTCGTTTGTTCCCAGCGGACGCGATCCATAGAAGCTTCACTGGATGCCGTTGTCGGTCAGCACTGTATGAATGTGATACGGGACGGCTTTGACAACTATTTCCAAAACCCCGTTGCGGTCGGCCATGTGCACCAAGCGTGCAATAGCAAACTTTGAGGTTCTGTCAACGGCCACAAACAGATAGAGCTTGCCGTCACCCGTCCGGACCACGGCGATGTCGATGAACCCGATCAGGTAAGCTTTGAATTTGCACTTGCTGGGCTTGTCTCCAAGAGCGGCCTGAACTCCGAGCTGCACGCCGTTTGCGATGGCCAGGGCCGACCCGTCGTGCTGCTGCTGTCGGAAGGCCAGATGAGCGACCACAAGGGTGCCGCCCTGATGTTGGATGCGCTGCCCGGGGCAGGCGAGTTGATCGGGGATCGCGGCTACGACAGCAACGGCTTGCGCAACGCCCTGCTTGCCCGCCGCATCGAGCCCTGCATCCTACCGCGCAAGAACCGCCGGGTCCAGCACCCCTACTGCCGCACGCTCTACCGCTAGCGCCACAAGATCGAGAACATGTTCAGCCGTCTCAAGGACTGGCGCCGGATCGCGATGCGCTACGACCGCTGCGCGCACACCTACATGTCAGCCATCTGCCTAGCCGCTACCATCCTGTTCTGGCTCAGTTGATGGGTCCTGAGCGTAGACAATTTTTGCTCTACGTGAACTCATATCCTAAGTTGGCGAGGTAGTTGCGACACTCGTTAGAACTGAAGCGATCGAGGAGCTAGCCGATGGTGATCCAGAGCGCGTTCCTGGTTCGGGCTGCAGCACCGCGGAGTAGGCCCTTGAGCTTGGAGAACACCTGCTCAATCGAGTTTAGGTCCGGCGAGTAGAGCGGCAGGTAAAGGACGCTGACGCCGACGGCTCTGATCGCCTCCGCCACGCCTGCCACCTTGTGGGCGCCCAGGTTGTCCATCACCACAACGTCGCCCGGCTGCACCGTGGGTGCCAGGGAACTGCTCGACCTAGGCAGGAACGCCTGGCCGTTCATTGGACCGTCCAGCACCAGCGGAGCCACCAAGCCGGTGCTGCGCAGGGCCGCCACAAAGGTCGTGGTGCGCCAGTGTCCATGCGGGGCGGCCGTGACCAGGCGATCACCGCGCGGCGCCTGGCCGTAGCGGCGCACCATGTTCGTGGCAATTCCCTTGATCTCCTTCGGAGCTCAAGCGTCGATAAACACGAAACGCTCCGGGTCCATGTGGCGCTGCCACACGCGCCACATGCGGCGATGCTCGGCCACGTCCGGCCGGTCCTGCTCGGATGCCCTCAGGCTGTTTTTCTTGTGCGACAGCCCGAGCCTGCGCAGGGTGGACCAGATCGTGGTCAGGCAGCCTGCCTTGATGCCACGCTCAGCGAGCTTGGCCTTGATCTCGGCAAGGGTGATGGTGCCCTTGGCTTCCATCAGCTCCCGCAGCACGTCCTGGTGCCCGGCCAGCAGCGGCTTGCGATAGCCGCCGATCCGGGCCGGGATCGTGCTGCCCGTCTGCCGCACGTGCCGGACCAGCTTGATAGCTGCGGACTCGCTCACCGCAAAGCGCCGCGCTGCCTCGCGAGCCGAACTGCCCGCCTCCACTGCCTGCACTAAACGGCGACGCAGGTCCTACGATAATGGTGCAGCTATCCTGTCCCTAGCTGCTCAACCAGCAGCGTCGAATTAGATCACGTGAGTCCGCGCAACCTCAAAGTGGTCTAGCCGCTCATCGAAGTAACATATTAGAACAGTATCGGAACGAAGATCTGCCCGAAGGCCTTGAGTAGATCCATGTCAAGGCCTTCGCTCATCCTACGCATTGTGGCGTAGGCTTCGGTGGCTGAGAGTTCCGCCTTGTAGGCGCGCTTCTCGATAAGCGCGGCGAACACGTCGCAAAGGGTAGCGGTACGCACCGCGTCGGGGATTTGCTTGCCGCTGAGGCCATCCGGATATCCGCTGCCGTCGAGATATTCATGATGCGAGCGCACGACGTCGAGGACCAGTTGATCCTCATAGCCATGCATCACCAGCAGCTCGTGACCTAGCGCAGCGTGGCGCCGCATCTGCACCATCTCCTCATCGGTAAGGGCTGTCGGCTTGTTGGTGATCTCAGTCGGAATCAACGCCTTGCCGATATCGTGCAGGATGGCCGCCCGGGTCATCCTCTCGCAGTCCTCCGAACAGGCACCCAGCGAGATGACGAACGCAGACATGAGCCCGGCCATCAGGAGGCAGTGCCGGTAGGTCGGATCGTCCAGGTGGCGGACAGTTGCCATCCAGCGCGCGATGCCACCATCGCTGACCACCTGCATCAAGAGTGCGGTCGCCTGCGCCGTAACGTCCCGCCCCACAATCCTGCCCGAGGTAGGCGCGTTCATCAGCTTCGCGAGCGTCAGGCCGACATCCTGTATCGCGGCTCGAACGGCCATTTCGTCGAAAAATGGTGGCTTCCTAGACGTGATGCCAGCAAGTTCCCTTATAGTCTCGGCCAGCTGACGGATCGGCACGTCCGCAGACAGCACACGGGCGGCTCCTATGGCCCTCGCCTGGACCTCGTCACGCCGCGTGACCGTTTCCAGTAGGCAGAGCACCGGCACCATGCATTCAAGGAAGGGGCGCAGGACTTGCTGCATGGCACTGAGGCTCTGTGCCTGCCGCAGCGATATCCCGCTCAGCACGACGGCAACCGGCCTACGTGCGCCGGACAAGTCGCCTAGTGTCACGTCCACTCTTGATCGTGACAATGTAAAGGCCTGTGTCTCCACTGAGCAGAGCATGCGCAGGTTGCGTGCGATCAAGCGGCCCTGCCGCTCATCGGCCGCGATCACCAGGAGCCTCCGATCACGCAAGACCATGCCGGCACCTATGGCAGTCGATCGACAGAACGACACGTAGGGGAGGATCCCGCCACAGGGGCGACGGTGTGACCTCGCCCGCATCCGGTGCGTGTAGATCGGCTTGGAACATTGGCTCTGGCGCAGATTTGGTGCAGCTGATCATGTGCTGCCGACGAGGCGCGCTTCAAGCAGATCAAGTTTGGCGCGGCCATATATCTGGCGCTTCACCAGCTTCAGCTTGGTGATCTGGCCTTCAACCTGACCACTCGACCAGGGCGATGTGATCGCAGCCAGTGCGGTTGCCTGATCCTGGCCGATGTCTTTAGCAAACGAGTTCGCCAGGCTTTCTCTGGCCCAGATAATCCAGGGCTGGAAGCTTGCCTTCGCTCTCCTGCGGATCATGACATGGAAGGCAGCACCGACCTCTCGCGCCTCTGCCAGAGCCAGGATACCACTTCGATCACAGAAATCATCACGGTCTATGCCTTGGTAAGATCGTTACGCCTTGTCGTCATCAGCCGGGCGATCGTGCGGGCTGACGGGATGCGTCGTAGACGCTCGATGTCTACCTGGTCGGCATGACGTCGACGGGTTGCCATTCGCAGACCACACGCTCCGAACCCTTGAACCCCAGGAGTTTTAGCCGGCGCCGTTACGGTCACCGCTGGCCCACTGTGCATCCAGCTATGGCAGGTGTGGTTCGAGCGAGTTCTCCCGGGTCCTGAACACGTTCGATCGTTGGCCGCGCAGCACCCGGCGGACCAGACCGCAGCTATGACCGGTTTTGCGCATGATCTCCTTGATCGTCATGCCGGCGTTCACCAGTTCCACGATCGCGGTGTTGGTGTCCTCTCGCCGCAGGTAGCCATCATACTGGAAACGTTGGCGGCCGTCATCAGCTCGGGGTTCAAGGTCGTGGTCCTTATCACTTAGCGGAGCGGCCGCATGGACTGGCGTACAGCCTTAAGGAACGCCCGGCTGGCGTTCTCCATCAGGTGCCAGCGATCGGCGACCTGCATTGCATTAGGCAGCGCTCGTGCCGCTGCCAGGGTATAGCCGCCGCCGCGATCGCGCGTGACGACGGCGATGTGGGACTTTCCCGCCAGCTACGCCTGAGCCGTGGCAGCCTCCCGGTTCGGCAGAAGACATACGATCTAACGGCGCTCGAAATCGCAGACTACGGTCCCGTATTGCTGGTCTTTCCGCCAGGCCCTGTCATCGATGCCAACGATCCTGGGCGCCCCGGCAGGTGGGCGGGCACATCGACGCACAAGGCGCAGCAGCATGTCATTGCTGGGCGTCAGCATGAGCCGCCTCTCGAAGCTGGCAGCCGGACGGCCGCCCAGAGCCAGCCCAAGATGATGGACAAGATCGTCGACGCGTGCAGTCCGGCACGCCCAGGGCCGCAGAACGTCGTTGCCGAAGCGCTCGGTGAAGCGCGGCGTGGAGAGCAGCCAGCGCCTGGGCCGTCACCGCTGGGTGGTCGAGCGCACCCATGCCTGGCTGAACCGCATGCGTCGCCTTGGCGTGCGCTACGAACGCAGAGCCGACATCTACCAGGCCTTCACCACACTCGGCTGCGCCCTCGGCTGCTTCAACCAGATCAGGCGGTTCTGTTAGGCGCCCTTAATACACTTCCTGCACCCCCCAAATCGACCTTAGCTTTGCAAAGCGGCGGACACTTCAGCTTGGTTGCAACATTGGAGCCTTGAACTTAGGCAACTCGATCACGCCTTCTACTCGGTTATCGTGCTTGCTTGTGTGAGAACAGTCTGAGGCGTTGTAAAACTTCGGCCTCAGGGGGCGTCCTTGAGCCCGAATTCCTGTTTCAGCCCCGCTTTCGGACCGTCCCGCAACCGCCTGATCCGGCAGCCTACCCGACTCGATCCTGTCGCGTACCGTCTTCCGCGGGGGCAACCTGCACTGTTCAGCCGATCCCCGGCCGGTGAGAACGCAATGACCTAGCAAACGCGAAAATGGCAGAATCCGGAAGGTACCACCTCTCGAAACCGTTGCGGGACCTGATCTCTACGTCGCAGTTCAGACTACGCCCATCGTCCGGCCGCTTTTCAAGCCCCTTCGGCTTGGAGATTGGAGAGTTTTACCTTCGAGCCGCTTCTGGCGTCGGGAGACGTCGATGCGGACAGGACACCCACGCCCATGGCGGTACGGATCAGAATATGTGCACCCGCCCCGGAACACGCTCGACCGCAGCCAGCGGCACTGCTGGCGCCGGCGGGTGGTGGCCGAGGCTCGAGCCGGGAACCTGCCCGGCAAGGCGATCCTGACGGCCGAGGCGTCGTTGGCGTGCATAGGGGGAGGGTGGCGAGTTCTACCCGTCGCACCAGGCTATCGCCAGTAAGGCAGGCGTCGGGCTGCGGACGGTGTGCGGCACCTAGCGCGCATGGCGACGCTGGGGCTGCTGCAGCGGATCTGACGGCTGGTGCGCAGGCCGTGACCAGAGGGCAGGCGCGGCGCAGTCCGGGTGGAGCAGACGAGCAACGCCTACGTGCTGACATTCCCAGCCCGGGTCGTGACGGCGATCGAACGGCGGGCGCCGTCACGACTGGCAACTGTGGGGATCTCACCCACAGTTGCCGCGGTGGCCGACACCGGCTGCCACTCTGGCCCTGGAAAGGCTGGAAGAAGATCATCACCAGCGCCGGTCGTCGATGGGGCGTTGGCCCTAGCTGCTCTGGAAGTGGCGCGTGAGGCGGCAGCAGCGGCGCGGTGGTGGTTGGCGCGGACGTAGTATGGTTGGATCATACAGCGAACCGACTGATTGAGGCTGAGGTGCTGCTGACGGCTGGTCTTGGGGGATACTGGCGTTGTGCCGGAGAACGGAAGGTGAAGTTTAGGCATTGGGCACAAGCTCCCACGAGGTCGGCTTGCCACGAAGTACGCGACGCACCTTGCCGTTCTTCTCCAGTCGCGCTAGGGCCATGCGGACGATTGGCGCAGGTGCTTGCGTGCAAATCACTATGTCGGACGTGTGGGGTGCGTCCTCGCGCTGCCATCGGGTCATGACCCGGAGAACTGCTCGCTCAATAGGGTGCGCGTTTGCCTCGACCTCGTTCATCTCCTCACGTTTCTTTCGCTTCCCTCCACGCTCGCGGCGCTGAAGCTCGGCTGCGACGGCGGTGCGGCCGACGTCGGTGATGTGGAGGGTCCAGTCGTCCATCTCAGAGCCGGTTCGGTCCGGAAGCTCCCAATCGGCCAGCCGGTCCAGCTGCATTCTTGAGCCAAGGCGTCTTGCTCCCACTGTCAGATGCTTGCCGTGGCACTGGCCTTGGCTCTCGATCAGCCTGGTCAGCAGCACGAACCGTGGCTTGCTGAGGGGCTTGGTCATGAACGCTTCCGCCTCGGACGCCCGTTCTTTGCCCGCAGATCCTGCTCCTTATCTGGCACCGCACCGTGCACCATCCCAAAGCGGGCAAAGCATCGCAGGGCGGCGCTGAAGCTGACCCTGTGATCATGTGCCCAGTCCTCGATCGCCTTGATCTCGGATGGCCGGGCGCTGAACCCCTTGGTCACGATTCTCTCGTCGGTCAGATTGCTCATCCAGCGACGGTAGCCAAGACACTGGCCTTGCAACAGTTGCAAGTTGTGAAATTGTGAAGCACGGTTGGCGGCTAAGCGCGAACTTAGCGGAGTAGCTTCAGTACAGCCGCATAAGCCAAGCGCCGTCTGGTGCCTGCTGAGTGGCGACAAGACACCGATCGCCTGCACCATAGGTGCAATGGTGTATGGAAGGCCCTCTAATGCGACCCCGGGACAAACCCGAGATGACCCCGAAGCGACCCTGCGATGACCCCGCGCGTGGCCCGAGCAACGCATCTTCCGCCGGCACCTCGGCACTCTGCCCAGCCTCGTCCTCCCGCTGCTCCTGGCCCGTGTAACGCGGTTTCCGACGGCACCTGCTACCCCGTTCGCCCTGCTTCTCAGCCAGCTTGGCGGCTCCGTTCCGGCGCGTGGCCTGCTGGCTGGTGTAGCGCCCGACCAGATCCGAGACTTCCTACTCCTGCCGCGGCATCCCAGCGGCTCGCGAGAACCGGATGATCCCCGGATGCAGCCCGACAGCGAGGATTTACCAACCGATGATCCATCAATTCAATGGAGCGATGACTCAATTTTCCATCAATTCCTGTTCCAACTGCTTGCGAGCCGCTTCCACCAGTTCAGCGAGCACGGCCGAGACAGATGGACGCCCACCGACCCGATCGGCTCGCGCGACCGACACACGCTGCAGCAGAGACAGCGTCCGCTTGGGGACGTGAATGGCCGTCGTGACCATCTCGCCTCTACCCACCCCGCTGCCCACTGGGGCTAGGCTGACAGGTTCGGCCGCGACCTGATCCGCAACCGCCTTCATGGAGCCGATCAGGCTGCCTCTACGCTGCGCCATGCGCCGCCCTCCTTCCAATCAGCCTGGCAACCACCGCCGCCAGCGACTGCACCTCCTGGTGTGCCACCGAACGCGGCGCGAAGCTCCCGACCCACTCCCGGGACGTGGCGCTGTCGATGAAGGCGGCGCGCAATCCCACGGCCGGCCCCACCGGTTCGCCCATCTCGTGCAGAGCTGCCTCTATCTCCCGGCCGGCGCCTATCCGGCGGTCCACCCGCGATGGCACCAGCAGCGCCCGCGGGTCGCCGTGCCCGCGTGCCTGCCGGGCCTCCCGCAGCAGGTCGAGGGCTTTTGAAGCTGCCCGCAGGTCGAGCCCGGACGGTGCCACCGGCACAAGGAACAGGTCTGCGACCATGAGGGCGGCGGCAGTGGCCGCCCCGTTCTGTGGCGGCAGGTCGATCACCAGCACGTCGGCCGTGATCGCTCGAAGGCGCCGGAGCCATGCGCCGGCCTTGCGCTCGTCCTCCAGCGGCATCGCCTCTCCGGTGATCGGCAGCGCCTTGCCATCCATCCACTCGGCAGCCGTCGCTTGAGCATCCGTGTCGAGCAGGTGGACGCTTTGCCGAGCGGCCATCTCGCACGCCAGGTTGACCGCCAGCGTCGACTTGCCCACCCCGCCCTTGAGATTCCTAATAGCCAGGATCGCCACTATAGTATACACCTGATTTGATAGATCATCAATTCTATTGTCTGTTGAGTTACAGGTTCATCGATCAGAGTCACAGAAACGCCGAGCCCGCGTGACACTTGAACATCTCCGCGTCGTCTACATAGCCCATCAGCACGTCGACCGACTTGTGCCGGCTGACCGCCTTCATCCTCGCCAGGGTGGCGCCGTGGTTCGCGGCCGAGGTTAGGAAACCGCGGCGCAGGGAGTGCCCGGCGAAGGTGGCAGGGTCGAGCCCAGCGCGCCCGACATATGCCTTCACGATCGCCGCGACGCTGGTAGCCGTCAGGGCGGCCGGCAGCACTTGGCCGTGCCGGTTGATCGGCCGGAAGATCGGACCGGACGTGATGCCGGCGGCCTGGATCCACGCCACCACTCGTTCCGCCACCAGCAGCTTACCGCCGGCTGGGACGCCGACCGTCTGGCCGCGGCCCTCCTGATCCGTCTTCGACCGTCGGATGGTGACGCGCAGCCCGTCGCTCAGCAGCTCGAGGTCGGCCACCTGAAGCGCCACCAGCTCGGACCGACGCGATGCGCACGCGAAGCCGAGCAGCAGCAACGCCCGATCCCGTTTGCCGGTCAGGGTATCCGGGACATGCGCTAGCATGTCGACCACCACCCCGGCTGTCGCAGGCGCCTTCTTCACCTTGGCCGTCCCGACTGTCCGGCGGATGCCCCGCATGGTGACGCCGACAAGCTCGGCATCGGTGGGCGTGGGCTGGCCTGCGAGGCGGTGAGCATATCGGATCGCCGCGAGGCGCCGGCCGATGGTGGACGGCTTGGTGCCCACCTCGGCCTCGGCAGCGATGAAGGTTGCGACTGTCTCCGGCTCGGCTGGTAGGTGCGACACGCTGCGCACCTCGCACCAGCCGGCGAAGATCCGGAAGTCGGACCCGTAGGCACGGCGGGTGCCAGCGGCCTTCTCGTTCTGCCGGTAGCTCCGGGCCGCGTCCTGCTCAGCGTGGACGATGATCGGCTGAACCTTGAGCAGCGGCGTGATGACGGCGAGCGGCTGGACCAGCACCAGTTCGACCGCCCTGCCCCGCTTTGGCTGTCCTGATGGTGCTGCCTTGGCCATTGCCGTTAATCCTGACTTACAGGAATGGCAATTATCGTAAGCTAGAATTAGCAGTGCTATGGTGACACGTCAATCCGCTGGAATGGCGGAGATATGAATTGATGAATCATCAAACAAATGCGGGCGGATCTATCCTGGCGCCATGTCCAGGCGCGTCCGCCAACGTTCCCGTGCCCTCAAATACATTCATGTCTACCCGCTGGACCACCTCCGCCTGCAGCGCAATCGTCCAACCCCAATCGTCCACCAGCTCGCCCACGTAGGCACCGCTGGCATCCCGGCCAAGGCGGAAGCGGTAGATGCAGTCGGTGCTCATGCGCGCGGTCCTGTTCGCTCAACTGGCGGTGTCGGCGGGCACAGCGCGTCCGCTCGCGCCTCCAGCTTTTCCGCACGAGCTACATCGCCATACAACCGTGCCGCTACTGCTGCCTGTCGTAGCTCCTGCGCCACCAAACGGCTTTCAGCCGGAGGCAGCGGCATTGCCACCTCCACAGGCTTGCGATCAACGGGAGGTTGATCGGTCATGCCTGGCCTATCGCCGGCACGCGGCGCGCAGCCGCGATCACGCAGATCCGCCGGAACTCGGCCTCCGTGGTCATTGTGTGCTGCGACGCGAACGCCTCGGCCATTCTATCGCTGAACTCGATCCGTGCCCGACGCGCCGCGTCCGAACCCTGCTCGGCCTGGTGGTCCAGGATGCCGTCCACCACGAAGGCGCTTACCAGCAGCTCAAGGCCAGTATCGGTAAGCATGTAGCGGGCAAACTCGGGCCGCTCGGTCAAGCGGTCGGCATAGTCCCGGAAGTCGTCAGTCCTGCTAGCGCCAGGGGTCAGTAAATCCGCCAGGACCGCCCGCGGATAATCCGGTCCATCCAAAGGCGATCGGAACAGGCGCATCGGCTGGCCCTTCAGGGTGATGGTGCGGAGGCTGAAGGCGTTCAGACTCAATGACGGTCACTCTGATCTTGTTGTTACATATAATGGCTCTATCAGGCTGCCAAGGTCGCTACTACCGATCCTTCTACGCCGGAGTTCCGATTTGCAAAGCTGTCGTTGACACATCCTCAGGCTTTCGTTACTGTTACTTCATAATCCTCCTCTAGAGGGATGAGGTAAGACCAGACTAGGATGCCCCAGGCGGCCACACCAGCGCGTGCAACCGATGGAAGTGGCCGCCGCCTTCTTCAAGCTGCATCCCTGGCCTTGCGGCTCTGCCGCTCCAGCATCGCGTGGACCAGTTTACCATGCCGGGCGCTCCAATGTGGTGACCGCACAGTCATTAACCTTGGCTTCAGCATTAGCTGATATCTAAAGCCTGCGTCTTGCTGGCGCGTGTTGGCGGTCACACCGATCCCGGAAGGCTTGGTGTGACCGCTGCACTACACCTACCTGGTAGCCACTCCCATCCAGCACCTTGTCGCCCGTGATCGGTCACAGTTGCATCCTCTCGCTGATCCCGACTTCAAGTCGGTGAACAATCTGCGGCTTGAGTGGTTTGGCATACAAATAGTTGTCAGCATTTGCATCGAGCAGATCGAAGCACAGAAGGTAATCATAATCCTCACCTCATGAAGCAGGGGCTGTCCTAGGTGATGTTGACATAGTCTTTCACCCAGATGCGTGAGGCGGCGAAGTTGAGGAAGCTGAGGAAGGACAGGGCGGTCTTGTCGTAGCGGATGGCGATGCGCCTGGACTGCTTGAGCTTGTTGAACATGCGTTCGATGCGGTTGCGGTCCCTGTAGGCGTGGAAGTCTCAGGCTGTTGGATCCTTGCGGTTCGCCCTGGGCGGGATCACTGGCAGGATGCCTTTGATGAGCAGGCTGCTGCGGACGTCGTCACCGTTATAACCCTTGTCGGCCAGCATCCGCTTTGGATTGGCGACGGGTAGACCCATCAGGGCATCGACCGCTTGGTAATCGGACGCTTCTCCGCCGGTCAGGACGAAGCCGAGAGGGCGCCCCTGACCGTCTGCACGGGTGTGGATCTTGCTCGTAAAGCCGCCGCGGCTTCGACCAAAGCCCTCCTTGCGAGTCCCCCTTTGCCCCGGCGGCCTGGGAGTGGCCGCGCACCGCGGTGCTGTCGATCATGTGCTGCCAGTTGTCGGTCAGCCCAAGCTCCACAAGCGTCTCGAGCAACGCGTCCCAGACGCCCTGCTCGGCCCAGCGGCGGAAGCGCACGTAGACCGAGTTCCACTTGCCATAGCGCTCGTGCATTGGTGCGGTTCATCCGCTCGACCTGCCCGTTGGTCCAGGGGTGGTTGGGCTGGGT
>CAXUEL010000105.1:0-11411 GCA_964249915.1 uncultured Acetobacteraceae bacterium | reverse complement strand
CCGGCCAGGCCGGTGAAGAAGGCGTCGGGCTGCAGGTCGGGGCGGGACGGCAGGTCCGGCGGCGACGGCGCGCGCAGCATGGCGCGGATCCGCACGATGTCGCCGGTGGCCAGCGCGGTGGCGTCGTCCGGGCGCAGGCGCAGGCGAAGGGTGCGCGGCGTGACGGTGACGGCCCCCGGGAGGGCTGCAGCGGGGACGGCGCCAGGAACGGCAGCCGGCTCGCCGTCCTTGCGCGGGGCGGGCGCGATCGTCACCCGGTCCAGCGTCACGCGCCGCTGGCCATCGGCCATCACGTCGACCGCGGTGATCCGGCCGCCGACGAGCGCCGCCTTGCGCGGCAGGGACGGCATCGGCGGCATGCGCCGGGCGGCGAGCTGCGCCGACACGAAGCCGATCGACAGCGCCAGGAGTGCCGCGGCCACGGCATGAGACAGCCGGCTGCGCCGTGCCAGCGCGAACAGGACCGCAGACACGGCGGCGAATGCCATCCCCAGCGGCAGCGGCGGCTCGGAGACCTGCACGAAGTAGAGCAGGACCCCGCTGCCGAGACAGGCCGGCAGCCACAGCACCAGGCGGTCGCGGTCGGCGGCGACGCCGTCGCGGAACAGCGTCCAGCCGCGTGCCAGCAGCGGCTGGAGACGGCCCGCCCGGTGCCGGCGCGGCCGGGCCGGGCCGAGAACAAAGGTGGCGGTTCGTTGCACAACCGGAAGCATAGCCGGGCGCCGTTCGACCCGCCAGCCGTACTTCGGGGAAGCCGGCGAGCGTGTTAGGAACCGTTTATCATGACCGTCCGCACGCGCTTCGCGCCGAGCCCGACCGGGTTGCTGCATGTCGGCAACGCCCGCGCCGCCTTGTTCAACTTCCTGTTCGCCCGACACCATGGCGGCCGGTTCCTGCTGCGGATCGAGGACACCGACCGCGAGCGCTCCACCCAGCACGCGGTGGACGTGATCCTGGACGGGCTCGACTGGATGGGGCTGAACCCGGACGAGCCGCCGGTGTACCAGTCCACGCGGCAGGCGCGTCACGCGGCGGTGGCGGTGGCGCTGCTGGAGGCCGACCGGGCGTATCGCTGCTACTGCACGCCCGACGAGCTCCGGCAGATGCGCGAGCAGGCCTCCGCGGAGGGCAGGCCGCCGCGCTACAACGGGATGTGGCGCGACCGCGACCCTGCCGAGGCGCCGGCGGGGGCGCCGTTCACCGTGCGGCTGCGTGCACCCCAGGACGGCGAAACGGTGGTGCACGACCTGGTGCAGGGCGAGATCCGGGTCGCCAACGCCGAGATGGACGACATGATCATCCTGCGCGGCGACGGCACGCCGACCTACCTCCACGCGGTGGTGTGCGACGACCACGACATGGCGATCAGCCACGTGATCCGCGGCGACGACCACATGACCAACACCTTCCGGCAGTCGCAGATCTATGCGGCGATGGGCTGGGAACGGCCGCTGTTCGCGCACCTGCCGCTGATCCACGGGCCGGACGGGGCCAAGCTGAGCAAGCGGCACGGCGCGCAGAGCGTGGTCGAGTTCCGCGAGCAGGGCTACCTGCCGGAAGCGCTGGACAACTACCTGCTGCGGCTCGGCTGGGGGCATGGCGACGCCGAGGTGCTGGGGCGCGACGAGCAGGTCCGGCTGTTCGACCTTCCCGGCGTCGGGCGCTCGCCGTCGCGCATGGACTACGCCAAGCTCGCGCACCTGAACGGCATCTGGCTGCGCCAGGCGGACGACGACCGGCTGGCGGCGGACGTGCTGGCCCGGCTGGCCGGGCGCGACGGGCTGGTGCTGGACGCGGTGGCGGCGTCCCGGATCCGCGCGCTGATGCCGGGGCTGAAGGAGCGGGCGCGGACGCTGGTGGAGCTGGCCGATGCGGCGGCGTTCCTGGCGCGCACGGTGCCGCTGCCGCTGGATGCCAAGGCGAGCTCGCTGCTGACCCCGGACGCGCGCACTCTGTTGCGCGGCGTGGCGGCCGAGCTGGCGCCGGTCGAGCCGTTCGAGGCGTCGGAGGTCGACGCGGCGCTGCGCCGCTTCGCCGAGGCGCAAGGCCGCAAGCTCGGCCAGGTGGCGCAGCCGCTGCGCGCGGCGCTGACCGGCAGCACCATGAGCCCGGGGATCGACGTCACCGTGGCGGTGCTGGGGCGGGACGAGACGCTGGCGCGGATCGGGGCGGTGCTCGGTGGCTAGGGCGGCCGAGGCGGCGGGACAGCGCACGCGCGGCGGCGGCTACTTCGCCGACGGCGGCGGGCGGCACCTGCTGGGGCTGCAGGGCATGCATCCGACCCGGATCGAGCCGTTCCTGGACCTGGCGGAAAGCTACGTGCTGCTGAACCGGTCGCGAAAGACGCAGCGCGACCTGCTGCGCGGGCGCACCCTGATCAACCTGTTCTTCGAGGACAGCACGCGCACGCGCACCTCGTTCGAGCTGGCCGGCAAGCGGCTCGGCGCCGACGTGATCAACATGACGGTGTCGACATCGTCGGTGAACAAGGGGGAAACGCTGCTCGACACCGCGGCCACGCTGAACGCGATGCGCACCGACCTGCTGGTGGTGCGGCACGCGCAGTCCGGGGCCCCTGCCCTGCTGGCACAGAAGGTGGACGCCTCGGTGATCAACGCCGGCGACGGCACCCACGAGCATCCGACCCAGGCGCTGCTGGACGCGCTGACCATCCGCAGGCGGTGCGGCCGGCTGGAAGGGCTGACGGTGGCGATCTGCGGCGACGTCGCGCATTCCCGGGTGGCGCGCTCCAACATCCACCTGCTGACCGCGATGGGCAGCCAGGTGCGTGTGGTGGGGCCGCCGACGCTGATGCCGGCCGAGGTCGAGCGGCTGGGCGTGAGCGTGCACCACGACATGGACCGGGCGCTGGAGGGCGTGGACGTGGTGATGATGCTCAGGCTGCAGCGCGAGCGCATGAGCGGCGGGCTGGTGCCGAGCGCGCGGGAGTACTTTCGGTTTTTCGGTCTGGACACGGCGCGGCTGGGGCGGGCGAAGCCCGGGGCGCTGGTGATGCACCCGGGGCCGATGAACCGCGGCGTCGAGATCGACAGCCAGGTGGCGGACCATCCGGAGCAGAGCGTGATCCAGGAACAGGTCGAGATGGGGGTCGCGGTGCGGATGGCGGTGCTGGACCGGCTGTCGCGGGCCAACATGGCATGATCGCGCCGCTGCTGTTCGACCGGGTGCGGCTGATCGATCCGGCGAGCGGGACGGATCGTCCGGGCCGGCTGCTGGTGCGGGACGGGCTGGTGGCCGCGGTGGATGGACCGGCGGAAGGGGTGCCGGGAGGCGCCACCGTGATCGATGGCGCCGGCGCCGTGCTGTGCCCCGGGCTGGTGGACATGCGGGTGGCGCTGGGGGAGCCAGGGCACGAATACCGGGAAACCATCGCCGAGGCGGCGGAAGCGGCGGCAGCAGGTGGGGTCACCACGGTGGCGGCGCTGCCGAACAACCTGCCGGCGATCGACGATCCGGCGCTGGTCAGGCTGCTGCGCGCGCGCGGCGAGGAAACCGGGTCGCTCGCCATCCTGCCCTACGGGGCGGTCACGCGCGGCTGCCGCGGCGAGGAGATGGCCGAGCTCGGGCTGCTGCGCGAGGCAGGCGCGGTGGCGTTCACCGACGGCACCCGGGCGATCGCCGATGCGAGGCTGATGCGCATGGTGCTGTCCTACGCGCGCGGCTTCGGGGCGATGGTGGTGCAGCATCCGGAGGACCCGGCGCTGGGGCGCGGTGGCGTCGCCACCGAGGGCGAGCTCGCGACCCGGCTCGGCCTGCCGGGGATCCCGGCGGCGGCGGAGGCGATCCTGGTGGCGCGCGACCTCAGGCTGGCGCAGCTGACCGGCGGCGCGCTGCACTTCGCGCACGTCTCCACCGCGGAAACCGTGGCGCTGGTGGCGCGCGCCAAGGCGGAGGGCATCCGCGTCACCTGCGACACCGCCCCGCCCTATTTCGACCTGAACGAGACCGCGATCGGCGATTTCCGCACCTATGCCAAGCTGTCGCCGCCGCTCCGGCCGGAGGCGGACCGGATGGCGATCTGCGCGGCGCTGGCGACGGGCACGAGCGCGGGGGTGGGCGCCCACCACGCGCGGGGCTATCCGGCCGACACGGGGCTGCGGTGGGCGCCGGCCCGCGCCGGGGGGGTGGGGCTGGCCACGCTGCTCGGCGTGACGCTGGCGCGGGTGCATGACGGGAGCATGAGCCTGCTCAGGGCGCTGGAGCTGCTGACCGCCGCCCCGGCCCGGCTGCTCGGCAGCGCCGCCGGGCGGCTCGCTCCGGGTGCGCCGGCTGACCTGTGCCTGTTCGATCCGGAGCGTGCCTGGAAGGTGGTCGCGGGGCAGCTGCCGGGACATGCGCAGAACACGCCGTTCGACGGGCGGGCGCTGGAAGGGCGCGTGCTCGGCACCTGGAAGAGCGGGCGGCGGGTGTGGGGGTGAGGATCGCATGAGCGGGAACGCGGTGGGCGACGGGACCATGATGCTGGCCGGGGCGGCGGCGCTGTCCTACCTGCTCGGCAGCATCCCGTTCGGGCTGATCCTGACCCGCCTGGGCGGTGCCGGCGACCTGCGGCGGATCGGCTCGGGCAACATCGGCGCCACCAACGTGCTGCGCACCGGCCGACGCGGCCTCGCCGCCGCCACCCTGCTGCTGGACGGGCTCAAGGGGGTGGTCGCGGTGCTGGGGTGCGGGCTGGCCGTGTTGCTGCCGGCGTCCGATGTTGCGGCGGCAGTGGCGGCGGTCTGCGTCGTGATCGGGCACTGCTTCCCGGTCTGGCTGCGGGGCCGCGGCGGCAAGGGGGTCGCGACCGGACTGGGCGCGGTGCTGGCGCTGGACTGGCGGGCGGGGGCGATCTGCTGCCTTTCCTGGCTCCTGGTGGCGCGGCTGAGCCGGATCTCCTCGGCCGGGGCGCTGGCGGCGTTCGTCCTGCCGGCACCGCTGCTGCTGGTGCTGGGCGGCGGGATGCTCCTCGCGCCAGGGCCCTGGGCCGGGCTCGCGATCACGCTGATCGTGTTCGTGCGGCACCACGCCAACGTCGCCCGGCTGCTGTCCGGCACCGAGCCGCGGATCGGCGGACGCCCGGCAGGCATGGCATGAGCGGCCGGATACCGCTTGCGCCGATCCTGCGGCTGATCCGCACCGAGGGCGTCGGGCCGATGGGGTTCCGTCGCCTGATGCAGCGCTTCGGCGGCGATCCGGAGGCGGCGCTGGACGCCCTGCCCGGCCTGGCCCACGCCGGCGGCCGCGACGGGCCGCCTTCCGTCCCCAGCCAGGGGATGGCGGAGGCGGAGATCGAGGCGCTCGACCGTCTCGGCGGCCGGTTCCTCCTGCTGGGGCAGCCGGAGTATCCGCCGCTGCTGGCCCAGCTCGCCGACGCGCCGCCGGTGCTGTCGGTGCTGGGGGATCCGGCGATCCTGCACCGGCGCGCGGGGGCGATCGTCGGCGCCCGCAACGCGTCCGCGGCCGGCCTGCGCATCGCCGAGGCGCTGGCGGCCGAGCTCGGCGGCGCCGGGCTGGTGGTGGTGTCCGGGCTGGCGCGGGGGATCGACGGCGCCGCGCATGCGGGCGCGCTGCATGTGGGTCCGACGGTGGCGGCGATCGCCGGCGGGCTCGACAAGCCCTACCCGCCGGAACACGCGGCGCTGCAGGAGCGCATCGCGGGCCAGGGCTGCGTGGTGGCGGAAGCGCCGCTCGGCACCGCGCCGCAGTCAAAGCACTTCCCCCGCCGCAACCGCATCATCGTCGGGCTGTCGCTCGGCTGCGTGGTGGTGGAGGCGGCGCCGAAATCGGGCAGCCTGATCTCGGCCGGGCTGGCGCTGGACTATGGCCGCGAGCTGTACGCGGTGCCGGGCAGCCCGCTGGATCCGCGCTGCCGCGGCTCCAATGACCTGCTGCGCAGGCGCGAGGCGCACCTGGTCGAGAACGCTGCCGACGTGCTGCACCACCTGCCGGAACTGCGTCCGGACCTGGGGCCGACCGGCTTCGCGGAACCGTCCTCGAGCTGGGGCGCGGACGCGCCGGAAAGCTGGGACCAGCTCGGCTCGGTGCGGGACGCGCTGCTGCGGCTGCTCAGTCACACGCCCACGCCGGTTGACGATCTGGTGCGCCGCTGCCAGTTCTCGATCTCTGCCGTACTGGCGGTGCTGACCGAGCTGGAACTCGCAGGACGTGTGGAATCCCTCCCCGGGAACCGCGTCGGGCTGCTGGCGGACCGGTTCCGGCCGGGCTGACGGTGCAGCCGGGGGTTGCAGACCCTCGATCCGGATCCGGAGTGTTCATGGCTGACGTCGTCGTTGTCGAGTCGCCCGCCAAGGCGAAGACGATCAACAAGTACCTGGGCGACGGCTTCACCGTGCTGGCCTCGTTCGGCCACGTCCGCGACCTGCCGCCCAAGGACGGCAGCGTCCGTCCGGAGCAGGACTTCGCGATGGACTGGGAAGCCGACGAGCGCGGCAACCGCCAGATCGCCGCCATCGCCAAGGCGCTGAAGGGCGCCAAGACGCTGTATCTGGCCACCGATCCGGACCGCGAGGGCGAGGCGATCTCCTGGCACGTCCGGGCGATGCTGGAGGAGAAGCACCTGCTGCGCGGCATCGACGTGCAGCGCGTCACCTTCAACGAGATCACCAAGAACGCGATCCGGACGGCGATGAAGGCGCCGCGCGACCTCGACATGCCGCTGATCGAGGCGTACCTGGCCCGGCGGGCGCTAGACTACTTGGTGGGCTTCACCCTGTCGCCGGTGCTGTGGCGCAAACTGCCTGGCAGCCGCTCCGCCGGGCGGGTGCAGTCGGTGGCGCTCCGGCTGATCTGCGAGCGCGAAGCCGAGATCGAGGTGTTCCGGCCGCGCGAGTACTGGTCGGTGCAGGCGCAGATGACCACGCCGGCGGGGGCGCCGTTCACCGCCCGGCTGACCCACCTGGAGGGCAGGAAGCTCGACCAGTTCGACCTGGGCGACGAGAGCCGGGCGATGGCCGCCAAGGCGGCGGTGGAGGCCGGGCAGTTCTCCGTCGGCTCGGTGGAGCGGCGCAAGGTCAAGCGCAACCCGCCGGCGCCGTTCACCACTTCCACGCTGCAGCAGGAAGCGTCGCGCAAGCTGGGCTTCGGCGCGCAGGCGACCATGCGGGCGGCGCAGCAGCTGTACGAGGGCATCGAGCTGGACGGCGAGACCGTCGGGCTGATCACCTACATGCGGACCGACGGCGTGCAGATGGCGCGGGAAGCGGTGGATGCGATCCGCGGGCACATCGACGAGGCGTTCGGCCGCGACTACCTGCCGGGGATCGCGCGGGAGTACTCGACCAAGGCGAAGAACGCGCAGGAGGCGCACGAGGCGGTGCGTCCGACCGACGTCGCCCGCACGCCGCAGCAGATCGGGCGTTATCTCGGCGACGAGCAGCGCCGGCTGTACGAGCTGATCTGGAAGCGCGCGGTGGCCAGCCAGATGCAGTCCGCCGAGCTGGACCAGGTGGTGGTGGAGATCGCCGAGCCGGCCGGCCGGGCCAGGCTGCGCGCCAACGGCTCGATCGTCGCCTTCGACGGCTACCTCAAGCTGTATGCCGAGGGGCGGGACGATGCCGACGCGAAGGGGGCGGAGGACGAGGACGGCCGAATGCTGCCGCCGATGCGCGAGGCGGACCCGCTGAAGCGCGGCGCGGTGGCGGCGGACCAGCACTTCACCCAGCCGCCGCCGCGGTTCTCCGAGGCCAGCCTGGTCAAGAAGATGGAGGAGATCGGCATCGGCAGGCCCTCCACCTACGCCTCGATCCTGACCGTGCTGCGCGACCGCGACTACGTGCGGCTGGAGAACCGGCGCTTCATTCCCGAGGATCGCGGCCGGCTGGTGACGGCGTTCCTGACCTCGTTCTTCGAGCGCTACGTCGACCCGCAGTTCACCGCCGGGCTGGAAGAGCAGCTCGACGACATTTCCGACGGCCGGGCGGACTGGCGCGCGGTGATGGCCAAGTTCTGGGAAGCGTTCTCGCACGCGGTGGCGCAGACCAGGGACCTCAAGATCTCCGACGTGATCGACGCGCTGGACGCCGATCTGGGTCCGCACTTCTTTCCCGTCCGCGACGACGGCGGCGACCCGCGCACCTGCACCGCCTGCGGCACCGGGCGGCTCGGGCTCAAGCTCGGCCGCTACGGCTCGTTCATCGGCTGCTCGAACTATCCGGCCTGCCAGTTCACTCGCAGGCTGGTGATCGATGCCAAGGAGGGCGAGGGCGGCGAGCTGAAGGACGGGATGCGGGCGCTGGGCACCCATCCCGACACCGGCGAGGACGTGGTGGTCAAGCGCGGGCCGTGGGGGCTCTATGTGCAGCAGGGCGAGCCGGACCCGAACGACAAGAAGGCCAAGCCCCGGCGGGCCACCCTGCCCAAGGGCTTCGAGGGCGACAGCGTCACCCTGGAGCAGGCGGTCGGGCTGCTGTCGCTGCCGCGCCTGGTCGGGCTGCATCCGGAGCTGGGCGAGCCGATCGAGGCCGGGATCGGCCGGTTCGGGCCGTACGTGAAGATGGGTGCCATCTTCGCCTCGCTGGAAAAGGATGACGACATCCTCCAGGTCGGCATGAACCGGGCGGTGGACGTGCTGGGCAAGAAGCTGGCCTCGGTGCGCACGCTGGGCGAGCATCCGAAGGACCGCGAGCCGGTGCTGGTGCGCAAGGGGCGGTTCGGGCCGTACGTGCAGCACGGCCAGGTTGTCGCCAACCTGCCGCGCGACCGCTCCATGGAGGAGTTCACGCTGGCGGAGGCGGTGCCGCTGCTGGCGGAGAAGGGCAAGCCGCTCAAGCCGCGCGGCAAGAAGGGTGCCGTGGTCAAGGCCAAGCCGGCGAAGCGGGCGACGCCGGTCGCGAGTGCTGCGCCGAAGCCGCCGGCGCCGGCACCGAAGATCGCGGCCAAGGTGGTCAAGCCCGTGGCCGGCAAGGTGGCGGCGAAGAAGCCGGCGAGCCGGGTCAAGCCGCCGCCGAAAATGGCTGCGGCCGGGTCCGGCAGAACCGCGTCCAAGACCCGCGCCTGATGCCGAAGCGGCCGCCGGCGGACGTGCCGGTCGCGGAAGAGAACACCGAGGGGCGCGGCACCGGCACGTTCCCGTCGCGCGAGGCGATCCGGCGCTTCGTGTCGGAGTCGGGCGGGCGCGTCGGCAAGCGCGAGGTGGCGCGCGCGTTCGGGCTCGGGCCGGAGCACCGGGTGCCGTTGCGCGACCTGCTGAAGACGCTGGAGCGCGAGGGCGAGCTCGTTCCCGCCGGCGCCCGTCGTTTCGCCAGCCCCGGCCGGCTGCCGGAGGAGGCCGTGGTGCAGGTGACCGGCATCGACGGCGACGGCGACGCGCTGGCGCGGCCGGTCGGCTGGGAGGGGACCGGGCCGCCGCCGCTGGTGATCATGCATCCCGAGCTGCGCGGACGCGCCGCCCTGGCACCCGGTCAGCGCGTGCTGGCGCGGCTCAAGCCGATCGGACAGGGGCGCTACCAGGGCCGCACGGTCCGGCGGCTGGAGGCACGGCCCGGCCGCGTGCTCGGGGTCTACCGTCCGCTGCCCGCCGACGACGCGCCGGTGCGTCGCGGCCACCTCGCCGAGGCCGGACGGGTGGTCCCGGTCGACCGGCGGGTCAAGGCAGACTGGAGCGTGCCGGTCGGCGAGACCGGCGGCGCGGAGCCGGACGAGATCGTGCTGGCCGAGCCGCTGCCGCAGATGGGGCTGGGCCTCAAGCCGGTGCGGATCGTCGAGCGGCTGGGGCGGATGGGCGACGCGCGCTCGGTCAGCCTGCTCTGCCTGCATGCGCACGACATCCCGCAGCACTTCCCGGCCGAGGCGGTCGAGCAGGCGGAGGCGACGACGGGGGTGGAGCTGTCGGGGCGCACCGACCTGCGCGCGGTGCCGCTGGTGACGATCGACGGCGCCGACGCGCGCGACTTCGACGACGCGGTGTTCGCCGAGCCGGATCCGGGCAACGCGGGCGGCTACCGGCTGGTGGTCGCGATCGCCGACGTCGCGCACTACGTCCGCACGGGTTCGGCGCTCGACCGGGAGGCGCGGCTGCGCGGCAACTCGGTGTACTTCCCGGACCGCGTGGTGCCGATGCTGCCCGAGGCGCTGTCCAACGGCTGGTGCTCGCTCAAGGCTGGCGAGCCGCGCGGCTGCCTGTTCGTGGAGATGCGGATCGGCGCGGACGGTGCCAAGCAGGCGCACCGGTTCGGCCGCGGCCTGATGCGGAGTGCTGCCCGCCTCACCTACGAGCAGGTGCAGGCGGCGCATGACGGCGACGCGGTGCTCGCCCTGCCGGAGGGGCTGCTGGACAGCCTGTACGGGGCGTTCCGGGCGCTGCTGGGGGCGCGCACCCGGCGCGGCACGCTCGACCTCGACCTGCCGGAGCGCCGGGTGGTGATCGAGGACGGGCGGGTGGCCGAGATCGTGCCGCGGGCGCGCCTGGACAGCCACCGGCTGATCGAGGAGTTCATGGTGCTGGCCAACGTGGCGGCTGCGCAGGAGCTGGTACGGCTGCACCAGCCCTGCATGTTCCGGGTGCACGCGCCGCCGTCGCCGGAGAAGCTGGAGGCGCTGAGGGCGTTCCTGGGCACGCTGGACATTCCCCTCAAGCCGGACGGCGAGCTGCGCCCGGCCGACCTCGATGCGGTGCTGACGCGCGTCGCCGGCACCGAGCAGGCGCCGCTGGTCAACGAGATGGTGCTGCGCAGCCAGTCGCAGGCGGAGTACGGCCCGGACAACGTCGGGCATTTCGGCCTGGCGCTGCCGGAATATGCGCACTTCACCAGCCCAATCCGGCGTTATGCCGACCTGCTGGTGCACCGGGCGCTGATCGCAGGCCTCAGGCTCGGCGGCGACGGGCTCGGGACCGAGGACGGGGCGGGCTTCGCCGATGCCGGCGCGCACGTCACCGCCACCGAGCGGCGGGCGGCGCTGGCGGAGCGCGACGCGGTCGAGCGTTACATCGCTGCACACATGGCGGATAAAATCGGCGCCACCTTCGCCGCGCGCATTTCCGGCGTGACCCGGTTCGGGCTTTTCGTCACATTGTCGGAAACCGGCGCCAGCGGGCTGGTGCCGGTCTCCTCCCTTTCCGCTCCCTCGGGAGCCGACGAAATCTGGATGCACGACGAGGCGGCACAGGCGCTGATCGGCAGGCGGAGCGGCATGGCGTATCGCCTGGCGCAGGCCGTCGCGGTGCGGCTGGTCGAGGCGGCGCCGCTGACCGGCGGGTTGTTGTTCGCCATCGGCGGCGACGCGCCGGCCACGTCGGCGAGGCCGGCCGACCGGCCGAGCCAGGAGGCGGACTCCGGTTCTTTTCCGAGGCCGGCGTAGGTCGGCCAGACCTGCGCCGTCACGGAAGGCGCTCCAGTGTCGCCGCGTTCAGGGACGCGGCTGTATTCACGTCTGGGCGGTCGACTAGGACG
>CAXUEL010000104.1:0-11459 GCA_964249915.1 uncultured Acetobacteraceae bacterium | reverse complement strand
CCCCAGGCAGCGCCGCCCCGGGCCGCGCCAGCGCTTCCGCCTGCCGGCGCAGCCGCTGCCGCCCCGCCTGGCCGGCCAGCTCGCGCAGGTGGTCCGCTTCCGCCTTGGCGGTCGCGCCGTCCGGGCGCTGCACCAGCTTCACGTCCACCGGCACGCCGTCCACCATTGTCCGGGCGATGCGTCGCCGCAGCGCCTGCCCCTGCACCAGGTGCGTGCGCAGGCCGATGGTGGTGGTCTCGGTGAAGCAGGCGGCGACCACCGCCTCCAGCGCGTCGGGTGCGGCCAGCACCTGCACGTGCACCGCCATGCGTCCCTTCTTGCCGATCGCCGCCATCTGCACGACGTCGTGCACCCCGCTGGTCGCTCGGATCCGGTCCAGCCCGGCGGCGAGGTCCTCGCCGGACTGGTCGTCCACCTCGAAGGCGACCACCCCCAGGGTGCGGTGGCCGCCCGAGGTGCCGGCCGGCTCCGCCGAGTCGATCACCAGCGCCCGCACGCAGTTGCTGGTGCCGGCAAGCCGCCTGGTGCCGAAGCCGATGCCGCTCACGCCCAGCCGCCCCGGCGGCCGCGCCCGCAGCCGGCCGGTATCCCGGAGGTAGCGCAGGATCGCCGCCCCGGTCGGCGTGACCCGCTCGCCGGCGATGCCATCGTCCTCCACCTCGAACCCGTCCAGCAGCAGCGCCGTCGCCGGTGCCGGCACCGGCATCACCCCGTGCGCGGTGCGGATCCGGCCGGAACCCAGCGGCAGTGTCCCGACGCTCCAGCCCGCAGCACCCATCGACTCGATCAGCACCGCGGCGGCGACGACGTCGGCGATCGAGTCCGCGGCACCCACCTCGTGGAACGTCGCCGCGTCGGCCGGAACGCCGTGCACACGCCCTTCCGCCTCCGCCAGCACCGCGAAGATCCCGACCGCGTGCGCCGACACCGCCGGCTCCAGCCCGCACCGGAGCAGGTGGGCCCGTATCTCCCGCCAGGCGCGATGCGCGTGGCTGGTCCCATGCCCGTGCCCGTGCTCATGCCCGTGATGATGACCCTCGTCATGGGAATGACCATGCTGGTGGCGGTCATGCTCCCCTCCCGGCGCGTCCGCCGCCCGGCCATCCGGACCCTCCGCCCGGAAGCGCATCCCGCTCAGCACGCCGTCGTTGTGCGGCAGCAGCAGGCAGCGGACCGCGACCGCCCGCGCCACCGCCTCCGACACCGGCACCTGCCGCGCCGGAAACGCGTCCAGGAGGGCGGCCGCGAACATGTCGCCGGCCATGCCGCCGAGCGGGTCCAGATGCACGTGGATCATCGACGGATGATGGCCAGCACGCCGGCTCTTGTCCACGCGGGAGGTCATGCCTGCCGGATCGCATCCGGTCCCGCCCGCTCGCCCCATGCCGACGCCGCCGGCCGTCCCGGCCTGTCCGTCCTGCCGGCGCCGGCAGGAAGCGGACCAAAGCCGAGTTTCCGTGATGGCCGCCTCCCTGCTCGCCGCCAACCTCCTGACCTGGTGCCAGGCGCTGGCGGCGTTCAGCAGCTCGCCGGCGCTGATCGCCCAGAGCCTCGGCCTGCGCCATGGCCCTGGACGCCGATCACATTGACGCCATCGACGACGCGTCCCGCCGCGTCATGCAAGGACAACGGCAAGCCGCGGCATGTTCCGGCTCGGCCTGCTGTTGACGTCGGCTCCGACACCGCGACCGAGATCGGCGTGCTCGGCCGCTGCGGTGAGCGTCGCACACGGCAAGCGACGCTGATCGACAGCGTCGACGGGATGCTGCTGCTGGGCGTTGTCCGAGCCGTCGCGCCAACCCGGCTACGACATGGTCGCCGGCTTCGCCCTGCTCCGGACTACTTTCCCTTCGCCTGCCTCCTGCGGCAGCCGGTAGGCGCGCGACGCCAACCCATCGGTTACGCATCGCTGTGTTGCTTATAGCGCATGCAAACTTCGCCATTTTGCGGTAGCTGCGACGACGTGTTCGTGCCGAGCCGCATTCACAACACCATCGGCGGTTGCGGCCGCATGATGTTGCGCCGCGACAACACCAGATTGTGTGTGTTTGCGGCAGAATAACGCACCGGACCGGTTTGTAACGCCGCACACGATCTTCTAGCGTCCGCACCGGATCATCCGGACGATGATCGACACGATCCTGCACGGGAGATCCGACACGAGGATGCGGCTGGCTGCCAGCCAGGCAACGACAAGTCGTAGGAAAGCGTCCATGGGCAGATAACAAACAAACGACGTCCGTTCACCACGCAAGGTGACGGCACCTCTTGTCTCGTCGCACCCGGCTGGTGTGCAGACCGCGCGTTGCACCGTATCGGCGTGTCTTCGCGGGCGAACGCCATTAAGCGTGGTTTCCCAGTGCGGCAGCCTGACGCACGCTCATGAGGTCCGACCGTTGGGTCTCCATCTCGCTTGGCAACAACTGGGACTATACTGCCATGCTTGAAGATCAGAAACATCATCCGCTTGCGGAACGTTTCCTGATCTCGCTTGCAGAACGTGGTTCGGCTTTCTAGGCTTGCAGATGTCGACAACCACTCCCGAGCATGTATCTCCTTCTTGACTTCTAACGAGTCTTACCAACGCTTCTTCACGAAAGGATCAGTCGACAGGTCGTGTCGCTGGTCATCGTGTCCGAGGTGGCATGGCTCAACGACATGATCTCGGGGCCGCGTGACTGTCGATCCACAAAACCGAGGAACACCAAGAATGGTTAGCGATGATGGCTGTCAGCGGACGGCGTGGTCTACAGGAAGCCGGCTTCCAGGAAGCCGCCCTGTTTCCAGAAGCAAGCGGCGTTTCCTTTGGGCCGGCGCAGCCTTGCCGGCTCTCCTTGTAGGACTCGCACCACTTCAGGCAGCGGTTGCCGGACCCGTCGGCAATCCTGCCGACTGTCCCTGGCTCAATCCGAGCCTGTCCATCCCGACCCGCGTCAACATGCTGCTGGCGAAGATGACCGTCGCCGACGAGATCGCGCTCGTGCAGGGCAACGGCACCAGCGAAAGCACGCCACCCGCGGTGCCGTACGTGTTCTTCACCGCCGCCAACACCAAGCTGTGCATTCCGGGCATCGGCTACGAGGACGGGCCGGCCGGCGTCGCCGACCTGCTCACCAACGTGACGCAGTTCCCCGCCGGCATCGCCGTCGCCGCGACTTTTTCCAAGAACGACGCCCTGCTCTACGGCATCACGCTCGGCGCTGAGCAGGCGGCCAAGGGTTCCGGCGCAGACCTCGGTCCCACCATCAACATCGACCGTGATCCGCGCTGGGGTCGCACCTTCGAGAGCCTGTCGGAGGATCCGGCCCTCACCGCCGGCATCGGCGCCTCCGAGATCAAGGGCATCCAGAGCCAGCGCGTCATGGCGCAGGTCAAGCATTTCGACGCCTACAACCAGGAAACCAACCGCAACACGCAGGCGGACGACGTCATCGCGTCGGAGCGCACCCTGCACGAGATCTACCAGGCCGGCTTCCGCGCCGCGATCAACGACGCCGGTTCGGGCTCGCTGATGTGCGCCTACTCGTCGGTCAACGGCTTCTATTCCTGCGAAAGCCGGTCGCTCCTGACCGGCGTGCTGCGCAACGAGCTCAACTTCAAGGGGCTCATCATGTCGGACTACGGCGCGATCCACGACGTCAGCGCCGCCACCGCCGGCACCGATTCCGAGCAGCCGGAGAACACCTATTTCGGCGCGCCGCTGCAGGCCGCGGTGCAGAACGGCTCCATCGCCCGCGCCGTGCTCAACTCCCAGGTCGAGCCGATCCTGTACGAGATGTTCCGCTTCGGCTTCTTCAACGATCCGCCGCCAGTCACCACGTCTGCCGTCGCGACCTCGCCCGACCACGTCGCCACCAGCAACGCGCTCGCCGAGGAAGGCAGCGTCCTGCTCAAGAACAAGGGCGGCCTGCTCCCGCTCAGCGCCAGCGCCGACATCGCCATCATCGGTCCCGCCGCCTCGGCACAGGTGATCACCAGCGGCGGCGGCAGCGCCCATGTCATCCCGGGTCCCGTCGTCTCGCCGCTCGAGGGTATCCAAACCGCATCGAGCGGCAGCGTCACCTACAGCCAGGGCCTGCCGACCGACGCGGAACTCACGCCGATTCCGTCGAGCGACCTGTCCACCCCCTACGCGTCCACCAACTACGGCGGCTCCTACAGTGCCACGCTGACCGCGCCGGAAACCGGCACCTACATCCTCGGCTTCAGCAACCCCGGCAGCTACAACGTGTCCTCGCTGACCATCAACGGCACGACGCTCATCAACAACCCGGGCACGCCGCCGGTCTCCACCTACTCGGCTGCGATCCAGCTCACCGCCGGCCAGACCTACAGCCTGACGCTCGGCGGCGCCGGCCCGACCAGCAACCTCGCCTGGGCGACGCCGTCCACGCTGCAAACCTATCTCGCCCCCGCGGTCGCCGCCGCCAAGGCGTCCAAGACGGCGATCGTGGTGGTCGGCGACGACACGGAGTCGGAAGCGGCCGACCGCCCGAACCTGTCGCTGCCTTCGGCGCAGGACGCGCTGATCGAGGCGGTTTCCGCCGCCAATCCGCACACCATCGTCGTGGTGCAGGCCGGCGCGCCGGTCACCATGCCCTGGCTGAGCGGCGTCGGCGCCGTGCTCGACACCTGGTACTCCGGCCAGACCGCCGGCACCGCGCTGGCCGACCTGCTCTACGGCAAGACCAACCCCGGCGGCCACCTGCCGATCACCTTCCCGACCAGCCTCAGCGCGATCCCGACCGCATCGGTCGCCCAGTTCCCGGGCGAGAACAACACGGTCGAGTATTCCGAAGGCCTGCTGGTCGGCTACCGCTGGTACGACCAGAACAAGGTCACGCCGTTGTTCCCCTTCGGCTACGGGCTGTCCTACACGACCTTCAAGTACAGCGACCTCCAGGTCGGGAACCCGTCCGTCGACGGCGTGACGCCGGTGACCGTGAGCGCCACCGTCACCAACACCGGCAAGGTCGCGGGCAGCGACGCGGCGCAGCTCTACCTCGGTTATCCCTCGGCCGCCGGCGAGCCGCCGCGCAAGCTGGTCGATTTCCGGCGCGTGACGCTCAGCCCCGGCGAGTCGAAGCGGCTGACCTTCACCATCCGCCCGAGCGACGAGTGGTGGTGGAACACCAACGGCTGGGACGAGACCACCGGCACCTACAAGGTCTGGGTCGGTGACAGCTCCGCCCTCGCCGACCTTCCCGCGACCGGAAGCTACACGATGGACGGGGGCATCGGCGACCGCCACGTCACCGTCTCGGCGCCGCGCAGCTTCACCGTGGGCGCCTCCGGCAGTGCGGTCGTCACCGTCAACGCCGGCGGCACCCAGACGCTGGCCGCCGTCACCCTTTCCCTCGCCGCCCCTGGCGGATGGAAGGTGCAGCCGACGACCAGCACCCAGTTCAGCAACGTGCTGCCGGGCCAGGCGCTCAGCGCCGCGTTCCAGCTGACCCCGCCGGAGAACGCGGTCACGCGCGACGTCACGCTGTTCGGCACCGCCGACTTCGCGCCGAGCACCTGTGCGCAGGTGACCGACGCGCAGGAGACCGACCCGGTGCGGCTCGCGCAGGACGCGGCAACCGGCGTCGACGCGTGCAAGCCGGCGGTCCGGCACGGCGGCGTGCAGGCCCGCCTGCTGAAGTAGCGGACTTAAAGCGTCACCGGATCAGGTGTGGTCGCCTGATCCGGTCGCGGTCCGGGAAACCCCGTCGCAGCCAGCGGCGGGGTTCTCTTCTCGATGAACCTCCAGGCCGACATCGTCGAAGCCCATCCGCTCCCGTCCGGCGCGGGGCACCAGGAAAGCCTGCGCCCGCCCGCGACGCTCCTCCGCGTCACCCGGCCCGTTCCGCCTCGACCGTCGCCGCGAACATCCGGTTCCAGGTCGGCGAGATCACCACCTCGTTGAGGCAGACATGCGGCGGCAGCGACGCCACGTAGCGGATCAGCCCGCCCAGGTCGTCCGGCTGCAGCATGCGCGCCCGCTGTTCCGCCGACGCCTTGACCGGCCGCTGGTCGAGAATCGGCGTCGCCACCTCCGCCGGGCAGATCACGCAGGACCGGATCCCGTTGACGCACTCCTCGGCGTTCAGCAGCTGGCTCATCACCACCACCCCGTGCTTCGCCGCCGAGTACGCCGCACCCGACACCGGCGCCGGATGGCGCCCGGCCCAGCTGGCGGTGTGGATCAGCACCCCGTCGCGCTGCGCCCGCATCGCCGGCAGCACCGCGGTCACGCAATAGAACGCCGCCGACAGGTTGGCGCCGATCACCTGGTCCACCCCCTCCGGGGTGAGCGACGACCAGGCGCGCGCCGGGATGTTGGCGCCGGCGTTGTTCACCAGCACGTCGATCCGCCCCAGCGTGTCCACGATCCACCGCGCGACCTCGCCGACCCGCGCCGCCTGCGTGACGTCGCCCGCCTGCACGTGCGCGACCCCGCCCGCCTGCCCTATGCCATCGGCCACCCGCAGCAGCGCGTCCTCCCGCCGTCCGGTCAGCACCACCGCATACCCGTCCGCGGCCAGTGCCCGTGCCCCTGCCTCGCCGATGCCGGAACCGGCTCCCGTCACCCAGGCGATCCTGCGTCCTGCCAACGGCGTTCTCCCCCTGCCGAGCTGCATCCGCCTGACACGCTACGCGGGTCGTGCGCCGCTGACGATGCTGCGTCCCCCATCACGTGTCCGCCCGGACGTCCTCGTCCGGCCAACCGGCCTGGCCCGGCCCGGCGATGGCTTCCCCCAGATAGCCCAAGACGGCCCGCCGCACCCTGATGGCGAGCCGGCCCCGATCGGTCTCGCCGTGCGCGCCGGCCGCATCGATCATGCCCTTGATGATCGCCGCCACGTCCCGTGCGGCCGTGTCGCCATCCGCCTGGGCCGGCACGTCCGGGCGCGCGAGCGCGTCGTACACGAGACCGAGGAAGCGACTGCCGACCCGCTGCGTTTCGGCGTCCAGCGGCAGGCGTGCCTCCTCGACGTCGAGCAGCCGCGCCAGCATCGGCCGTCGGAGCTGGTGCGCCACTGCCGCCCGTATCAGCGCCTGCAGCGCGGCACGACCCGAAGGCTCCGACGCGGCCGCCCCCGCCTGGTCGAGCAGGAGCGACGTTTCCCGGGCGATGAGCGCGCCGAGCAGCGCCTCCTTGTCGGGGAAGTACTGGTAGACCGACCCGATGCTGACCCCGGCCCGTTCGGCGACGGCGTTGGTCGAGAAACCGTCGGCTCCGGCACCCTCCAGAACGCGAGCCGCGGCCTCGACGATGACGGTCACGGTCTCGACCGAGCGCGCCTGTTTCGGCGTCTTCCTTGGGCGCGAGCGCTGCGGCGGGACGGGATCGGGCATGGGCGCGGACACGAGTAGCCGATCCGGGCCTCCGCTCGCATCCTGGAGCCGCCGGCCGACCAGGAAGGACCATCAGCATGCCGACGCGGGTTTGGCGTTTCGGGCCGCCGATCGCCGTCTTCATGCTGGTGAAGGCCACGCCCGGATGGCTCGGCTTCACCGTGGAGCGCCGCAACGAGCCGGCCCGCACCCACCCGACCCGCCTGACCGGAGCCACGACCGCGACGTCGTCACGGCATGGGTCGGGAAGAGCTTTCCAGCAGGAGCACGACACATGACCGACGACGACCGGACCGCGATCGTGACGGGCGCATCCAGGGGCATCGGCGCGGCGCTGGCCAGGCGGCTCGCTGCCGACGGCTTTTGCGTGGTCGTCAACTACGCGTCGCGCGCCGATCAGGCGCAGCAGGTCGTCGCGTCGATCCAGGCCGCGGGCGGGCGGGCCTCCGCGGTCCGGGCCGACGTCGCCGATCCGCAGGCGGTCGGGGCGCTGTTCGATGCCGCCGAGGAACGCTACGGGCCGGTCGACGTGCTGGTGAACAACGCCGGCATCCTCAAGGCGTCGCCGCTCGCCGACGTCGCCGACGAGGACTACCGGCGGCAGGTCGCGATCAACCTGTCCGGCGCCTTCAACGGCATGCGCGAGGGAGCCCGGCGGGTGCGGGACGGCGGCCGCATCATCAACCTGTCGACCAGCATCGTCGGGACCTTCCTGCCCGCCCACGGCGTGTATGCCGCGACCAAGGCGGCGGTGGAGGCCATGACGCGCGTGCTGGCCAAGGAGCTCGGTCCGCGCGGCGTCACCGTCAACGCGGTGGCTCCGGGACCGGTCGCGACCGAGCTGTTCCTGGCGGGACGGTCCGAGGAGCTGATCCGCCGCCTCACCGCCGAGATCCCGATGGGCCGGCTCGGCGAGCCGGAGGACATCGCGCGCGTCGTGGCCTTCCTGGCCGGCCCGGACGGCGGCTGGGTCAGCGGCCAGGTCATCAAGGCGAACGGTGGCCGGAACTGACCGTCCCGGACAGCCGTCAGCGGATGTCGGGATAGCTGTCCGCGATGCCGCGCCGGCCCAGCCCCCAGCGGATCCCGACCGACAGGTAGATCCAGTTGGCGCGCCACGCTCCCCAGCGCGCGACCCGACGGTCGGAGGTCAGAACCACGCGGTTGACCAGCCTGACGCGCCCGATCCGGCCGAACCGGACGCACAGGTCGGCATCCTCCATCACCCGCAGCCGCTCGTCGCACCCGCCGACGGCCAGGAACTGCGCCCGGCGGAAGAACAGGGCGTGGTCGCCGAACAGCAGCCGGGTGCCGCGCCAGAACAAGTGCGGGCGGAACAGCAGCGGCGCGTACCAGGTCTTGATCCAGTTGTGGAAGCTGGTGCCCCAGCGCACCGTGTCGGCCCCGCACAGCAGCGCGGTGAAGCCGGCCAGCACCGTGCGCCGGTCGGCGAGCGCACGTCGCATCACCGCCACCGCGTCGTCCGGCAGCAGCGTGTCGGCGAGCAGGATGCACACGATCGCGGCCTGCGACGCGGCCACGCCCCGGTTGATCTGCGCCGCCCTGCCGCGCGCGTCCGGCTCGATCACGGCCAGCCCGGCCGCCTGCGCGACCGCGACCGTGCCGTCCCTGCTTCCGCCGTCGACCACCAGCACCTGGTCCGGCGGCGGGTCCAGGGCGCATAGGTTGCGCAACAGCCTCGGCAACGCCACCGCCTCGTTCAGCGTCGGGACGACGATGCACACGGTGGACGATCCATGGCGCCCGGACATCAAGGCCCCGAGGCCACCGTCCCGCCCGGACCGGTGGCGACGGCGTTGTTAGCGGCCGTGGCCACCGCCACCTCCGCCACCGCCGTGGAAGCCTCCGCCGCCCCCGCCGCCATGGAAGCCGCCACGTCCCCCGGCCGGAAGCCCCGGGATCGACCGGCCTCCGCCAACGCCGCGCCCGCGATCGAAGCCGCCGCCCCCGCCGCCGCGATAGGGTCCGACGAAGTAGCCGCCGCCGAAGCCGCGATCGTAGCCGTCATAGCCGCCCACGTCGTAGTAGCCGCCGCCATACCCGCCGCCATACCCGTAGTCGGGGCCCCCGACAGCACAGCCGGCCAGCGGCAGCGACGCAAGCATGCCCAGGGCGAGCGCGACGCGCGTCAGGCCGGCGGATCGTACGGTCACTGCTTGTCCCCTGTTTCGGCTGCCGACCATTCGAGCAGCCCGAACAGGGCGCCGGCCGGATCGGCCACCAGGGCGATCTGTCCGCCGTGCCGGTCCATGTGCGGCGGCTGCACCACCCGGCCGCCGAGGGCAGTGACCCGGGCCGCCATCGCGGTCGCGTCGTCGACGCGCACGTAGCCGATCCAGCGCGACCGCGTGTTGGTCCAGCCGGCCGGGATCGGGTTGACGCTCGCCCGCGCATAGCCGTCGGAGGCGAGGATCAGGTGGTGGGCGTCCTGCGGACCCGGAAGGTCGAACACGTCGTAGCCGAACACGGTCTTGTAGAACGCCGCGTCGGTGTCCGGGGCGGTGGTGACCAGCGAGCTCCAGATCCATTCCCCCGGATCGGCCAGCTCGTCGGGCGGGTCGCCGCTGCTCGACGCCATCATGGCGAACACCGCGCCCTCGGGGTCCGTGAGCACCGAGATCTGCCCGAGATTGGCCAGGCCGTGCGGCTGCAGCAGCACCTTGGCGCCGTTCTGCACCGCGAGCGCGTCCGACTTGTCCAGGTCGCCGGTGGCGAGGAACGACACCCAGGCCGGCCGCCGCCCGGTGGGAAGCGGCCGCTCGAAGATGCCGGCGACCGTCCGGCCGCCCAGCGAGGCCTGGCCGAAGAACCCGGGCCCGGCGTTGATGTTCTGGAACGACCAGCCGAACAGCGACCCGTAGAACCGTTCCGACGCCACCAGGTCCGGCGTCACCAGCTCCGCGAACGCCAGCTTGCCGCCGTGATGCTCGTTGCCCGCCGGCACCACCAGCGGCGGCAGGTCGGCGGTCGAGGCCGCCCGCGCCGTGGCCCCCGCGGAGCCGGCGAGGGCGACACCCAGCAGCAGCGCCAGCCTGTGGCTCGCCCGGCCTGGTCGACGGCGTATCGCGGCGGGCGCGGGCAGCGATGGATCCGGCATCGTGGTCCTCCTGCGCGGGGCGACGTGCCTCCGGGCCGAAACTGTCGAGGCCATGGATACGTCGCACGCGTCCGTCCGGTTCCTCCGTCCGGGTCCCGCCCGTCGCCGCCGGATCGCCAGCTACGGGTCCCGCGCCGGGCCGGCGCGCACGGGCCCCTGCGCCGGGACGGCGCGGACATACATCACGTCGGTGGCGAAGCTGATCCACACCTGGCGCGTGGCGAACCAGTCCGTGCCCAGCAGCAGGTCCACCGGTTCCGCCAGCGGCGCCACCGTCAGCACCGGGTCGTCCACCGTCTCGCCGCCGATCACCAGCCGGCGGAACCGGTGCCAGTGGTACTCGCTCGGGTGCAGGTCGACCCCGGCATTCACCCCGCCCGGATCCGCGCCCAGCCGGTCGCCGTACACCCCGAGCCGACGCGCCGCCACGGTCGACAGGATGCGCGAGCGCGCCCCGGTATCGACCAGCACGCTGACCGCCTGCCCTTCCAGCCGCGCCGTCAGCAACAGCCGGTCGCCCTGGCGGCGCAGCGGGATCGCCTGGTAGCCACCCGGGCCCGGCGGCGGCGCACAGGCGACCGACCCGGCCACGATGCGCCAGAAGCCGATCCGCCGGTGCGGCAGGTCGAGCTCTAGGTCGAACCGCGACAGCACGTCCGCTCCCAGCAGCCCCGCCACCGGCGGGTCCACCATTGGCATCGCCGGCAGGGCGCCGACCGGCACGCTGCCTCCGTCCAGCCGCATCCCGCCGATCGCGAGCGACGGGAGCAGCACGTTCGGCACCCGCTCCCCCACGCCCCCGGTGCCGCGCAGCAGCGTGCGCCGTCCCGGATCGCGCCGCAGTCCCAGCCGGTCGGCCGCCGCCCCGGTCAGCAGCCCGGTTTCCGAGCCGGTATCCAGCACCAGGCTCGCCGCCTGGCCGTCGATCGCGACCGGGATCGAAAGGAAGCCGTCGTCGTCGCGCAGCGCGGCCTCGGCCAGCTCCTGCCGCAGGCAGGCC
>CAXUEL010000103.1:4966-11558 GCA_964249915.1 uncultured Acetobacteraceae bacterium | reverse complement strand
GCCGGGTTAGCACAGTGGTAGTGCAGCGGTTTTGTAAACCGAAGGCCGGGGGTTCAAATCCCTCACCCGGCATACTTCCGCAAGAAGATGCCGACCCATCTTCAGGCCGTCTCCCGGAAAGGCTGGGAGCCGGGTGACTCGGGTCGTTGCGGACGCTGATCGCTTGAGTTGGGCAGCAAGGGACTGGCTCGTCTTCGACAATGATGCAACCGGTCCTATGGTCAGCCACGTCACGAACACGCGGGGCGAACCGAGTTTCCGGAACGCGATACCGAAAAGACATCCGGCTCCTGTCCAAAATCCTGCAAGGCTGCTCGACGTGTCGTTCGAGCGGCAGCTATGATCTGATGATTTCCAAACAAAATCCTTTTGAAGACCGATGTCTCATTTTCCGCCCCTTGCGCTTTCTCTTCCGGGCGTGGACGTGGCTGGGTTCTGAGCGGTTGGCTCCGATGCCTGGCGCGGCAGCATCGCCACGTTACTTGTGGTCCGACCAACTGGCGACGATCCGATCAAGCACCTCCTCGTAGGCTTCGGGGAGCGTCACCACGCTCTCGTCCCGCAGGGTCAGCAGGGTGGAATCGGTTTCATCGTCGTCGGCAGAGATGCAGAAGATGTCGGCGACCGGCACCATGACCCAGATCCCGGCCGCGTTGCGCGCCTCGATGGCGTCGAGGGGCTGGGCGGTCATCGGTCAGCCTTCAGCAGCAGGACTGCCGCCGTGTTCACCCTCCTCAGCGCGACCTCGTGATCCTCCTGCCTGAAGCAAAACTGGACGCTGTCGGCAGTCAGGCGAGCGATCAACGCCAGGAGGTCGTTCACGGTACCCCCGGCTTCCCGAACGTCCATCAACAGGTCGCAGAGGAGCCTCTGACCGATGCCGCTGGCGATGACGGTCATCCCGTGATCCAGCACGGGATCGCCTGGCACCGGTTGTGCGCGATGCTGACGGAACACCTCCAGGCTATCTGGCATCGCAAGGTCATCCTCTCGTTGAAGGTGTGATCCTCGCTCGATCAAGTTGAGAAATCGTGAAGCACTGCCGACAGCAGAAGCCCGGCTCCTCGTGGGATCGGCCGAGTTGCTCCGACGCGTGCAGGGCGATCGCCGAGCAAAAGGCGGATCACCGTCCAGCTTGGCCGTGCGAACGATGACGACGCGTCACGCATCAGGCGTCGTCAGCGTCGAAGCCAAGCGGTCGCGATGTCGCGCGATCGGCCGGAGGTGTCAGTTGCCTCGGCACGCGGAGAGATACGCCCGGCGATCGGATCTTGCCGTGCGCTGCCGCCGCTCACGCCCACCTGGCGCACCGCTGCCGGACCGACCATCGTTGCCATCGACCGCCACCACGACACGCAGCTCTGCGTCTCGCCGATCGAGCGGAGGATAGCGAGTCGACAAGGTGTTGGCGGGGAGACTGCATGCGCGTGGCTGCTTGCTGTCCTGGCCATCGGCCAGGCATCCCGCCTACTTCTTCTCCGGCGTCGCACCCGTTCGAGGCGATCGGATGCTTCCTGCCGGTGGCTTTGGCTGGGCAGTGTCCTGCGCAAAACTCCCGAGCGAACTCACAGGCGGCTGGGACCGAGGGGTGCGGGTATCCTCGCCATCGTCTTGACTGCGAGCGTCCATCCAAGGGATGCAGCTCGGGCTTTTCTTCGACGAACCGGACGGCGACGATGATTGCCCGACCTTCTCCAAGGGCTGACCGGGCCGACCCGCGAGCCCTCCGCATCTTCGTGATCCGGTCGGCTCATGAACCATTGCTCTCGTTTCTCAACCGGGCATCAGCTGCCGGCGGCGTCTTAACTCCCGTGACCCAGCCGATGATCCTGCGCTGCCGCGATCACCGCATCCCCAGGCCCTCCTATGCCCCCTCCGATCCTTGAAACTCCCCGCCTGGTCCTGCGTCCGCCGGTCGAGTCCGACCTCGCCCGCTGGGTGGAGTGCAGCGCCGATCCCGAGGCCATGCGCTTCATCGGAGGCGCGCAACCTGCTTTCGCCGCCTGGCGCTCCATGACCTCGACCGCGGGCAGCTGGGCACTGCACGGCTTCGGCATGTTCTCCGTCGTCGAGCGCAGCACGGGCCGCTGGATCGGCCGTGTCGGCCCCTGGTGGCCCGCGGACTGGCCGGGACCGGAGGTCGGCTGGGCACTGCATCGCGACGCCTGGAGGCGCGGCTATGCCGTCGAAGCGGCCATGGCGGCCATGCACTGGACCTTCGAGGCGCTGGGCTGGCCGGAGGTGATCCACCTCATCGACCCGGAGAACACGGCCTCGGTCGCCGTGGCCGGGAAGCTCGGCTCGACGCGGCGAGGAGCGGTGCAGCTGCCGGCGCCGTTCGACGCCCGGTCGGCCGACCTTTATGCCCAGACGGCTGCGCAGTGGCAGGCGAGGCGGCAACCGTGACGCCCCCTGCACGGAGGACACCGCGGATGCCCGTCGACGACGCCTCGGACAACGCCGCCGTCGGGCCGAAGGCGTCCCCGACGGGCGACCCGGCGGCCGCTCCCGATCCGGGCAACGATGCGCCGCGGGTCGGCAGGCGGCGCGTGCGGAGCGCGCAGCCGGAGCGTGACATGAGACCGCTCCTGTTCGACCCCGACTGGTATCTTCGGCAACACGAGGACGTCGCGAGGGCGCGGCTCGATCCGGTCCAGCACTACCTCGACCATGGCGCGGGGGAGGGCCGGAACCCGAACCCCTTCTTCGACACCAGGCGCTACCTCGCCGCGAATGCGGACGTGCGCGCCTCGCCCCTGAACCCGTTCCTGCACTTCGTCCTCTACGGCTTCCACGAGGGCCGCGATCCGTGTCCTCCGACCCAAGCCCCGGCCGACGGAGAATCCGATCGGGCCCCGCCCAGGACCATGACCGGTGCGACGCCCGCGGAGGCGCCGGCCGAGGAGAAGCTGCGCCGGACGCTTCTCGCCGCCATGTTCGCCGCGGCGGCCGAGACCGGCGACCGGAGCAACGCGACGCCGGCGGCGCCTGCGAGAGCCGCTGTCAAACCGTCCGGAGCATCCAGGTCGGGAGCCAGGAAGAAGCCGCGGCCGGTCTGAGACACCGGCCCTGCGGACGATATCCGGAGGCGACCGAATGCCCTTGACGCGGGCACCACGGCAAGTCCCCTGCGGCCGGTCGACCGGCATCGGGGTCACGACGATCCGCCGCGCCACGCTGGAACCGCAGCAACCGCGTTCGGCCGCGCGCAGCCTCGACCGCCCGGGCCACCGAGGCCCCGCGTCCCCGTCCGCCGTCACGCAGCGGAGCACCTGCGCCGTCCTTCTTCGGGATGGCCACGCCGCCGCACCCCGGTTCCGGCGCCTCAGCGCCGGATCGACACCACGTAGCCGGCCGAGATCAACGCTTCCGCGAGCAGCTCCGCCACCACCCCGTTCAGCGCGTTCGCCATCGCATCCCGTGCCAGGCCGGTCCGGCGCAGCGCGAGCGCGTGCTGCAGCGCCTCGGCGGTGTCGCGAAGGCCGAGCGGCAGCAGGGCAGACGGACCGGCTTCGTTTGGCATCCCTGACCTCCGGCCCGTCCGCCCGTTGAACGGGACACGACGTTCAACCTCCATACAAGAACATAACAGGAACAAGAGCAAGTGCGACTCGGTGGCCCCCTCGATCGCACCGCTCCCCTGTCGCCATGTCCGCCCGAACCGGCCATGATCAGTCCGGCCTGGCGGAAGGGGGTGATGGCGTGTCTGGGCAGCGCACCCGCGAGGCAACGCGTTCTCCGATCCTGATCACGGTGCTTCTGGCCCTGCTGACCGCGGTCGGTCCGATCTCCACCGACATGTACCTTCCCGCCTTCCCGGCGATCAAGGCGACGCTCGAAGCACGGCCGGGCGAGGTGCAGCTGACGCTTGCCGCCTGGTTCCTCGGCCTGTCGCTCGGCCAGATCACCCACGGCCCGCTCGCCGACAGCTACGGGCGCCGCCTGCCGCTGCTGATCGGCACCGTCGTCTACACCCTGGCCTCGATCGGCTGCGCGCTCGCCGACACCATGACCCACCTGTCCTGGTGGCGGCTCTGGGCCGCGGTGGGGGCCGCCGCCAGCCTGGTGATCCCGCGTGCGGTGATCGCCGACGTGGTCAAGGACGGTGCCGAGGCCGCCCGCATGATCGGCCGCATGGTCGTGGTCATGGGCGTGGTGCCGGTGCTGGCGCCGACGCTGGGCGCGGTGATCGCCCAGCACTGGAACTGGCGCGGCATCTTCTGGATCGCCGCCGTCTACGGCCTGCTGTGCTCGGTGCTGATCTACCGCTACCTGCCGGAAACCCTGCGCCCGCACCAGCACGGGCGGCTGCGGGTCGGCAACACCGTGGCCGGCTACATCATCGCCTGGCGCGGCCGCTCCTTCCGCACCCACGCGCTGGAGGGCGGCTTCGGCACCTTCAGCCTGTTCGCCTTCCTGGCCGGGGCGCCGCCGGTGTTTCTCGGCCACTACCGGCTCAGCCCGACCACCTTCGGCACGGTGTTCATCCTGAACGCCATCGGCTACATCATCGGCACCCAGGGCAACGCCCGCCTGGTGGCCCGGATCGGGCTCGACCGCGCCTTGACCTGCGGCAGCCTGGGCCTGGTCGCCGCCACCACCGCGATGCTGGGCATGGCGATCACCGGCGGCGGCGCGCTCGGCATGACGCTGGGCATGATGGCCTGCATGGCCTGCCTCGGCCTGCTGCTGCCGGGAGCCGCACTCGGCTCGGTGCTGGGCCATGGCGGCGCCGCGGGAGCCGCCTCGGCCTTGTACGGCACCACCGTGTTCTTCATCGGCGCGCTGAGCACCGTGCTGGTCGGCTGGGCCACGCCCGGCCCGGTGACCATGACCGCGCTGATGCTGGCCGGCGCCATGGCCGCCCTGGTCTGCGACCGGCAGCGGCCGCGCTGACCAGCCGGCACCGGACGCGGCAGAATCTGCCGACCGGCAGTTGTCGCCAGGTATATGTTGCCCAGCGACTCATTCTATATTTGGCTTGACTTTGAGTGTTCGCCGCGATATTGTTCCGGCATCAAGCAGAACCAGGAGGCAACCATGTCGAGTTCGGCCGTGTCGGGGGGTGGCCATCACGCCCGCTGGCAGCAGTTGCAGGAAATGCAGGCCCAGACCCAGAAGGCCAAGGCCCCCGCCGGATCGAGCGCGCCGTCCTCGGACCTGACCGACATGCTGTCCGGCGCCGATCCCTCGCAGGCCAGCGCACCGCCGCTGCCCTCCACCGGCTGGCCGTCGCACGGCAAGTCGAACACCGCCCCGGCCGGCAGCACGCAAACGGCCGCCACCCAGGCCGCCAGCTCGCAGTCCGGAAGCACCGCGGCCGGCAGCCCGATCGGCAGCGCCGCCTCCGCCCTGGTCTCGGGCGTGCAGTCCATGCTCACCAGCCTCCAGTCCGACCTGTCCGGCAGCGGCACCACCCCTGCCGGCGCTTCGACCGGCAGCGCCCCAGGCACCGCGTCTGGCACCGCGTCTGGCACTGCATCGGGCACCGCCGCTTCGGGCACCGCTTCCACCGACGCGGCCAGCACGCTCAGCCAGATCATGCAGATGCTGCAGGCCTATGGCGCGCAGTCGAGCGTCACCTCCGCCTCGACCAGCATGAGCTCCGTCCTGACTGCCTGACTGCCTGACCGCCCAACTGCCTGATCGCCTCGCCGTCCGGGTGCGGCGCATGGCCGCCGCCCGCCGCCGTGCCCTGGACCGCTCGCCGCGCCGTCCCCATGTCGGGCTCGCTGCGGCCACGCCACCACGTCCGGCACACCCACCCGAGCCGGGCCGGCGTCCCGCGAGTCCGGAGGCTCCGATGGACCAGGCCCTGACGGTCGAGGCGACGGGCGTGCTGCGCTTTCCCGTCGAGGGCATGCACTGCGCGTCCTGCGTGCGCCGCGTCGAGCAGGCCATCCTCGCCGTGCCCGGGATCGCGTCCGCCCGCATCGATCTCCTGTCCGGACGCGCCGAGGCGTCGGTCGCGGCCCCTGCGCCGCCCGGCCTCGCCGCCGCCGTCGCCGACGCGGTGGCGGCCACCGGCTTCACCGTCCGCGACGAGGTCCTGCGGCTCGAGGTCGAGGGCATGCACTGCGCGTCCTGCGTGCGCCGCGTCGAGACTGCGGTCGCTGCGGTGCCCGGCGTGCGCGACGCCGCGGTCAACCTCGCCACCGGCCAGGTCACCGTCCGACTTGCCGCCCGCCTCGCCGCCAGCCCGGATGCCCCCGGCGTCACCACCGAGACCGCGGTCGAGCGCGCCATCCGCGACGCCGGCTTCGCATCCCGCCCGTCCTCCGACGACGCCGGGCGCGCGGGTCCGGACCCGCAGAAGCCGGATCCCGCCACCGCCGCGCTGCGGCGCGACCTCCTCCTGTCGGTCCTGCTCACCGTGCCGCTGGTCGTGCTCGCCATGGCCGGCCCGCTGCTCGGCCTGCCGGACCGGCTCCCCATCGCCCTGTCCTCGTTCGTGCTGGCGACCGTGGTGCTGTTCGGACCGGGCCGGCACTTCGTGCGCGGCGGCCTGCGCACCCTGCGGCAGCGCGCACCCGACATGGACGCGCTGGTGCTGCTCGGCACCGGCGCCGCCTGGGCCTTCTCCACCGTCGCC
>CAXUEL010000103.1:0-4956 GCA_964249915.1 uncultured Acetobacteraceae bacterium | reverse complement strand
TGTACCGCGGGCTGCGCTTCGGCAAGACGGTCGCCCACAACCTCGCCCTGCTGCGCCGCCTGCTCCTCCCGCAGCTCCCGCCCGGCCCGTCCTACTTCGAGGCCACCGCCGTCATCGTGACCCTGATCCTGCTTGGCCGCGTCATCGAGGCTGCCGCACGCGGCCGCGCCGGCAACGCCGTGCGCGCCCTGCTCGACCTGCAGCCGCGCACCGCCCGCGTCCTCCGCGACGGCGTCACGCAGGAGCTGCCGGCCGCTTCCCTCCGTCCCGGCGACCTGATCCTGGTCCGCCCCGGCGAGCGCCTGCCCGCCGACGGGGTGGTGACCGACGGCGCCTCCCACGTCGACCAGTCCATGCTCACCGGCGAGCCGCTGCCGGTGTCCCGCGCCCCGGGCGATCCGGTGGTCGGCGGCACCGTCAACGGCGCCGGCAGCCTGACGGTCCGCGCCACCGCGGTGGGCCAGGCCACCACCCTGGCCGGGATCGTGCGCATGGTGGAGACCGCGCAGGCCGGCCGCCTGCCGATCCAGGCGCTGCTCGACCGGGTGACGCAGTGGTTCGTGCCCGCGATCATCGCCTGCGCCCTCCTCACCCTGGCCGCCTGGCTGCTGGCCGGCGCCGGGCTTGGCGCGTCGCTCGGCTACGCGGTGTCGGTGCTGATCGTCGCCTGTCCCTGCGCCATGGGCCTGGCGACCCCGGTCTCGATCACCGTCGGCACCGCACGCGCCGCCACGCTCGGCGTGCTGTTCCGTCGCCCGCTGTCGCTGCAGCGCCTGGCCGAGGCGACAACCGTGGCGCTGGACAAGACCGGCACCCTGACCCTCGGCCGCCCCATCCTGGCCCCCCTCGTGCTGCCGGACGACGCCCCGCTCGACGAGCCCACCCTGCTCGGCCTCGCCGCCGCCCTCGAAGCCCGCTCCGAGCACCCGCTGGCCCGTGCGGTGGTGCAGGCGGCCGAAGCCCGTGGCCTCGTGCTGCCGCCGGTGCGGCGCTTCGAGTCCCGTCCCGGCCTGGGCGTGGTCGGCGAGGCCGGCGGGCACGCCGTCGCGGTCGGCTCCCCGCGGCTGATGCAGGCGCTCGGCCTCGACCCATCCGCCTTCGCGCCGGCGATCCATCACCTGGCCGGGGAGGGCGGCTCGCCGATCCTGCTGGCGGTGGACGGACGTGTGTCCGCCCTGCTGCCGGTGATCGACGCGCTGCGCCCCGCCGCCGCCGCCACGGTCGGGGTCCTGCACGCGCGCGGCCTCGCGGTCGCCATGCTGACCGGCGACGACCCGCGCACCGCCCAGGCCGTCGCCGCCCGCCTCGGCATACGTACCGTGCGCGCCGGCCTGCTTCCCGCCGACAAGCCGGTCGCCCTGCGCGCGCTGCGCCGTCCCGGCGCCACCACCGTGTTCGTCGGCGACGGCATCAACGACGCCCCGGCGCTGGCGGCGGCCGATGTCGGCATCGCCATGGGCACCGGCACCGACATCGCCATCGAGACCGCCGACGTGGTGCTGGTGCACGGCGACCCGGCCGCCCTGCTCGCCGCCCTGCACCTGTCGCGCGCCATCATGCGCAACATCCGGCAGAACCTGTTCTGGGCGTTCGGCTACAACGTGCTGCTGATTCCGGTCGCCGCCGGCGTGCTGCATCCGCTCGCCGGCGTGTCGCTGTCGCCGATGCTGGCCGCGGCCGCGATGGCGCTGTCCAGCTCGTTCGTGCTCGGCAACGCGCTCCGCCTGCGCCGGACCACCGTGCCCCGTTCCTGACGGCGCCGCGCGTCCGCATGGCTGCCCGCCGCGGCGGCGGCCCGGACCACGCCCCGCCGCCCCGGCCGGTGACCCGGTCGTGCCGATCGGTCCGGGATCACCGACCCGGTCTGGTCGTCGGGTCGGCCCGCGACGGGTCGGCCCAGCAGCCACGCAGCACGGTTTCGGACAGGGCATGCGACCAGGCGGCATCGAGAGGCTGGCCGAGCAGCAGGCGCAGGTAGACCGCGCCCACGGCCGCATCGAGGACAACCGGCACGTCGAGGTCCGCGCGAAGCCGGCCCTCCCTGATGCCGCGATCCAGGATCCTGGCGCTTTCGCGACGCAGCGGCATCGAGACGGTTTCCCCGAACATCCGCTGCGTCTCGGCATCGCTCTGCGCCTGCGCCAGGACGGAGGCCGCGATCCGGCCTGCCGGTCCGCCCAGCGCCCGGACCAGCGAGTCCAGCAGCTCCCGGAAGTCCGCGACGGCATCGCCGGTGTCCGCATAGGCGAGCTGCGGCCTGAACGCGTTGAGGAAGCTCTCGATCGCAAGCAGGCCCTTGCTCGGCCACCAGCGATAGATGGTGGTGCGCGCCACCCCGGAGCGCAGCGCCACCGCCTCGGTCGAGAACCTGCCGAGGCCGGTTTCCACCAGGATCGCGTAGGCCGCATCCAGCACCGCGCGCCGGGCCGCCTCGCTGCGCGGGCGCCCGGCCAGCCGTCCGGTCGGCGGCGAACTGTTCGCGGCCGCTCTCGTACTTGGCGTCGTGTCGTGCAGTGGCCGCTCCATTCCAACGCCCGATCCGGCTTGAAGTGATGTCCATATCCGCTACACAGTGTAGCGCAATCGCCGGCGCCAGCCGGTACGCCTGACCCTCCCCGGGAGACCACGATGAACGATCGCACGGCCGATGCCACCGCGGTGGAGGCACTTGAACGCCGGCGCGTCGCCGCGATGGTCGCCGCCGACACCGACACCCTCGATGCGCTGCTGCACGACGACCTGGTGTTCGGCCACACCAGCGGTCATGCCGACGACAAGGCCACCTACCTCGGCAAGCTCACGGCCGGTTCGGTCACGTATCACGACGCCGAGCACCGGATCGAGACCGTCAGGGTGTTCGGCGACACGGCGCTCGTGACCGGTCATCTCCGGATCCGTGCCGAGCTGGCGACCGGCAGCAGGCAGCTCAACGTCGTCGCCCTGACCGCCTGGACGCTGGACGGAGGCCGCTGGAGGATGGTGGCCCACCACCCGACGGTCGTCGACGTTTGAGCGGCCGCTCCCGGACGATCGAAATTTTCTTGCCGCAACGACGCCGTTCCCGTGACCGCGAAGGAAACAACGTGGACTTCTCGAAAGCGACGGTTCTGGTCACCGGCGGGAACTCCGGCATCGGCCGAGGTCTGGCGCAGGCGCTGGCCGCCATCGGCGCCAGGATCGTCATCACCGGGCGCAACCCGGCCTCGCTTGCGCAAACGCTGCAGGCGAACCTCGGCATGACCGGCTACGAGCTCGACGTCAGCAAGGCGGACGACCTCGAGCGCTTCGCCGCGCTGGTCGTGGAGCGCCATCCGGACCTCAACGCCGTGATCAACAACGCCGGCATCATGGCCGTCGAGAAGGTGCTGGACCACCCTTGCGACCTCGAGACCGTGGAGCGGACCGTCGCCACCAACCTGCTGGCGCCCATCCGCCTGACCATGGCCCTGCTTCCGCACCTTCGTTCGCGGGACGAGGCGGCCGTCGTCACCGTTTCCTCCGGCCTCGCCTTCGTGCCGAGGGGCGACGCCCCGACCTACAGCGCCACCAAGGCCGCAATCCACTCCTGGACCCAGGGACTGCGCCACCAGCTGCGCGACACCACCATCTCGGTCGTGGAGCTCGTGCCGCCCCTGGTCGCGACCAACTTCGCCCCCGGACAGGCCGACAACCCACGCGCCATGCCGCTCGATGCCTTCATCTCGGAAGCGGTCGAGCTTCTGTGCGCCAGGGAGACGCCTGCCGAAGTCCTGGTCCACCGGGTGATGCCGCAGCGGACCGCGGAGCGATCGGACAGGTTCGAGGAGATCTTCAGGATGACCAATCCCGTCTGACCTCCCACGTTGCCCCCCTGCCGGGAGGCCGCGAGCCGTCGTCCCGGGCCGGTCGCGTCGGGGTCGGACAACGCCGCTCCGGCGAACGGCTCGCCGGCCGGACCAGCGGCTGGAGGAGAAACCGCCCTGGTGGTTCCGCCGTCGACCGCGTCGGATCATGCCGACCCGAGCGGTTCGTGCAGCTGGGTCCGGACCCGTTGCGACGGGTTGGGCGTCGACAACGCACGCCCGCCGCCGGACCGCGGAGGGCTCGGCCTGCGAGTCCCGGCGCGGCCTGCCCCCTGACGCCCCGGCGGACCTTGTCATCGGCCAGCCGCCAGCCGCCAGCCGACGGCGCGTCCTCCACCCGGAATCTTAACCACCCTGCGCCAGACTGTTGTCCGTCCCCGCCGCGGCCCCACGGCCCTGGCCCGCTTCTTTAGACGGAAGGCTGACCATGCTCGACGACACCGCGCCCTTTCGCGGCACGCCCATCGACCTCGGCGCCGAGAACCTGGGCCTCGACGCGGTCTGGGACGTGGCACACCGGCACGCGACCGTGTGCGTCGGCCCGGCCGCGCGCGCCCGCATGGCGGGAGCCAACGACTGCCTGGCGCGCATGGTCGCCGAGCGCCGCCGCATCTACGGCGTGACCACCGGCTACGGACCGCTGGCCTGCCACTACGTGCTGCCCGAGCACGCCGCCGAGCTGCAGCGCAACCTCCTCTACCACCTGGCGACCGGCGTCGGCCGGCCGCTCGGCGGACCGCAGACGCGCGCGGTGATGGCGGCGCGCGCCAGCAGCCTGGCGCGCGGCTTCTCCGCGATCGAGGCCGACACCTTCGACCTGCTGCTGGCCTGCCTCGACCGCGACGTGGTGCCCGTGGTGCCGGAGATGGGCACCGTCGGCGCGAGCGGCGACCTGACCCCCCTGGCCCACGTCGCCCTGGTCCTGGTCGGCGAGGGCGAGGCGGTGGTGGCCGGGCAGCGCATGCCCGGCGCCGCGGCACTGGCGGCCGCGGGCCTGCGCCCGGTGTCGCTCGGCCTCAAGGACGGGCTGGCGCTGGTGAACGGCACCTCCGCCATGACCGGCATCTCCTGCCTGAACGGTGTCGGCGCGCGGCGGGCCGCAGCCTTCGGGCTG
>CAXUEL010000102.1:0-11639 GCA_964249915.1 uncultured Acetobacteraceae bacterium | reverse complement strand
GAGCGGGTTCGCGACGCTGCCCAGGCCGATCGCCATGGCGCAGCCGGCCCGGGTGGCGATGCCGGCCGCCATCAGCTTGGTCCGCATGCCGCCCGACGAGTAGCCCGGCGGCGGGGCGCCGCCCATGGCCTCGACCTCCGGGGTGAGCGCCCGCACCAGCGGCACGTGCCGCGCGTCCGGATCCTGCCGCGGATCGGCGGTGTAGAGCCCGTCGATGTCCGACAGCAGCACCAGCTGATCGGCGCCGATCATGCCGGCCACGCGCGCCGCCAGCTGGTCGTTGTCGCCGAAGCGGATCTCGGCGGTGGCGACGGTGTCGTTCTCGTTGATCACCGGCACGCAGCCGAGCCCGAGCAGGGTCGACAGCGTGGCCCGCGCGTTCAGGTAGCGCCGCCGGTCCTCGGTGTCGTCCGGGGTCAGCAGCAGCTGCGCCGCGACCAGCCCGTGCGCGGACAGGGCGGCGCTCCAGGCCTGCGCCAGCCGGATCTGCCCGACCGCGGCGGCGGCCTGCTTCTCCTCCAGGCGCAGGCTGGAACGGGTCAGACCGAGCGCGTGGCGCGCCAGCGCGATCGCCCCGGACGAGACCACGATCACCTCCACGCCGCGCGCGCGCAGGGCGGCGATGTCGGCGGCGACACCGTCGAGCCACCCGGCGCGCGGCGCGGCCGCCGTCCCGTCGACCACCAGAGCGCTGCCGATCTTGACCACCAGCCGCCGGGCCTGGTCGAGCGACGGCGAGGGAGGGTCGGGGGCCTGGCTCATCCGGCCACCCGGCGACCCTCGGCGATACGGTCCTGCAGCACCCGGAGGGTTTCGGCGAGGTTGCCGTGGGTGGCGGCCGACAGCGTCAGCACCTCGGCGCCGGTGGCCTTTTCCAGCGCGCGTCGTCGCGTGCCGATCTGCTGCGGCGTCATCGCGTCGGTCTTGTTGATCGCCACGATCTCCGGCTTGTCGGCGAGCCCGCCGCCATAGGCCAGGAGCTCCTCGCGCACCGTCCGCCACGCCTCCACCACGTTGCCGGCCGCCCCGTCGACCAGGTGCAGCAGCACGGCGCAGCGCTCGACGTGGCCGAGGAATCGGTCGCCCAGCCCGGCGCCCTCGTGCGCGCCCTCGATCAGCCCCGGGATGTCGGCCAGCACGAACTCCTCGGAGTCCGACAGCCGCACCACGCCGAGCTGCGGATGCAGGGTGGTGAAGGGGTAGTCGGCGATCTTCGGCCGTGCTGCGGAGGCGACCGACAGGAAGGTCGACTTGCCGGCGTTGGGCAGGCCGATCAGTCCGGCGTCGGCGATCAGCTTGAGCCGCAGCCAGACCCAGCGCTCCTCTCCCGGCCAGCCCTTGTCGGCACGGCGCGGGGCGCGGTTGGTGCTGGTCTTGAAGCTCGCATTGCCGAACCCGCCGTCGCCACCCCGGCACAGCAGCACCTGCTTGCCCGGCTCGTCGAGGTCGGCCAGCAGCACCTCCCTGGTCTCGTCGAACAGCTGCGTGCCGATCGGCACCCGGATCAGCACCGGGGCCGAGCCGGCGCCGGTGCGGTCCGAGCCTGACCCGTTGCCGCCCTTGCGCGCGCGGAAATGCTGGGTGTAGCGGAAGTCGATCAGCGTGTTCAGGTTGGCGGCCGCCTCGAAGACGATGTCGCCGCCGCGGCCGCCATTGCCGCCGTCCGGCCCGCCGAACTCGATGAACTTCTCGCGCCGGAAGGCGACGACGCCGTCTCCGCCGTCGCCGGACCGTACGTAGATCTTGGCCTGATCGAGGAACTTCATGCTGGTGTTCGTCCGTTCCGGGCCGGCCCTGCGGGAAAAGCGTGAAGACGAAAAAGGGCCGACCCGAAGGCCGACCCCTTGAGCTTCGACCGGCCGGGACGGGGATCCTATTCGGCGGCGAGCGGCCGGGCGTCGACCGAAACCTGCACCCGGCCTTCGGCGCGGGTCTCGAACTTCACGTTGCCGTTGATCAGGGCGAAGATGGTGTGGTCGCGGCCCAGGCCGACGTTGCGTCCCGGCTTCACCTTGGTCCCGCGCTGACGGATGATGATGTTGCCGGCGATCACCGTCTCGCCGCCGAACTTCTTGACGCCGAGGCGGCGCCCGGCGGTGTCGCGACCGTTGCGGGACGAGCCGCCTGCCTTCTTGTGTGCCATGACCTGTGTTCCTGTGCCTATGAGCTGCCGACGCCGATCCGGAAGACCGGTTCAGGCGGCGCTGATCTCGCCGATCCGCAGCACCGTGACGGGCTGGCGATGGCCGTTGCGGCGGCGGCTGTTCTGCCGGCGGCGCTTCTTGAAGATGATGACGGTGTCCAGCCGGTCCTGCGCGATCACGGTCGCGGTGACGCTGGCGCCGGGCACCAGCGGTGCGCCGATGCTGGTGCCGCCTTCGCCGCCGCCGATCGCCAGCACGTCGCTGAAGGTCACGGTGGCGCCGGCCTCCACGTCGAGCTTTTCGACCTTGAGCACGAGGTCCGGGGTGACGCGGTACTGCTTTCCGCCGGTGCGGATGACTGCGAACATTGTTCAGACTTTCCGATCTCTTGATCCGCCTGCGTCCCGCCCTAGCGGGTGCCGGCAAACCCAGTCGCTTCTTGTGATGGGCCATGCGCCCTGGACCGGGGAGCACGGCAGCGCCTTCCCAGCCGGACCCGGCTTGGAAAGACACGCAGGCGTCTATCCGATCGACGTGGCACCTGTCAATCGGTTGTCAGGCCGTCGTCCGGACGGTTATATGCCTGCCGCCACTGCCTCCGGAGAGGTGCCAGAGTGGTCGATCGGGACGGTCTCGAAAACCGTTGTGCGTGCAAGCGTACCGTGGGTTCGAATCCCACCCTCTCCGCCAGGGTGATGTTTCTCGGCGCTTCCCAGCGTGTCAGAAACCGCAGAAATCCGCCGTTGTTCCTGACCCGTTCGTCTCCCAACGGGTCCGGTTGAAGCCCACAAGCGCAGTTTTCAACGTATACCTGGACGTATACTCAGGCGCAGATGGCACGCGGGATCAACCGACTGACAGCTATGGCGGTGGCGCGAGCCAAGCCCGGGTTACATGGCGACGGCGGGGGACTATGGCTCCGCGTCCAGGCCGGCGGCCGGGCCTGGCTGTTCCGCTACATCAGCCCGGCGACCGGGCGCGAGCGTCGCATGGGTCTTGGCTCCGTCCAGGACGTCGTTCTTGCCGGCGCCCGCATAGCGGCGGCCGAGGCAAGGAAGCAGGTGCAGGCCGGTCTGAATCCACTCGACCAGCGCGAGCTCGCCGTCGCGGCGCGGGAGCGCGATCTGATCACCTTCCGCAAGGCGGCCGCGAGCTGCATCGAGGCGAAGCAGGAAGGCTGGCGCAATGCCAAGCACGGCGCGCAGTGGACGGCGACCCTGGAAGCCTATGTCTACCCCAGCATCGGCGATCGCCCGGTGGCTGCCATCTCCAAGGCCGACGTGCTCGGCATCCTGCAGCCGATCTGGAAGGCCAAGCCGGAAACGGCGACCCGGGTGCGCGGCCGGATGGAGACGGTGCTGGACTACGCAAAGCAACGTGACTGGCGCACGGGCGAGAACCCGGCTACCTGGAAAGGCAACCTGCAGCACGTGCTTGCGCACCGATCGAAGGTGGCGCGGGTCGAGCACCATGCAGCGGTGGCCTGGCAACGGTTGCCTGCAGTGCTAGAGCGCCTAGCGGCCTCTAACAGCACCAGCGCCCTCGCAGTCCGCTTCATGACGCTGACGGTCGCACGATCGGGCGAGGCGCGTGGTGCACGCTGGGAAGAGGTCGACCTGCCCGGCAAGGTGTGGACCGTCCCAGCTAATCGGATGAAGGCGGGTCGGGATCATCGCGTGCCGCTGTCGCCGGCGGCGCTCGCTGTCCTGTCGATCGCAGAGGAACGTCGCAGCGGCACCGAGCTGCTGTTCCCCGGCGGCCGGCCAGGCAAGCCGTTGTCCGATGTCGCAGTATCGAAGGCGCTGCACTTGGCGGCCGGCACCAGCATGGTCACGGTGCATGGTCTCCGGTCGACCTTCCGGGATTGGGTGGCCGACGCTACCAACCATCAACCCGATGTAGCGGAGGCCGCCCTGGCGCATGCCCTCGGCGACGCGGTTCGGCTGGCCTACCAGCGCGGCGACCTGTTCGAGAAGCGGCGAACACTGATGGAAGACTGGGGTATTTTTGCAAGCTGCGGAGGCTGAATCCAAGATAAAGGAGCGATTATCTTCGCACTACTGGGTGCGTAGCAGCATCTCCATGATTCCTCGTGGCACTATTGTTAAGCTGGTGCCCGCAGGCTGAAGTTTCAGATAACGCGACGCCAGATCACGCGACGCTTCTGTATCTTCGGGAGCGAAAACCGACACGCCGCCCCATCGCCAACCGATAATAAAGCAAAGCAAGTCGAGCAGCGTTATTATCCTCAGGAAATTTAGCTCTTCGCCATAATCGTCGAATACGCCATGTAGGATTCCATGCCTGTTGAACTGATTTAGTCCATCGAACCGACTGATGCTCTTCAAAAACCGGTCTCGCATGTAATCTCGCAAGAGTTCGAACATTACCAAGCGTTCACCGAAGCAGTTCGGCGATGCAAGCTCACGCTCGACGATCGCGTCAAACTCCTTCGACATTCCACTTGTTCCTGTGCCGACATCTCGCCCAGCTGCCGACGCTATCTTCCGTACGATGCCCTCGATCACAGGTATCATTGCGGTGATTGCTACGTGTCTATAGCCAGCATGATATGCTTGTATGGCTTCACCGATATGCGGCGAAAAGTCTTTGATGTGGTTGATTTTACTATACCGCTCAAGGTAAAAGGTTGCCATATATTGTGGAGAATACATTGTAGATAATATGAAACGAAGAACTGTTACCTTCTCATCTTCCTGAGATGCATAGATTGCTTTTGCAATGTTGCTTAGAAGGCCCATCGGCAAGTAAGCCGGGATAAGCCAGTCTACACTCTTGAAGGCATTAGCCAGCCATTCCGCATAAGGCTTGTTACCATCATCAGGACCGGAGACCACCTACGTTCCTCCAGGGGGCGGGTTTTGGATAGGCGCAGGTTGAATGACAACCGGGAATGCTCGCCTTCCCATCGCAATATCAACGAAGAACTTTCGGTTAGTGGTCTGCTCCGCATCGATTTGTGCGTGCCCCTCGGGATTATAGCCGCCCTTGAAGATCTCCAGTTCCGGAATCTTAAATCTTAAGGTCTTGGCCATCTGCGAGAGCAGGACCGCACGGAGATACTCACGTCGTTGACCAATTTTGACTTCATCTTCCGGATTCACTGCTCGAGATCGGTCAAGATCATCAAGCAACGCTCGCCACGCCTTTAGAACTTCCTTGTCATCGTAGTACTCGACCTCAATGAGGTTTAGGCCTCCTACAAAATCTGCCGATAAGGGGGTTCGGCGTGAGCGCATCAGCATCCGAAATAGATCTAACCTGCGGCGATAACGTTCCCGACGTGCGTCAACCCATCTCGTCATCAACACAGCGAAGATAGGGCCTAAGATCGTTGCGAAGATGGTGCCACAACCGAGCCAAGCGACATCGGTCATAACTGACGAAGCCTGACACCTGGGCCGCCGCCGTTTGCCTGGATGAACTCGATACCAGCAGCCTCAAGAGCTGATCGGATAGCTCCGATAGTTCGTTGCTGAGGAGCAACGCCTCCGAGCTCCATCCGGGCGATGGTCCGCTTAGGGATCCCGCTGACTTCCGCCAGCCGGTCTTGTGTCCACGCAATCAATGCACGCGCAGCGCGGACTTGTGGCGCAGATATGTCATCAATGATGTCATCTTCGCTTGCGTCCATAGCTAAAGAATGACATTAATGATGCCGTTCTGCAAGGAACAACGGCCGAACGTAGCGCGGGAACGCTGCGTCCGGCCTGACCATCAACCGACTGGAGATCGGCCCATGGCTGTTCACGTCCTACCACCACCCGGCACCTGCCGGGAGGGCGCCGCTACCGGCTGCCCATCTACCCGAAAGTCCCGCCGCGACGTCCTCGGCGCCGCCGGCTTCACCGCCCTGGCCGGTATTGCCGCGGTGGCGATCGCAAAGCCGGACGCCGGCGCCGCAGCAGGGCCCGCGGCGCTGCATCCTGACGACGCCGAGCTGATCGCGATCGGCCGGGAGGTGGCGGAGCTGATCGAGCGGCGCAGGCCATTGGAGGCGCGCTGGTGGGCGCTGCCGACGATCGACATACCGCGCACCGCCGGCCTGCCCGGTGCCGACGAACCCGATGCCGTCGCGGCCGCGATGGAGCCGATCGACAACCGCCTGGATGAACTGTCCGACAGGGTGCTGGAGCTGCGGGCAACCACCCGCGAGGCCTGGATCGCGAAGGCGCGGCTCATCCGCCACGAGATCACGATCAGCAACGTGTCGGGGGGCGAGATCGAGTTCGAGGGGATGCCGCTGAGCGAGCGCATCACCTGGTCGCTGCTCGATGACCTGCTGGCGGTGCGGTCGTGAGCCGGGCCACCCGCCGGGACCTGCTCGGCGCCGGCACCGCTGCCGCCCTGGCCGGCCTCGCCACGGCTGCGGCCGCACGGCCAGGGATTGCCCTGCCGCCGGCCAGCCCGGATGCACCGCTGCTCGCGCTGTGCAGCCGGTTCATGGAGCTGCAGGCCCAGATCGATGCTTCCTACGCCCGGGAGACAGAGCGGCATCGGGCGTTGAAGCGCCAGGGTGCAGCCTACGCGCAGCTGCACGTCTCGGAAGCGGAGCGTGAGGCCGAATGCGCCCCGCTTGAAGACCAGCAGCTGGTGCTGCTCGATCAACTCGGAGGGCTGGTGGCGAGCACCCAGGAAGGGCAGCGCGCACGGGCGCGGGTGCTGATGGCCTTCTACAGCCTGGGCGGAGGCAAGGGGGGCGAGCACACGCTCGTCGTGGAGTGGAGCCGGCTTGCGCCCCTGTTCCGCGACCTGCTGGGCATCTCGGTATGATGGCCCGCCCGTTCGTCTTCCCGCCACGCGAGCTGGACGGCCTGCCTCCTGGAGAAGCGCCTCCGCACCCTGGTGGTGGTCGCTCCTTCGTGTGCGAGCCCGCACCCGGCGCACGTAAGCCGAAGCCGCTGGTATGGCTTCCGCTTGTGCCGAGGCTCGACCGATGACCCGCCCATTCCGGTGCGAACCAGTGCCGCCCCACTGCTGGGGCTGCGGCTACCTGGAGGGGCCATGCACCTGCGGCCGGCTGTGGCTGCCGAAGCCGCGGCCGCCGGCGGGGAAGCCGGCATGACCGGCCTTGCCGCGATGATGGCCAGCGAGCAATCCTTCGCCCTGGCGGGGCTAGGCTGGCCCCCGAACGCTGGATCTCCGCTCCGGCTGCCCCGCTGCTCACAACGCGGAAGCGCTGCGGAGGCGCACAACAATGAACGAACCGCCCGGAGGTTGGCCGCTACGGATGGCCATCACCGACCTTGTGACCGAACAATGGCAGGTGCAGGCCGATGCGCTTCGGCAGCTCGCGCCGACCGAGCGCGGAAACGAGTTCGACTCCATGCGTCGGCTCATCTGGGACGACATTCGAGCGCAGCTTCTCTATGGGCGACTGGTGGCGAAAGGCATACCGGATGGTGGCCGGACCTCCGAGAACATCGATCCCCATTTCTTTTCCGAAGCGACGGCCGACTTTCGAGAAGGTTCAGTGACCTTGGGAAAGTTCAAGTTCATTGGCGTGCGGATAACTCGAGCGCAGACGCCTGCGCAGGGAGATGGGCTTCCAGCCTATTCCTCTGGAGTCGCGGGTCGCCCAACATCGATCCAGCTATGTCAGGGGGAGATGCAGGCGCGGCACCGCCGGGGGGGCATGCTTCCGACAATTACTGCGGAGGCAGAAGCTCTTTCAGAGTGGCTGAAACGAGCGCATCCGAACGCCGCACCAGCAACAGGCAAGACGATCCGCAACAGTCTGGGGGCCGAGTTCCGGCAGCTGAAGCGCCCGAAATAATCGACGCTTGCCAATTTCGGGCGACTATATCGGGCGTTTCGGGAAGCTCATCCAAGTCCTACCGGCGCCACTCGGCTCCGGGAACAGAGGGACGCAACGATGAACACTTCGGCCGCTCTTCCCGTGAAGGTGCCTCTGCCCCAGGCCCCGACCGTCTTCGGGATCTCCCGCTCGGCGATCTATCGAGCTGCATCGGCCGGGCACGTGAAGCTGTCGAAGCTGGGCCGGGGGACGCTCGTCGATACCGCGAGCGTGCTGGCCTACCTCGACGGACTGCCGACCCTGCAGCCCAAGTCCGCCGCCTGAAATAGAAACGCCGGCCCTGCAGGAGCAGGAACCGGCGCGGATAACCTAACTCGACCTCGACAGTCGGAGATTAGGCAATCCGCGTGTGCGGTTCAAGCCTGTCCTGCTTTGCCCGGCTCATGATGGAGCCGCGCTATGCGCTACGACGCTGCCACTCAATCCGATCCCCTGCTGAACCGTCAGTTCCGCCGACGCTGGATAGCACCATCCACGACGGCACGAGACGTCGAGCACCTGTCCACCCTCGAGGCGGCGCGCGGAAACATGCGGCGGGCAGAGATCCTGTCCTGGCATGCACATGACCTCCGCGTTGCGACTGGGGGCAATCGGTGAGCAGCCTCGACTTCGCCGCGATCAACCGAGCTGCGCTGGCGGCACTTCCCGCTCTGCTCGCCAGGTGGCTGCCGGATGGCCGGAAGCAGGGACACGAGTACGTCGCGCGCAACCCGCGCCGTGCCGACCACACGCCAGGATCGTTCAAGGTGAACCTCAACAGCGGCCGGTGGTCGGACTTCGCGATCGGCGAGCGCGGCGGCGACATCATTTCGCTCGCGGCCTACCTGCACGGGCTGCGGCAGAGCGAGGCAGCTGAGAAGCTTGCCGTATCCCTCGGGATCGGGAAGCCCGCATGAACGCGCTGGATATGCATAAGCCAGCTGGCCTGGCAGGGGGTGAGGGTGTCTCTCACCCCTCCGGCGATCCCTTCGCCCCACTTGCGGCTGCCACGGACCCGACCGCGCCGACCGACAAGGAGGTATGGGAGCCGCAAAGCCCGGCGCCTGAGGATCCGGCGCTGCCGCGGCGCGCGGTGACGATCTGGACCTACCGGGACGCGCGCGGCCGGCCGCTCTGTGCCCGGGTGCGGTTCGATCGCGAAGGCGGCGGCAAGGACATCCTGCCCTATGCCTACGGACGCCGGGTCTGGATCGACCGCAACGACGCCCGACAAGACGTCACCGGCTGGCACTACAAGGAGCCGGGGAAGCCCCTGCCCCTTTATGGCCTGGACCGCTTGGCGGCGTCGGCCGAAGCCCCGGTGCTGCTGGTCGAGGGCGAGAAGACGGCGGACGCCGCGGCGGAGCTGTTCTCGGATCACGTTGTCATCACCTCGCAAGGCGGCAGCAAGGCGCCGAGCCGGTCGGACTGGACGCCGCTCGCCCGCCGGGTGGTGACGATCTGGCCGGATGCCGACGATGCCGGCTCCGGCTACGCGGATGAGGTGATCCCGCTTCTGCGCGAGGCTGGCGCGGCCTTCGTGCGCCGCGTGGCGCTGCCCTACGACCTGCCGAAGGGTTGGGACCTGGCCGACGAGCTGCCGCTTCCTCTCGCCGGCGGCGACGATCGAGCTGCGCTGCGGACGATCCTCGAGGACGCGAGTCCGGCTTCGTCCAACGTGAAGATGCCCGACGGCTTCCGCATGACGGCGCGCGGCCTGTTCTTCTACCCGGAACCGAAAGGAGAGGGCGAGCCGCCACCACGGCAGTTCATCGCCGCGCCGTTCGACATCATCGCGGAAACGAACGATGGCGGCGGCCTAGGCTGGGGCTTGCTGCTGCGCTGGCTCGATCGGGACGGCCGGGTGCACGAATGGGCGGTGCCGCGGCGGCTGATCCATGGCGACGGCCGCGAGCTGGCCGGCGAGCTGGAGGATGCCGGCCTGTCCTGCAGCGTGTCGGGTGTGACGCGGCTGCGGCAGTTCATCGGCAGCGTCCGGACCGACCGGCGCTTGCGGTGCGTCGAGCGGACCGGCTGGCACAAGACCGACGGCGGCCACGTGTTCATCTTGCCGGGCGGTCACACCTTCGGCGGCGGCGCGACGAATGTGGTGTTCCAGAGCACGCGGGCCGCGACCGGGCGGGACTTCGCGGCGAGCGGCACCCTGGAGGACTGGAAGCGGGAGGTAGCGGCCCTGACCATCGGCAACTCCCGGCTGGCGCTGTTCCTGGCGGCTTCCTTTGCCGGGCCGCTGCTGGACGTGGCCGGCGAGCAGTCGGGCGGCCTGCACCTGGTCGGCAAGTCGCAGAGCGGCAAGAGCACCGCGGCGCTGATCGCTGGCAGCGTGTGGGGCAGGGGTGATCGCGACGGCCAGGTGCGGCAGTGGCGCGGCACCGCCAACGGCATCGAGGGCATCGCGTCCGAGACGTCCGACACGGTGCTGATCCTGGACGAGATGGGCCAGGCCGAGGCGCGGGAGATCGGCGAGATCGTCTACATGCTGTCGAACAGCTCGGGGAAGCAGCGCGCCGGCCGCGGCGGCGAGGCAAGGCAGCGCAAGAGCTGGCGCACCCTGTTCCTGTCCACCGGCGAGCTGACGCTGAGCGCCAAGCTGGCGGAGGCCGGCAAGAAGGTGATGGCCGGGCAGGAGGTGCGCCTGGTCAACCTGCCGGCCGACGCCGGCGCGAAGATGGGCGTGTTCGAGACGCTGCACGACAAGGCATCGCCGCGCGAGCTGGCGGAGCATCTCCGGGATGCGGCGCGGACGCACTACGGCACCGCGGCCCGGGCTTTCCTGACGTCGCTCGTGCAGGACCGCACAAGGGATCTGGATGGCCTGCTGAAGGTCCTGAAGGACGTGCGGGCCGGCTTCGTGTCCGAGTTCGTGCCGGAGGGCGCAGATGGGCAGGTCGGCAGCGTCGCCAGCCGCTTCGCGCTGATCGCTGCAGCCGGCGAGCTCGCGATCCACTATGGCGTGCTGCCGTGGCCGCGGGGCGATGCACGCGAGGCCGCCGCGGTCTGCTTCCAGGACTGGCTCGGGCTGCGCGGCAGCGTCACGGCGGGCGAGGACGAAGCGGCGATCGCCCAGGTGCGCGGCTTCATCGAGGCGCACGGCGAGAGCAGGTTCACGGTGCTGGGTGCGGCGCCGTTGAACGCCCTGGGCCAGCCGATCGAGAGCCGGACTATCAACCGGGTGGGGTTCCGGGAGCGCATCAGCACCGGCGACGTCGAACGGTGGGACTACCTCATCCTGCCGGAGGCGTGGCGCAACGAGGTCTGCAAGGGGCTGGACGCCGAGATGGCGGCCAAGGCGCTGGTCGACCGGGACCTGCTGCGGCGCGACACCGGCGCGCACCTGAAGGTCAAGCGGACGCTACCGGATCACGGCCGGATCCGGGTCTACGTGGTGAAGGGCGACATCCTGGGCGGCGACCATGTCTGACCTCGCCAAGCTCGCTGACGCGCTCCGTGCAGCTGCGAGTTAGCCACAGCTTCAATCGGAAGTCGGTTTTTGTAGTGGGGCAGGTGGGGCACCCCCCTCGGAAACCGCAGAAAACCCCCATTTTGCTGCCCCACCACCCTCTATTCTAGTGGGGCAGGCAGTGGGGCAGGTGGGGCACAAGAAGAAGAACCTGCCCCACCTGCCCCACCGCAAAAAGCGTTTGCCGATGAGGACC
>CAXUEL010000101.1:503-11642 GCA_964249915.1 uncultured Acetobacteraceae bacterium | reverse complement strand
GGCGGCATCGGCGGCACGATCAACGTCCACACCCGCCACCCGCTCGATCTGCCCCTCGATCGCGCGCAGCGGGGCGCTGGCCCCGACGATCTCGCTCTCCTGGCGCAGCAGCGAGCGGAGGCTGCGGTTCTCGGCCGACAGGCTGGCCTGCCGCCCGAACCGGTGCCACACGGTGCCGAGCTGCCGGGCCACCGCGAGCGTGAACTCAAGATCGTCGGTGTTGAGCGGCGACAGGACGGATGTGCGGTACAGGTGCAGGAGGCCGAGCACCTTGTCGTCGTACACGATCGGCGCGCAGATCAGGCTGCCGATCTTCAGCTCGGCGATGCTGTCGCGGTCCTTCAGCAGCCGGTTCGCGGCCAGGAACTGGGCGAGAATCGCCTGCTTGTCCGACAGAACCCCACTCGAAACGAACTGCGACACCTTGTGGTACGTCGCGGGGCCGCCGCCGCGGGGGCGCGCTGCACGCGGGCCCCGGTCCGGTAGCGCAGCCCGCGCGCGCGAGCCGAGGCCGCGTGGCCGGCGGCGGCGGCACGGCCGTACCAGCTCGCCGCCTCGGCGTAGTTCGGGGGCAGGTCGCCGCCGCGGGAGTACAGGTCGCCGACCAGCGCCGCCGCCTCGGCGTCGCCGCCAAGGGCGGCGCGGCGGAGCCAGGACTCGCCGCGCGCGGTGTTGCGCTCGACCCCACGTCCCTCCATCAGCGCCAATCCGTAGCGCGCCTCGCCGGACCGCACCCGCCGCTCGGCGGCCTGCCGGTAGAGCTCGGTGGCGGCGGAAACGTCCTGCTTCACCCCCGCGCCGCGTTCGGTCATCACGCCGAGCAGGTAGAGCGCGGTGCCGAGGCCGCCCTCGGCCGCCTTGGCCAGGCTGGTGGCGGCCTTCTGCTGGCCTTCGGCGTCCAGCGCGTTGCGCAGCTGCGCCAGCGCCACGCCGAGATGGCCCTGCGGACAGCCGGCCTCGGCGGAGCGGGCATACCACCCGTCGGCGACGTCGAGGTCGCGCATCTCCGCCGGGCCGGAGGTGAGGATGTAGCCGAGCAGGGCCTGCCCGTCCGGGGACCCGGCCTCCGCGGCGCGCGAGGCCCATTGTGCGGCGCGCTCGTAGTCCGGCTTGGCATCCTGCTGGCTCGGCCCGATCGAGAACACCGCGCTGCCGGAGCCGCCGCTGACCACCAGCCCGAACAGGTGCAGGGTGGCGAGCACCACCTGCGCCTCGACCCAGCCGGCCTCGGCGGCACGCTCGATCCAGCGCGCGCCCTCCTCCCGGCTGACCGGAACCCCTGCGCCGTCGAGATAGGCGCGTCCGACCCGGAACTGGGCTTCCGGGATCCCGGCGGTGGCGGCGGCGCTGAGCGGCGCGAAGGCGCGGCCCACCTCGCCCGCCTCGATCAGGCTGAGCGCATAGCGCAGCTTGCCGCGCGGCGAGAACAGGGACGCCACGCGCTGCTTCAGGAAGTTCGCCATCAGGTCCTGCAAAACCCCTGGGTCTGGTCTGGGCGGACGGTGGAAGGGCGGCGGCACGCGGCCCGGCGGGACGCGCCCGCCGGGCCGGTTCCGTCAGGACGGGTCGCGCATGCCCTCGGTGGCGGTCGGGATCACGGTGCTCAGCAGGTACTGCAGGATGGTCCGCTTGCCGATGTTGATGTCGGCGCTCACGACCATGCCGGCGGTCGGCTTGAAGTAGCGCGGCACGTTGTGCAGCGAGTAGTGGGTGATCCGCAGCCGGACGCGGTAGAACCCGTCCCCGCCCCCGGGCGTGGCCAAGCCGTTGGCGGGGGCATTGGCCGCCTCCGCCTGGTAGTCCGAGGTCGAGAAGCTGGCGGAGCTGATGTTGGTCACCACCGCCTCGGCACCGCCGTACTGGACGTAGTTGAAGGTCAGGAACTTGACCTGCGCCTTGTCGCCCAGCTGCACGTAGGCGGCTTGGCCGACCGGCAGGCGCCCCTCGATCTGCAGCGGCGCGTCGAGCGGGGTCAGCGTCATGAACTCCTGCGCCGTGGTGATCACGGAGCCGACCGACACGTGGGCGATGTTCAGCACCACCGCGTCGCGGTCGGCGCGCATCACCAGCAGGCTCTTCTGCAGGTTGGCCTTCTCGTAGGCGCCGGACGCCTCGTACAGCTTGCGCTGGGCGTCGGTTAGGGACTGGTAGGTCTCGGCGTTGCTGTTCTGGATGTAGCTTTCACGCTCGGCGACCATGGCGTTGAGCTTGTTGCGGGCGCTGGCGGCGCTCTGCTGCGCGGTGATCTGCGACCGTTCGATCTCCATCAGCTCGTCCTGCGAGGACAGGGATTCGAGGCGGCTGCCGACCTGGTCGCGCTGCAGCTGCTCGCGCATGTTGTGCACGTCGGAGGCGACCCTGACCCGCCCGGCATAGAGCGCGGCGCTCGCCTCGTAGCCGACCACGTCGCTCTTGAGCCCGGCGATCTGCTGGTCGTAGTCCTGGACCTTGGCCTCGTAGTCGGACTTGCGACGCAGGAAGATCGCCGCCTGCTGGGTCGAGGCCGGATCGGTCGGATCGGCCACGTAGTCCTTGTCGGTGACTTCCGCCATCAGCCGGTTGACCTCGGCCTGCAGGCTCCTGGTCTGCAGGCCGAGACTGCTGACATCGGCGTTGGTCACGCGGGGATCGAGATGCGCCAGCACCTGGCCCTTGTGCACCACGTCGCCCTCGCGGACGTCGATCGAGCGGATGATGGAGGTTTCCAGCGGCTGCACCACCACCATCGGCACCGTCGGCACCAGCGCGCCGCTCGCCGTCACCACGCGGTCGATCGGGAACAGCGCCATCATCAGCAGGCTGGCGAGCGCCAGCGAGGACACGATCCAGGTGGTGTAGAGGGCGGTCGCGGTCGGCGGCATCGCCGCCATCGCAGCGCTGGGCGAGTGGAACTCGAGCAGCGCCACCGGCATGTCGTCGTTGTTGCCCGGACGGCGCAGCGTGACCGGCTTGCCCGCAGGGGTCTCGCCCTGCGGGACGATCTCGTTCGAACCGCTCATGGTTCAGTCCCCCTCGGCCAGCATCGGCGCCGGACCGGCGTTGCGGTCGGCGTTCATGTGCCGGTTCTGCTGCAGCCAGAGCTGGCGGTAGATCGCGCAGCGCTCCACCAGGACGTTGTGCGGACCGATGTCGTCCACCTTGCCCTGCTCCATCACCAGGATCTGGTCGCAGTCGACCAGCGAGGACAGGCGGTGCGACACCAGGACCATCGTGCGGCCCTTGGCGATGCGGGCCAGGTTGGCGTTGACCAGCGCTTCCGACTCCGGGTCGAGCGCCGAGGTGGCCTCGTCCAGGATCAGCAGCTTGGGGTCCGAGATCAGCGCGCGCGCGATCGCCAGGCGCTGCTTCTGGCCGCCGGAGATGTTGGTCGAGCCTTCCTCGATGAAGGTCTCGTAGCCGGCCGGCATGCGCTCGATGAACTCCTCGGCGCCGGCGAGACGGGCGGCGCGCACCACGTCGTCCAGGGTCAGGCCGGGCCGGCCGGCGGTGATGTTGTCGCGCACGGTGCCGCGGAACAGGAAGTTGTCCTGCAGCACCACGCCGAACGAGCGGCGCAGGTGGTTGAGGTTGATCTCGCGCATGTCGATGCCGTCGAGCTTCAGGTAGCCGCTGTAGTTGCGGCTGACGCCCTGCAGCAGGCGGGTCAGCGTCGACTTGCCGGAGCCGGAGCGCCCGACGATGCCCAGCGAGGTGCCGGCCGGGATCTGGAAGTCGACCCCGTCCAGCGCCTTGGTGGGAGCGCCGGGGTAGGAGAAGTTCACGTCCACGAAGGACAGGGCGCCGACGATCTTGGGGCGCATGCCGGTGGTCAGGGCCCTGGTCTCGGTCGGGTTGTTCAGCACCGAGCCGACCTCGCTGAGCGAGGCGCGGACCTCGGTGAAGTCCTCCAGCAGCTTGGCGAAGCCGACCAGGGGCGCTGCGACGCGGCCGCCCAGCATCATGAACGCGACCAGGCCGCCGGCGCCGACCGAGCCGGTGCCGGTGGTGTCGGTCACCGCGAGGTAGGCGCCGACCAGCAGCACGCCGCGGCTGATGAACATCTCGATCGGCATGATGATGGTCTGCGGCCAGTTGCTCATCCGGCCGGCGGCGAGCTTCCAGCGCGTGACCTCGGCGGTCTTCTCGTCCCATTCCTGCTTGCGGGCGGGCTCCAGCGCCAGGGTCTTGAGCGTGCGTATGCCGGCGATCGACTCGTAGAGCACCGAGCCGCGCGCCATCTCGGCCGCGGTCACCCGGCCGATGTAGTAGCTCACCGGGCCCATGAAGATCATCACGATCAGGCCGATCGCGCCGGCGCCGGCCAGCGTCATCCAGGCCAGGGTGGAGCTTAGGAAGAACAGCAGCGGCAGGATCATCACCAGGGTGAACATGTCCAGGAAGGTGCGCAGCAGCGACCCGGTCATGAAGTCGCGCACCTTGTAGATCTGCATCACCCGGCCGATCACGTTGCCGGCCTGCTGGCGCTCGAAGTATTCCAGCGGCAGGGCGAGCAGCCGGTTGAACACGTGTATGCTGATCCGGCTGTCGATCCGCGCCGTCATCACCAGCACCAGCTCGCGCCGGGCGTAGCTCAGCAGCGTCTCGTAGAAGGTGAGCACCACCAGGATCATGGTGATGGAGAACAGGGTGGCGAGCGAATGCTGGCCGACCACCTTGTTGATCACCTGCATGATGATCAGCGCCGGCAGGATGGTCAGGATCGACAGCACCATCGAGGACAGGGTGATGTCGCGCAGCGCCCGCTTCTCGCGCATCACCACGCGGCTGAGCCAGCGTATGTCGACCGGCGCCTCCGCCTCGACGCCGGCGCGGGCGCGCCGCAGCAGCAGCACGTCGCCGGTCCAGACCTGGGACAGGCGCAGCTCGTCCACCGCCACCAGCGGGTCGCTCTCGCCGCCCATCGGGTCGCGCAGCCAGACCACGCCGCGGTTGGTGTCGGCGGACATGAACAGCCCGGCCGAGCCGTCCTTGAACATCAGCACGATCGGCGGGGTGTTGTGCATTCGCACCAGGTAGCGCCATTTCAGGTGCATGCCCTTGGCGACCAGGCCCTGGTCGTCCATCCAGCGCACCAGCGTGGCCGGCGACGGCGAGCGCTCGTTCGGCTCCGCCTGGAAGGTCTTCGGGTCGAGCTCGACGCCATGGTACTTGGCGGCCGCCATCGCCGCCCGCAACCGGATGGTCAACGGATCGGGTGCCTTTGCGGGTCCGGCAGCGTGGCCTCCGGGCGAGCCGCCATAGCCGGCGTCATTGCGTTGATCCACAGGATCTCCTTACACCAGGACGCCGCAGGGTTCCGATCTCACCCCCCGGGCGCAAGACATGGCTAACCGCTCGAGCGGCTTCTCACGACAACCATAGCATGTAAAATCCGCAGGCGGGCTAACTTTCTCCGACCCGGTAGCGCCCGGCGGCCAGCGGATCCGCTTCCAGCAGCGCCGGAACCGCCTCGGCGAGCGCGGGCGGCGCCACCAGCCAGACCCGCCGGAACAGGCCCAGGGTGCCGCGGGCGCGCTGCTCGAACAGCGAAGACAGCAGCAGGGCGAGCGGGCCGCGCACGACGCAGCACGGGCAGCCCGCCGGATGCGGTGCCGCCGCGGCGACGTCCCCCGCGAGGTGGCGCACCGCCATCCAGCGTGCCGCGCCGCCCGCCGCGCCGCGTGCTGACAGCTCCGGCGGGCCGGGCTGCGCCAGCAGCAGCAGGGCCTGCGGGTCGGCCTCCGGCAGCCTCGTCACCGAGGGCACCACGTGGACCGGGATGCGGGCGTCGAGGCGCATGAACCGGTCTCCGGGTGGGCCGCCGGTGCTGGACAGCGGCGGCCGGCTTTGTGACAAGCGTCGCCGCCTTACATATGGACGCGCGGCCCCTCCGACAGCCACCCGGTCCGGGCCGGTGCGGCGCGGGCTGCACGCAGGATGGTCATGACCCGCCCACACCTTCTCGACGCCCTCCTCGACCAGGTCCTGCTCTGCGACGGCGGCATGGGCTCGCGGGTGCAGATGCTCGACCTCGACGTCGAGCGCGACTACTGGAACCGGGAGAACTGCACCGAGGTGCTCAACCTGTCCCGGCCCGACCTGGTGCGCGAGATCCATCGCGGCTACTTCGCCGCCGGCGCCGACATGGTGGAAACTAACAGCTTCGGCGGCTCGCCGATCACGCTGGCCGAGTTCGAGCTCGACGACCGCACCCACGAGATCAACAAGGTCGCGGCCGAGCTCGCGCGCGAGGCGGCGGACGGCTTCTGCGACGGGCGGCACCGCTATGTGGTCGGCTCGATCGGGCCCGGCACCAAGCTGCCCTCGCTCGGCAACGTCGCCTACGATCCGCTGGAAGCCGCACTCGCCGAGCAGTGCCGCGGCCTCATCGCCGGTGGCGTCGACGCGCTGCTGATCGAGACCTGCCAGGACACGCTGCAGATCAAGGCCGCCGTCAACGGCGCCAAGGCGGCGCGGGCGGCGGCCGGCACCGACACCCCGATCTTCGTGCAGGTCACGGTGGAGACCACCGGCACCCTGCTGGTGGGTCCCGACATCGCCGCCGCCGCCACCGTGGTCCACGCCCTCGACGTGCCGCTGATCGGGCTGAACTGCGCCACCGGGCCGCAGGAGATGTCGGAGCACGTGCGCTGGCTCGCCGCCAACTGGCCGCGGCTGATCTCGGTGCAGCCCAACGCCGGCCTGCCGGAGCTGGTGGACGGCCGGACGCACTACCCGCTCGGTGCTGCCGAGATGGCGAGCTGGATCGAGCGCTTCATCGTCGAGGACGGGCTCAACCTGGTCGGCGGCTGCTGCGGCACCTCGACGCCGCACATCGAGGCCCTCGACGCCATGCTGCGAAGGCGCGCCGGCAACAACAGCCGCCCGGCGCCGGTGGCGCGGCGGCCGGTCTGGATCCCCTCGGTCGCCAGCCTGTACGGCCAGACCCCGCTGCGCCAGGAGAACAGCTACTTCTCGATCGGCGAGCGCTGCAACGCCAACGGCTCCAGGAAGTGGCGCGAGCTGCAGGAGGCCGGCGACTGGGACGGCTGCGTCGCCGTCGGCCGCGAGCAGGCCACCGAGGGCTCCAACGCGCTGGACCTGTGCACCGCCTTCGTCGGCCGCGACGAGGTCGGCGAGATGGACGAGGTGGTACGCCGGTTCACCGCCTCGGTGAACGCGCCGCTGGTGATCGACTCCACCGAGACCCCGGTGATCGCCAGCGCGCTGAAGCTGCACGGCGGCAAGCCGATCATCAACTCGATCAACTTCGAGGACGGCGAGGACGCCGCCCGCGAGCGGCTCGTGCTGGCGCGCAAGTTCGGCGCCGCGGTGATCGCGCTGACCATCGACGAGGTCGGCATGGCCAAGACCCCGGAGGACAAGCTCAGGATCGCCACCCGGCTGGTCGAGTTCGCCTGCGACATCCACGGCCTGCCGCAGTCCGACCTGCTGATCGACCCGCTCACGTTCACGGTCGCCACCGGGGTCGAGGACGACCGCAAGCTGGGGCAGTGGACCATCGAGGGCATCCGGCTGATCCGCGAGCGGTTCCCCGACATCCAGATCATCCTCGGCCTGTCCAACATCTCGTTCGGGCTGAACCCGGCGGCGCGCGCGGTGCTGAACTCGGTGTTCCTCGACCACGCGGTGCGCGCCGGCATGAGCGGGGCCATCGTGCACGTCAGCAAGATCCGGCCGCTGCACCTGCTGGCGGCAGAAGAGATCGAGGTCGCCGAGGACCTGATCTTCGACCGCAGGCGCGAGGGCTACGACCCGCTCAAGCGGCTGCTGGAGCTGTTCGCCGACCGCAAGGCGTCCGAGGCGGTCAAGAAGACGCGGGCCGACACGGTGGAGGGGCGGCTCCGCGACCGCATCGTCGACGGCGACCGCAAGGGGCTGGAAGCCGAGCTGGACGAGGCGCGGCAGACCATGCCGCCGCTCGACATCATCAACACGGTGCTGCTCGACGGCATGAAGACGGTGGGCGAGCTGTTCGGCTCGGGCAAGATGCAGCTGCCGTTCGTGCTGCAGTCGGCCGAGACCATGAAGGCGGCGGTGGCGCACCTGGAGCCGTTCATGGAGCGCGCCACCGGCCAGACCCGCGGCACCATCGTGCTCGCGACCGTGAAGGGTGACGTGCACGACATCGGCAAGAACCTGGTCGACATCATCCTGACCAACAACGGCTACCGGGTGTGCAACCTCGGCATCAAGGTGCCGCTGGCCGACATGATCGCCGCCGTGCGCGAGCACAAGGCGGACGCGATCGGCATGTCCGGGCTGCTGGTGAAGTCCACCGTGGTGATGCGCGAGAACCTGGAGGAGATGGCCAGGCAGGGCCTGGAGATCCCGGTGCTGCTGGGCGGGGCCGCGCTGACGCGCAACTACGTCGAGGAGGAGTGCGTCGCCGCCTATTCGAGCAGGGGCGGGGCCGGCCGCGTCGCCTATGCCCGCGACGCGTTCGACGGGCTCGGCCTGATGGACAAGGTGGAGAGCGGCGAGCTCGACACCTATCTCGGCGCGATCCAGTCCCGCCGGAAGGGTAAGGCGCGGACGGCCAGGCGCATGCCGGAGCTGGCGGAGGTGCGCGGCTTCGCGCCGGTCGACCTCGCCGCGGCGCAGGCCCGTAGGCGGCGGTTGAACGACGAGCCGGTGCCGGCGCCGCCGTTCTGGGGGTCGCGTGTGATCGAGGCCAGCCCGAACGCGGTGATCCCGTTCCTCAACGAGCGCAGCCTGTACCAGTTCCAGTGGGGCTTTCGGAAGCAGGGCCGGTCGCTCGAGGAGTTCCTCGTCTGGGCCAGGCAGGAGCTGCGTCCGGTGATGCGGCGCATGCTGGCGCTGTGCGCCGAGCAGGACATCCTTCGCCCGCAGGCCATCACCGGCTACTGGAAGGCCGCCGGCGAGGGCAACGCCTTGATCCTGTTCGAACCCGACGGCGTCACGGAGCTCGTCCGGATCGACCTGCCCAGGCAGCCGCGCGAGGACGGCGCCTGCATCGCCGACTTCGTGCGCGATGTGGGCGACGGCCCGGACCGACGCGACGTGATCGGGCTGCAGGTGGTGACGGTGGGGCAGAAGGCGTCCGACGTCGCCCGGGTCTGGTTCGAGGCCAACCGCTACCAGGACTACCTGTACCTGCACGGTCTGTCGGTGGAGATGGCGGAGGCGATGGCCGAGTATGCGCACAAGCGCATGCGCGCCGAGCTCGGCCATGCCGGCGAGGACGCCCGCGACATGGACGTGCTGCTGTCCCAGGGCTACCGCGGCTCGCGCTACTCGTTCGGCTATCCCGCCTGCCCGAAGCTGGAGGACCAGGAGCCGCTGCTGCAGCTGCTGCAGGCGGAGCGGATCGGGGTGAGCCTGTCGGAAGGCTGGCAGCTGCATCCGGAGCAGTCGACCAGCGCGCTGGTGCTGTTCAACCGGAACGCCAAGTATTTTTCCATCTGAGGGCGATCATCATTTTTTTGGGACGGGTCAAAAAAGATCTCTATTAAACTATGATCTTTCTTTGATGCGTCCTTCGATTTCCGTTGCTGTGCCGTTTCAACCTGTCCTATGGCTTGTTCTTCCGGCACGCGCAGGTTGCAGGCCAAGCTTTGTCCAGGGAGGCTAGCGACGATGACCAGCACGATCAACGGCCCGATCACCAGCAACGTCGAGTTCGACCAGAACTTCAGCGGGGCGCTGGCAGGGGCGGCGAACTCCCAGCTGGTCTACAGCGCCTTCTCGCTCGGCGCGAGCATCATCAACGTGTCCATCGCGCCGAGCCTGGTCGCGGCGACGGTGGTCAATGCCGGCTACTACGCCGATCTCGTGCTGAGCTCGACCACCGCGGCCGTGGGCACCACCTTCGACATCGGCTACGGCACCAACGGCGGCGTCGGCTACTACACCTCGGCGGCCAACAAGCTGACGTTCACGCAGCTCGGACCGACCAACACCGCCACCGGCTACGGCACGTTCGAGATCAGCAACACGCTGGTGTCCGCCGACATCGCCAACCCGATCGACTTCAACGGCACCAACAACACGCTGGTCCTCGACACCACCTCCTTGACCAACCTTGCGCTGCTGTCCTCGATCAACAACTTCCAAGGCAACGGCGACCAGATCGTGTTCAACGGCGTCAGCGCCGCCAACGAGAGGATCATCGGCTACAGCAACGGCCTGCTGACCTTCTCCAACAACGGCGTGACCGCCACCATCGGCCTTGGCGGCATGGGCAGCACGGTGACGGCCGGCAACTTCACCATCGGCGGCACCGCCCTGGTGGAAGGCGGCAACAGCTCCACCCATGCCGGCAACCTGGTGATCGGCTTCGCGACCTGCTTCCTGCGCGGCACCATGATCGCCACGCCGTCGGGCGAGGTCGCGGTCGAGACCCTGCGCGCCGGCGACCTGATGACCGTGGTCGAGGCCGGGCAGCTGGTGTCGCGCCCGGTGGCCTGGGTCGGCGGCCGTGCGATGCGCGTCGCCGATCACGGGCAGGACGCGGCCTATCCGGTCCGCATCGTGCGCGGCGCCTTCGCCGACAACGTGCCGCACCGCGACCTGCTGGTGACGCCGGAGCACTGCATCCTGACCGAGGCCGGCCTCACGCCTGCGCGCATGCTGGTCAACGGCGCCTCGATCCTGGTCGACCGCAGCATCCCGGAGTACGAGTTCTTCCATGTCGAGCTGGAGCGCCATGGCATCCTGCTGTCCGAGGGGCTGACCACGGAAAGCTACCTCGACAGCGGCAACCGCGCCCTGTTCACGCAAGCCGGCCCGGTTCCCGTGCTGTGCCGCGACGCCGTCATGGCCGCCCCCCTGGTGGTCGCGCGCGACGTGATCGAGCCGATCTGGAACCGCCTGCTGGACCGTGCGCATGCCCTCGGCCTGGGTGATGGCCGGCCTGTCGCCGCCCTGACCGCCCAGCCGGACCTGCGCCTGCTGCTCGACGACGGCAGCGAGCTTCCTGCCTGCTGGCACAACGCGCAGCGGCACATGTTCCGCCTGCCCCGCGGCGCGCGGCCGCTCCGCCTGCTGTCGCGTGCCGCCGTGCCGGCGGAGACCGTCGGCCCGTTCGTCGACGACCGCCGCACCCTGGGGGTCGCCGTCGACAAGCTGGTGCTGTGGACCGGACTCGACGAGCAGGTGGTGCCGGCGGCCGGCCGG
>CAXUEL010000101.1:0-493 GCA_964249915.1 uncultured Acetobacteraceae bacterium | reverse complement strand
CTTCACCAGGCGCTCTTGGCGCAGCCGCGCCAGGACGCGCCCGGCGGCGGGCCGGGCGGTGCGGGGCTGGCACGGGGGCGAAGGCGGGCGCTGGACCGACGGCAATGCCGAGCTCGACCTGCCGCGCGCCGACGCCGACGTCGTGCTCGACATCCACCTCGCCGCCACCATGCTGTATCGCGACGAGGCCAGGCTGGCCGCCTGAGCGGACGGCCTGGGTCGGTGGCAGCCCGCCGCACCGGCCCGGTGGCGGCGGCGAACGGCCTGCAGCGCCGGGCCAGGCGCCGTGGCCCGCGGTGACGGCGAGCCGGGACGTCATGTCGTCGAGGAATGCCAGGCCGGGATCGGAACCGCCGGCCGTCCGGGGCGTCCGGCGCATCAGGGTCGTCGTCGGCGAGGCTGTCCGGATCCTGCCGCCCGCCACCGGCACGGCCGCCCGGGCCCCCCGCCTGGGCCGCCCGTCGCGCGGCACCTGCGCAAGCCCTGGCGGGTG
>CAXUEL010000100.1:11249-11666 GCA_964249915.1 uncultured Acetobacteraceae bacterium | reverse complement strand
CCGCCGCCGACGCGGACGTGCTGTCGCTGCGGGACTGGCACCGCAACGGGCTGGACGACGGCGACCTCCGGCCAGCCTGCGGCATCGGCACCCTGCTCGAAACCCGGCTGGGGCCGCTGGCGGGGCCGGTGCGCCGCGGCGTCGCGGTGCGGGCGATCGACTGGAGCGTGCCGGAGCGGGTGTCGCTGTCGACCAGCGACGGCCTGGTCGCGGGATGTGCCTGCATCGTCACCGTCTCGACCGGAGTGCTGCGGGCCGGAGCGATCGCGTTCTCCCCGCCCCTTCCCGCGGGCATCGCCGGGGCGCTGGACGGGCTGCCGATGGGGCTGCTGAGCAAGCTGGCGCTGCCGGTGCCGGACGAGTCGCGGCACCGGCTCGGGGTGGAGCCCGGCACGCTGCTGGAGCAGCGCCCGCCCG
>CAXUEL010000100.1:0-11239 GCA_964249915.1 uncultured Acetobacteraceae bacterium | reverse complement strand
CACTTAGCTGAAGTCAGTAGAATAAGAAGTACAGTGCGAGTTGAGTGCAGAGCGAGTTGAGGAGGAGGTGCTTAGTGTCCGATGGCGGGTTTCCCCCAGATCCAGGCGGCGTGCTGCCGGACGGGGCGCCGTACGTGACCGGCTTCCTCGGCGGCCGGCACGCCTGGTCGTTCAGCGGGCATGAGACGGACGCGCTGGACGAGGCGCGAACCCGGGTCGCGACCCTGCTGGGTGCGGACGCGGCGTCGTCGCTCGGGCCGGACGGCTGGGCGTCGCGCTGGGGCAGCGACCCGCTGTTCGGCGGCGCCTATGCCTATGCCCGTCCCGGCCACGCCGACGCGAGGGGCCGGCTGGGCGAGCCGTTCGGCGACGGCCGGATGGTGCTGGCGGGGGAAGCGTGCCGCACCGACGGGCTGGCCGGGACGGTCGGCGGCGCGATGCGCGACGGCGAGCGTGCGGCGCAGGCGGTGCTGGACGCCCTCGCCGCGGCCTGAGCTGCGGATGCGGCGCTATTGTGGCCGGGACGGGTATCCCGGACTCCGGGTTCCGGTGTAGGACGAACGCCCATGACGCGGTTCGTATTCATCACCGGCGGTGTGGTCTCCTCCCTCGGCAAGGGCATCGCGTCGGCGGCGCTGGCGGCGCTGCTGCAGGCGCGCGGCTACCGGGTGCGCCTGCGCAAGCTCGACCCCTACCTGAACGTCGATCCCGGGACGATGAGCCCGTACCAGCACGGCGAGGTGTTCGTCACCGACGACGGGGCGGAGACCGACCTCGACCTCGGCCACTACGAGCGCTTCACCGGCGTGCACGCCACCAGGGCCGACAACGCCACCACCGGGCGGATCTACTCGGAGGTGATCGCGCGCGAGCGTCGCGGCGACTACCTCGGCGCCACCGTGCAGGTGATCCCGCACATCACCGATGCGATCAAGAACGCGGTGGTGCACGACACCGGCGACCTCGACTTCGCGCTGATCGAGATCGGCGGCACGGTGGGCGACATCGAGAGCCTGCCGTTCCTGGAGGCGATCCGGCAGCTGCGCAACGACCTCGGGCCGGAGCGCACCATGTTCGTGCACCTGACCCTGGTGCCGTGGATCCCGGCGGCGGGCGAGCTGAAGACCAAGCCGACCCAGCACTCGGTCAAGGAGCTGCAGAACGTCGGCATTCAGCCGCAGATGCTGCTGTGCCGGTCCGACCGGCCGCTGCCGGACAACGAGCGGCGCAAGATCGCCAACTTCTGCAACGTCCGGCCCGAGGCGGTGATCTCGGCGCTGGACGTCGACACCATCTATGCCTGTCCGATCTCCTACCACGAGGAAGGCATGGACACCGAGGTGCTGCGCCATTTCGCGCTGCCGCACGCGGGCGAGCCGGACCTGTCCGGCTGGCACCGGGTGCTGGACGCGATGCGCAACCCGGAGGGCGAGGTCAGGATCGCGGTGGTGGGCAAGTACACCTCCCTGCTCGACAGCTACAAGTCGCTGAACGAGGCGCTGATCCATGGCGGGATCGCCAACAGGGTGCGCGTGCAGCTGGACTGGGTGGACGCCCAGGTGTTCGAGCAGGGCCGGGTGCCGGCGGTGGTCGAGCGGCTGCAGGACGTGCACGGCATCCTGGTGCCGGGCGGGTTCGGCGAGCGCGGCTCGGAGGGCAAGATCGAGGCGGTGCGGTTCGCGCGCGAGCGCCGGATCCCGTTCCTCGGCATCTGCTTCGGCATGCAGATGGCGGTGATCGAGTGCGCCCGGAACCTGGCCGACATCCCCGACGCGTCGTCCACCGAGTTCGGGCCCACCGCGCAGCCGGTGGTCGGGCTGATGACCGAGTGGGCGCAGGGCAACGAGCTGCAGGTGCGCCAGGCCGGCGGCGACCTCGGCGGCACCATGCGGGTCGGCGCCTACGACGCGGTGCTCCACCGCGACTCGCGCGTGGCCGACGCCTACGGCACCACCACGATCCGCGAGCGGCACCGGCACCGCTACGAGGTCAACATCCACTACCGCGAGCGCCTGGAGCGGGCGGGACTGAGCTTCTCCGGCCTGTCCCCGGACGGGATCCTGCCGGAGATCGTCGAGTATCCCGACCACCCCTGGTTCATCGGCGTGCAGTACCACCCCGAGCTGCTGAGCAAGCCGTTCGCGCCGCACCCGTTGTTCTCCGGCTTCATCGGCGCGTCGGTCCGCAAGGCCCGGCTGGTCTGATCCGCGCGTCGCCGGGCGGCGGTGCGGGTGCCTCGGCGCCGGTCTGCTGCTATGACGCCGTGGCAACTTTCCCCGGAGGCTCCATGCCCGCCTGCGCCACGCGTCCGCTTCTCCTGCTCGCCGCCCTCGCCGCCGCCGTGCCCGGCCTCGCCCGCGCCGGCACCCCGGCGGAGGCCGCCGCCTTCATGAAGCAGAACGCCGCCCAGGCGGGGGTGGTCACCCTGCCGTCCGGCCTGGAGTACAAGGTGGTGTCATCGGGCGACGCCGGCGGCGCGCATCCGGGGCCGGCCGACAGCGTGATGGTCAGCTATGTCGGCAAGCTGTCCGACGGCGCCATCTTCGACGACAGCCACGGCAACATCGTCACCCTGCCGCTGAACGCGGTGATCAAGGGCTGGACCGAGGGGATGCAGCTGATGCGCCCCGGCGACGTGTGGATGCTCTACGTGCCGCCCGGGCTCGGCTACGGCGCCAAGGGTGCAGGTCCGATCCCGCCGAACGCGGCGCTGGTGTTCCGGATCGAGCTGGTCGCGGTGTCCGGGCAAGGCTGACCGCAAACGGTTCCTGCGCCGTACGCAAGGCTGGTCCGACGCACACGGGCAGTCGCCGCCCCCATCTGCTGCGTTCCGCGGTCGATCGGGGGTTTCGGGGACGCATGAGTACTGGACTGGACGACGACCGGCACCCGCTCGCCGAGCGGTTCCGCGGCTTCATCCGCAACTCGGGGTTCTCCTGCGTCGGCGCCAAGTCTGCGCTCGCCCGGAACCAGTTGCGCATCCTGGTGGCCCGCGACATCGCGTCGGCCTGGGACGACCTGCGCATCCTGCCGGAGCTGATCGATTTCGCCCGCGCCTACCGCGAGGACCGGCGGCTGTACCAGAGCTTCGTGGTGCTGTTCGAGGGCCCGGCGACGCTCACCGAGGACGCGTTCGAGACCCATCTCTGGTCGCGCCTGCAGTCGCTGAGCGACAAGGACCGGTGGCTGGGGCAGGACGTCGACAGCCGGGTCAGCCAGGATCCCGAGCACCCGCACTTCTCGCTCAGCTTCGGCGGCGAGGCATTCTTCGTGGTGGGGCTGCATCCAGGCGCCAGCCGGCTGGCACGTCGGTTCGAGCGGCCGGGCGTGGTGTTCAACCTGCACGACCAGTTCGAGCGGCTGCGCAGCGAGGGGCTGTACACCCGCCTGCGCGACACCATTTTGGACCGCGACCTGGCGCTCAACGGCACCGCCAACCCGATGCTGTCGCGGTTCGGCGAGAACTCCGAGGCACGCCAGTACAGCGGCCGCGCGGTGGAGGACGGGTGGCGCTGCCCGTTCAGCGGCCGCGGCGGCGGCGCGGCAGGGGGACCGGCCATGCCGTCCGGCGTCCATGCCGGCTGATGCCGGGGGCGTGGTCGAGATCCCGCCCCGCTCCGGCACCGCCTTCATCCTCGGCAAGGGACAGCGACTGACGGTGATCGACCCGCAGGGCGAGCAGGTGGCCGACCTGCTGGCGTTCCGCCGCGACGATCCGGACGAGGTCATCTCCTCGGGACGGACGCTGGACTACGCCAGCCGGCTGTTCCTGAGCACGGGCGATCCGATCTACTCGAACCGCAGCCGCGTCCTGTTGCGGATCGTGGAGGACACGGTCGGCCGGCACGACTTCCTGCTGACGCCGTGCTCGGCCGACACGTTCCGGATCATCTATGGCGACCACGCGCCGCATCGCGGCTGCTTCGGCAACCTGGCGGTGGCGCTGGCGCCGTTCGGGATCGGGCCGGACCGGATCCCGGTCGCCTTCAACGTGTTCATGAACGTGCGGGTGGACGGTGACACCGGCGCGCTGACGGTGGCGCCGCCACTGAGCCGCGCCGGCGACCACGCCACCTTTCTCGCCGAGGACGACCTGATCGTCGGCCTGACCGCCTGCTCGGCGCTGCAGTCGAACAACGGCGCGTTCAAGCCGATCCGCTACCGGATCGACTGAGCGCCCGCCGCCTACTCGGCGGCGATCAGGCCGGGCTCGGACGCGGTGTCCTCCTCCTTGAAGACGCGCACCGGGATCGACTTCGCCGCCGGAGTCTTGCTTCCCTTGGCATAGTGCCCGGTCGGCAGCAGCACGTTGGCTTCCGGGTAGTAGGTGCCGATGCAGCCGGCGGGAAGGTCGTACGCCACCACGGCCAGGCCGCCGAGCGCGCGGTGGTGGCCGTCGTTCGACTCCGTTTCCAGCCGCACCTTGCCGCCGACGATCAGGCCGAGCCGGTCGATGTCGTCGCGGCTCATCAGCACCACGTCGCGCGTGCCGTTGATGCCGCGGAAGCGGTCGTTGTAGCCGTACACGGTGGTGTTGAACTGGTCGTTGCTGCGCAGCGTCATCATGCGCAGCGATTGCGGCGTCAGCTCCGGCAGGTCGGGGTTCTCCACCAGCCCGTCCGGCGTCACGAAGTTCGCCTTGTTGTTCGGGGTCTTCCACACCCGCTTGCGCGCGGGCAGCGGCCGCTGGAAGCCGCCCGGCTCCCACATCCGCGTCTCGTAGTCCCAGAAGATCTCCGGGTAGGTGACGCTGATCGCCTTGCGGATCAGGCTGTAGTCGGCCACCCAGTCGTCCCACGGCACGTGCGGGTTGGGCTCGAGCGTCGCCTTGGCCAGCTCGGCTACGAACCGCACCTCGCTGATGAGGTGCGGCGAGGCCGGCTTGCGCACGCCCTTGGAGCCGTGGATGCAGCCCGAGGTGTCCTCCATTGACACCGACTGGTCGCCGGACGCCTGGCGGTCGACCTCGATCCGGCCGATCACCGGCAGGATGAAGCTGACCTTGCCCGGCAGCAGCTGGCTGCGGTTGAGCTTGGTGGCAACGTTCACGGTCAGGCGCATGCGTCGCCACGCCGGCTCCAGGCGGCCGTGGTCGGGGGCCGCGCGCACGAAGTTGCCGCCCAGGATCAGGAACGCCTCGATCTCGCCGGCGAGGATCTTTTCGCACGCCTCCACCGTGTTGAGCCCGAGCTCGCGCGGCGGCTCGAAGCCGTATTGCTCGGCGAGCCGGTCCAGCGGCACCAGCTCCGGCTTCTCCGAAACGCCGACGGTGCGCTGGCCCTGCACGTTGGAATGGCCGCGCACCGGGCAAATGCCGGCGCCCTGCCTGCCGATGTTGCCGCGCAGCAGCAGCAGGTTCACCAGCAGGCGTATGGTCTGCACCCCTTCCTGCTGCTGCGTCACGCCCATGCCGTAGATGCAGATGGCCGACTTGGCGCGGCCGTACAGGCGGGCGGTGGCTTCCAGCGCGTTGCGGGCGAGGCCGGATTCGCGCTCGATGTCGTCCCAGTCCTGCGCGCGCGTCCACGACACGAAGCTGTCCACCCCGTGCGTGTGCTCGGTGATGAAGGCGTGGTCGAGGAACGGAGGCGAGCCCTCCGCCACGGCCTTGTCGTCGAGCTCGATCAGCGCCTTGGCGATGCCGGTGATGGCGGCGAGGTCGCCGGCGGTGCGGACCTGGTGGTAGGAGGAGCTGATCCGGGTCTCGTGCCCGCCGATCATCTCGACCGGCGATTGCGGGTTCTTGAACCGCTCCAGCCCGCGTTCGCGAAGCGGGTTGAAGGTGATGATCGGCACGCCGCGCTCCGCCGCCTCCTGCAGCGGGTGCAGCATGCGCGGGCTGTTGCTGCCAGGGTTCTGGCCGAAGAACATGATGCACTCGGTGTGGGCGAAGTCGTCCAGGGTGACGGTGCCGACCGGCACGCCGATGCTGGGCGGCAACGCGACCGAGGTGGTCTCGTGGCACATGTTGGAGCTGTCGGGCAGGTTGTTGTTGCCGTACAGCCGGGCGAACAGCGCGTAGGCGTAGCTCGCCTCGTTGGAACAGCGGCCGGACGAGTAGAACACCGCGTTCTGCCTGTCCGTCACCGCACGCAGCTCCTGGCCGATCTCGGCCATGGCCGCGGCCCACGACACCGGCTTGTACTTGTCGCTGGCCGGGTCGTAGCGCATCGGGTGGGTCAGGCGGCCGGCCTGCTCGAGCTGGAAGTCGTCCCAGTCCAGCAGCTCGGTGACGGTGTGCTCGGCGAAGAACTCGGGCGTGCAGCGGTGCGAGGTGATCTCCCACGCGGTCGCCTTGACGCCGTTCTCGCAGAACTCGAGCGGCAGCGGGGTGGCCGGCTTGATCCAGGCGCAGGACACGCACTGGAACCCGTCCACCTTGTTCTGCCGCATCAGGGCGAGCGCGCCGCTGACCGGCACGCCCTCGCGCTGCAGGATGTTGCCCACCGAACGCGCGGATCCCCAGCCGCCGGCTGGCATCGTGTACGGCTTGTAGACGGCTTTGCGTGTCATGGACCAAACTCCGGCGGCGCAGGATGAACAGCTTGGGCGCCCCGGGTGTTGCACGCCAGGGCGACCGGCTTCACGTGCCGGCGGCATAACAGCCGCGTCCGGGCGGGAAAGGAAGAGCCGATGGTCGATCGCGACTACATGTTGAAGAAGGGGGCCGGGCCGTCGGCGCCCAAGCTGTTCCTCGACCAGACGGTCATCCCGGTCGCGATCGACGCGGCGGGCGCGGTCGAGGGGGTGCTGGAGCAGGTGGCGGTGCGCGTGCGCCGGACGCCGGTGGCGGCGCTGGCGGCGGCGCTCGGAACCGGAACCCTGGTGACCCTGCTGGCGGTGCCGCGACGCGGCTGAACGGCATCGCCGGCCGCGCCGATCAGGCCAGGCGCACCACCAGCACGGCCAGGAGGCAAAGGAGCACCACGGCGCTCAGCAGGTGGCGCAAGGCCAGGTAGCCCGGCGGCATCAGCCCTTCCCGGGCCGCGCGCGTCTCGGCCAGCGTGGTCAGCGCGAAGCCCAGCACGAGCAGGAGCAGGGCGGGCAGCGGCCGGGCGACCAGCACGACCAGCAGCGCCGCCCACCCGACCAGCGACGGCAGGACGCCGAGCCCAAGCCGCAGCCGCATCGCGCGCGACGGCGCCGGCACGGTGACCGGCGACATACCGGGCGAGACCGTGCCGACCGGACCGCCCGCCAAAGCCAGGCCCCAGTGCACGGCGCCGAGAAAGGACAGGATCACCGCGCCGTAGTCGATCAGCGCCGGCACCAGGCGCGGCGCCGGCACGTCGGCGGGAAAGAACAGGATGCCGGCCGTCATACCGACGAACGGGATCAGCCCGCCCAGCCCCAGAACGATCGCAAGCAGGGGCAGGCGTGTCATCCGGTCCGGGCTCCGACGGGTTTGCAGCTTCCCCACAACGCCGCGGCGCCGCGCGGGATGCGCGCCCGGGCCGGCCTTGCGGAAAGCGGGCCGAGATGGTGGAACAACGCCACGCTGAACATCCCCCCGGAGACAACACATGGGTGCCATCACCGACATCGTCGCGCGCGAGATCCTGGACAGCCGCGGCAACCCGACGGTCGAGGTCGAGGTGGAACTGGCTTCCGGTGCCAAGGGCCGCGCCGCGGTGCCGTCCGGCGCCTCCACCGGGGCGCACGAGGCGGCCGAGCTGCGCGACAACGATCCGGCCCGGTTCGGCGGCAAGGGTGTGCTCAAGGCGGTCGCCTTCGCCGAAGGCGAGATCCTGGAAGCGCTGACCGGCGCGGAATCCAGCGAGCAGGTGGCGATCGACCACGCGCTGATCGACCTGGACGGCACGGCCAACAAGTCACGGCTCGGCGCCAACGCCATCCTGGCGGTGTCGCTGGCGGTGGCCAAGGCGTCGGCGGAGGAGCTGGGGGTACCGCTGTACCGCTACGTCGGCGGCGTGTATGCGCGCACCCTGCCGGTGCCGATGATGAACATCATCAACGGCGGCCAGCATGCCGACAACCCGATCGACATCCAGGAATTCATGATCCAGCCGGTCGGCGCGCCGACGCTGGCGGACGCGGTGCGGATGGGCTCGGAGATCTTCGCCCAGCTCAAGAAGGGGCTGAAGGAGGCCGGGCACAACACCAACGTCGGCGACGAGGGCGGCTTCGCGCCGGGGCTGAGATCGGCCGACGAGGCGCTCGCCTTCATGACGCGGGCGGTGGAAAAGGCGGGCTACCGGCCGGGCGAGGACGTGAGCTTCGCGCTGGACTGCGCCGCGACCGAGTTCTACCGCGACGGCCGCTACGAGCTGGAAGGCGAGGGCAAGTCGTTCGACGCCGCCGGCATGGTCGCCTATCTCGGCGAGCTCGCCGGCCGCTACCCGATCATCTCCATCGAGGACGGCTGCTCGGAGGACGACTGGGACGGCTGGGCGCACATGACCGCCGAGCTCGGCGCCAAGCTGCAGCTGGTCGGCGACGACCTGTTCGTGACCAACCCGGAGCGTATCCTGCGCGGTATCCAGGCCAAGACCGCCAACGCGGTGCTGATCAAGGTGAACCAGATCGGCACCCTGTCGGAAACCTTGGAAGCGGTCGAGCTGGCGCACCGCGCCGGCTACGCCACGGTGATGAGCCATCGCTCCGGCGAGACCGAGGACAGCACCATCGCCGACCTGGCGGTCGCCACCAACTGCGGCCAGATCAAGACCGGCTCGCTGTCGCGCTCCGACCGCACCGCCAAGTACAACCAGCTGATCCGGATCGAGGCCGAGCTGGATGGTGCTGCCCGCTATGCAGGGCGCACCATCCTGCGGAGCTGATCGGGAACTTCAAGGAAGGCAGGGCCAGGGGCGTTGCCCCTGGACCCCATGAAGGGCGTCGCCCTTCAAACCCCTCTACAAGATCGGGTCCGGGGCCTAGGCCCCGGCGGGTCCAGGGCAGAGCCCTGGCCTTGCTTGGTGAACCTTCAGGCACCGCCGCTAGACAGGTCCAGGCGCAGGGTCATGCAGTAGGCACCGCCGCCGGACAGGATGAACGGCGACAGCTCGGCCTCGCGCACCGCGTATCCGCGGGCGGCGAGACGGTCCCTCAGCGCCGGTGCCGCCCGCGCCATCACCACCGTCCGGTCCAGCGCCACGGCGTTGACGCAGAACCGCCCGGCGTCCTCGTCGGTGGCCTCGATCAGTTGCTCCAGCGCCACGTGCTCGCGGATCGCGCGCAGGCCGGCCTCGGTGAAGGCGGGCGGATAGAACAGCACCTCACCGCCGGGCAGCACGCAGAAGCAGGTGTCGAGATGGTAGAACTGTTCGGTCGCAAGCTCGAGCGGCACCGTGTCGATGCCGAAGGTGTCGGCGATGACCGCCGGCGCGTCGCGGCCGGAGCGGGGACCGTAGCCGGTCCAGGCCAGCCGGCGGGTACGGTCCCAGATGCAGTCGCCGGCGCCCTCCTGGAACACCCCTTCCGGCAGACGCACGACGCGGTCGAGCAGGCCGCGCTCGCGCAGGCGCTCGAAGATCGCGGTGAACGGCGCTTCCTCGCCCTGCCGCTGCGGATGGCGGAACGCGGCGACCAGGACGGTGCGGTCCAGCACGATGCCGGCGTTGGCCGGGAACACCATGTCCGGCTGGCCGGGCGCGCCCTCCACCACCTCCACCGTGCCGCCGGCATCGCGCAGCGCCCGTTCCAGGCCCGCGAACGCCTGCTGCGCCTCGGCCAGGTGACGGCCGGGGTTCTCCGACCAGGTGCCCGGCTTCATCCACGGGTTGATCGCATACGACACCTCGTAGTGGGTGGGTGCCACGAGGAGATAGGTCGGCGTCATGCGTGGCTCCGGTCGCGGATGGTGCCGGACGCCGTGGCGGCGCCGTCACAGAACAGGAAATTCGGTTCGGCGCGGGTTGCGACATAGCGCAGGCGTAACGGGTCACGCTAGGGTTCGGCAGCACCACGCGCCGACCGGAGACACCCAGCCCATGAGTTTCGCACGCGCGGTCAAGCGCAAGGTCAAGGCGGCGCTGCCGCCGCTGCTGTTCCTGTCGCTGGTAGGATATTTCGGCTGGAACGCCACCCAGGGCGAGCACGGCCTGCGCAGCTACCACGACCGGCTGCAGCTGCTGACTGAGGCGAACGCGGCCGACGACGCGGCGAGGATGGAGCAGTCGGCCTGGATGCAGCGCGTGTCGGGACTGCGCGATGCCGGGCTGGACGCCGACACGCTGGACGAACGCGCGCGGGCGATGCTCAACCTGGCCGAGCCGAACGAGCTGGTGGTGCCCTACGGCAAGAACAAGCTGTACTGAGGCGGCCGGTCCCGGCGGACCGGCGGCATCCTACTTGATCTTGGCTTCGCGGTACTCGACGTGCTTGCGCACGACGGGATCGTACTTCCGCAGCGCCAGCTTGCCGGTCTGCGCCCGGGCGTTCTTCTTGGTCACGTAGAAATGGCCGGTATCCGCGCTGGATACGAGCTTGATCTGGATGGTGTTCGATTTCGCCATGGGAGATCCTGCACTGGTCGCGGCGTCGGTGTGGGGGCGGGAAAATGCGCATGTGCAGGCCGAAGGTCAAGCGCAACGCCGTCATGACCGGCGGCACGCCATGCTGAGCGTCGAGGAAGCCAGAAGCCGGATCCTGGAGCGGCTCCGGCCGCTGGGGCCCGAGATCGTGCCGCTCACCGAGGCCTGGGGCCGGGTCGCGGCCGCCCCGCTGCACGCCAGGCTGGACAACCCGCCCGCCGACCTGTCGGCGATGGACGGCTATGCGGTGCGCGGCGCCGACACCGCGTCGGGCGGCCGTCTCCGGGTGATCGGCACGGCTCCGGCCGGGCACCCGTTCGAAGGCCAGGTCGGGCCGGGGGACTGCGTGCGGCTCTACACCGGCAGCGTCATGCCGGCGACGCCCGCCTTGGACGCGGCATAGGCCGCCTGGCCGACCTGGCCCTCATAGGCCGCGACCGAGGCGGTGTTGACGATCACGCCCCGCTCCTCCCCCAGCGGTTGCGCCTTCACCAGCCGGGCGGCGAATTGCGACAGCACGTTGAAGGTGCCGATCAGGTTCACCTCGATCACCGTGCGGAACAGCGCCAGCGCATGCGGCAGGCCCTCCCGGTTGACGGTGCGGGCGGGCGGCGCGATGCCGGCGCAGTTGACCAGCACGCGGGCCTCGCCGCGCGCCGCCTCGGCCTCGCCCAGGGCGGCGGCGACGCTCGCCTCGTCCGTCACGTCCACGGTGGCGAACCGCCCGCCGAGCGCCTTTGCGT
>CAXUEL010000099.1:0-11715 GCA_964249915.1 uncultured Acetobacteraceae bacterium | reverse complement strand
GGCAGGGGCCGCCAGCCCGCCGCCATAGGGCGGATCGAGGAACACCAGCCCGGCGCCGCCCCAGCCCGGACGCGGCACTGGCGGACGCAGCGCGTCGCCGCCGAGCGCCAGGGCCTGCGGCGCTACGCGGCAAGCGTCGATGTTGGCGCAAAGGCAGGCCAGGGCGGCGCGGTCGCGCTCCAGGAACACCGCGCGCGCGGCGCCGCGCGACAACGCTTCCAGCCCGAGCGCGCCGGTGCCGGCGAACGCGTCGACCACCCCGCCTTCCAGCGCGTCGCCGCGCCACGGCGCGTGCGCCAGCATGTCGAACAGCGCCTGGCGCACCCGGTCCGCGGTGGGACGGGTCGCGGCGTTGTCGGGAACCGACAGGATCCGGCCGCGCAGGGTGCCGGCGACGATCCGCGTGCCCGGGCCACCGCGGACGGCCCGGCTCATGCCTTGGGGCTCATGCCTTGGGCAGCTGCTCGCGCAGGACCTTGCCGGTGACCTCCTCCAGCTCGGTGCGGCGCAGCTCGCTGAGCTGGAACGGGCCGTAGGAGGTGCGGATCAGCCGGCTGACGTGGAACCCGAGGCTGGTCATCACCCGGCGTATCTCCCGGTTGCGGCCCTCGCGCAGCGCCACGGTGATCCAGGCGTTGTCGCCCTTGCGGCTGTCGAGTGCTGCCTCGATCGGGCCGTAGCGCACGCCCTCCACCACCGGGCCGCGCGCCAGCTCGGCCAGCTGCCGCTCGTCCACGGTGCCGAACACACGCACCCGGTAGCGGCGGATCCAGCCGTTCGCCGGCAGCTCCAGCTGCCGCGCCAGCGCGCCGTCGTTGGTCAGCAGCAGCAGCCCCTCGCTGTTGAGGTCGAGGCGGCCCACCGACACCACGCGCGGCAGCCCGGGCGGCAGGGCGGCGAACACGGTCGGGCGGCCTTCCGGGTCCTTGTGCGTGGTCACCAGCCCGTCCGGCTTGTGGTAGCGCCACAGCCGGGTCCGGTCCGGCGCGTCCACCACGCGGCCGGACACCTGCACCGTGTCGCCCGGCTGCACGAAGGTCGCCGGATGCGTCACCGCCCGGTTGTTCAGCCGGATCCTGCCCTCCGCCAGCAGCTTCTCCGCGTCGCGCCGGCTGGCGACGCCGGCGCGCGCCAGCCACTTGGCGATCCGCTCGCCGCGTTCGGCGTCAGGCTCCGGCGGCGCGTCGGCGCTCACGACCGGCCCGCGGCGGCCGAGACCAGGGCTGCGAACACCTTCCGGTCGCCGGGGTCGATCGTGAACTCCGGGTGCCATTGCAGCCCGAGGCAGAAGGCGCGCGCCGGGTCCTCGATGCCCTCGATCACCCCGTCCGGCGCCCGGGCGTTGACCCGCCCGCGGCCCGGATCGCGCACCGCCTGGTGGTGTGAGGAGTTCACCCGCATCTCCCCGGTGCCCACGATGAGCGCCAGCTTCGTGCCGGGCTCGATCCGCACCACGTGGCCGGGCTCGTGCCGCGGGTTCGGCTGCTCGTGCGCCAGCGCGCCTGCGACGCTATCGGGAATGTGCTGGATCAGCGTGCCGCCGAGCGCCACCGCCAGCAGCTGCTCGCCGCCGCAGATGCCCAGCACCGGCATGTCGCGTCCGAGCGCGCCGCGCAGCAGCGCCAGCTCGGCCGCGGTCCGCTCGTCCTTCAGCACCACCGTGTCGTGCCGCTCGCCGTCGCCGTAGAGCCCGGGATCGACGTCGAACGCCCCGCCGGTCACCACCAGCGCGTCGATCGCGTCCAGCATCCCGCCGGCCAGCTCGGCATGGTGCGGCAGCGCCACCGGCAGGGCGCCGGCCTCTGCCAGGCTGGCCATGTAGTTCGCCCGCAGCGCGTACCACGGATAGGCCGAGTACGACCCCGATCCCGCCCTGCCCCCCGCCTCGCTGTCGAGGGTGACGCCGATCACGGGACGGGTGCGCTTCATCCGGACTGGTTAGAGCAATATCGTGCGGCATGGAATTGCGCACCGAGGCCGGGGGATCCACCACGCCGATGCAGGCGGCCCTGCGCGAGGCGCGCGCCCCCCGCCTGCGCGGCGACGTGCCGGTCGGCGCCGTGGTGCTGGCGCCGGACGGACGGGTGCTGGCCGCCGCCGGCAACGAGGTGGAGGGGCGGCACGACGCCTCCGCCCATGCCGAGCTGCTCGCCCTGCGCGCGGCGGGGACCCTGCTCGGCCAGACCCGGCTGGACGGGTGCAGCCTGCTGGCGACGCTGGAGCCGTGCCCGATGTGCGCCGCCGCCGCCTCGCATTTTCGCGTCGCCCGCGTGGTGTTCGGCGCCTACGACCCGAAGGGCGGCGGGGTGGAGCACGGGCCGCGCCTGTACCGGCAGCCCGGCTGCCTGCACCGGCCGGAGGTGGTCGGCGGCGTGTGCGAGCGCGAGTCCGCAACCCTGCTGCGCGATTTCTTCCGCTCCTTGCGCGGCTAACGCAGGTTTCATCGCCGCGTAGGGGTGAAGCAGGGCGGCAAGGCACATCTTCCGCTGCATCATCGACCGATCCGCCCCGGTCAGTTCGCCCCAAGCAACAGGAACACCATGTCGGACGCTCCGCAGAACTCCTTCCGGTCCCGCTGGGTCGCCACCGCCTGTGCAGCGCTGCTCGCCGGCACCACCCTGGGCGGCCTCGCCGCCCCGGCGCAGGCGCAGAACGCGCTCCGGCCCAGCGGCATGAGTCAGAAGCTGCCGGACTTCGTCGACCTCGCCAAGCAGGTCCGGCCGGCTGTGGTGTCCATCACCTCCATGCTCAAGGACGACGGCTCGGAGGACGACGAGGCGGGCGGCGAGGGCGGTGGCGGCCAGCAGACGCCGTTCCCGTTTCCGTTCCCGTTCCAGATGACGCCGCAGAATCACGGCTCGCGCACCGTTGAGGCGCGCGGCTCGGGCTTCATCATCTCCGCCGACGGCTACATCGTCACCAACAACCACGTGGTGAAGAACGCGACCTCGGTCAGCGTCACCCTGGACGACGGCACCACGCTCAAGGCCAAGGTGGTCGGTCACGACAACGGCACCGACATCGCCCTGCTCAAGGTCAAGCCGTCCGCCAAGCTGTCCTTCATCCAGCTGGGCGAAAGCGACGACGTGCAGCCGGGCGAGTGGGTGATCGCGGTCGGCAACCCGTACGGCCTCGGCGGCTCGGTCACCGCCGGCATCGTGTCCGCACGCGGCCGCGACATCGGCGACGGCCCGTATGAGAGCTTCATCCAGGTCGACGCGCCGATCAACCGCGGCAACTCCGGCGGCCCGCTGATCACCCAGGACGGCAAGGTGGTGGGAGTGAACACCGCCATCCTGTCGCCGGGCAGCGGCGGCGGCAGTATCGGCATCGGCTTCGCGATCCCGTCCGACACGGTCAAGGACGTGGTGGCGCAGCTGGAGAAGACCGGCCACGTGCAGCGCGGCTTCATCGGCGTCACCGCGCAGGGCATCACCCCTGGCATGGCCAAGGCGCTGAACCTGCCGATCCCGGACAGCAGCCCGGACACCGCCGGCGCCCTGGTCGCCAGCGTGACGAACGACAGCCCGGCGGAGCACGCCGGCATCAAGCCGGGCGACGTCATCACCAAGCTGAACGACCAAAAGGTCGGCAACCCGCGCGACCTGGCAGTCAAGGTCGCCGGCGTGGTGCCGAACACCAAGGTGACGCTGACCTTCCTGCGCAACGGCGCCACGCAGACCGCCCAGGCCACGGTGATGCTCAAGCCCGGCGGCGGCGGCCAGGGCGCCGCCGGCGCGGAGAACAGCAGCAACACCGGCTCGATCGGCGTGACGCTGGCAGCCCTCACCGCCGACCTGCGCCAGCAGCTCGGCCTCGACGACGACGTCAAGGGCGTGGTGGTGCGCGAGGTGCAGAGCGGTTCGGCCGCCGACCAGGCCGGGCTCAAGGCCGGCGACGTGATCGTCGGCGTTGGCAACACGCTGGTGAACAGCCCGCACGCGGCGGCGGACGCGATCCACGGCGCGCTGAAGAACGGCCAGGTGGCGCTGCGCGTGCTGCACGACGGGCAGATGCTGTTCGTCGCCATCTCGCCAAGCGATGCCGGCAGCGGCAACAACGGCAGCGGCGACGATAACGGCGCGGAGGGCGACGGCCAGGGCTGAGCCGCCGCCCGCCGGCCGGTCTCAGCCGAGCAGGCGGACCCCCACCACCACCAGGATGGCCGCCAGCGCCGGCCGCAGCACCCGCTCCGACACGCGGGTGGCGACCAGGCTGCCGACCATCACCCCCGGGATCGAGCCGGTCACCAGCGACAGGAACAGGTGCCAGTCCACCGAGCCGATCATCCAGTGGCCGATCCCGGCCACCAGGGTAAGCGGCACCGCGTGCGCGATGTCGGATCCCACCACGCGCGCGGTCGGCAGCCCGGGATACAGCAGGATCAGCGCGGTGACGCCGATCGCGCCGGCGCCCACCGACGACAGGGTCACGAACACGCCGAGATAAAGCCCGAGCGCTACCGTCAGCACCGTCCGGCGGCGCCCGCTCGGGTTCGGTGTCCGCCTGGCGGCCCAGCGCATCAGCGTGCCGCGCAGGATCAGGCTGGCCGCGGTTAGCAGCAGCGCCGCACCCAGCAGCACCGACAGCAGGTGTCCGGTGGAAGCGGTCGGCGGCCCGAGCCGGGACAGCGCCCACAGCGTTCCCAGCGTGCCCGGCAGCGAGCCTGCCGCCAGCAGCGCCACCAGGCGCCACTCCACCGTGCCGATCAGGCCGTGCACCAGCGTGCCGGCGGTCTTGGTGGTGGCGGCGTACAGCAGGTCGGTGCCGATCGCGGTCGCCGGATGGAAGCGGAACAGCAGCACCAGCAGCGGCGTCATCAGCGATCCGCCGCCCACCCCGGTCAGGCCGACCAGGATGCCGATCACCAGCCCGGACAGAGCGTAGGCGGGCGAGAACGGCTGGTATGGGACCATGAAGCAATCCTGGGACATCTCCGGCCACGAGACATCAGCCCGAGCCGGCTGTCCATGACGCGGCGGCCGGGCCGGAACGGCGTCCGATGCCGAGGGAGCCGGAGGGGCGTCCGCGCGTAAGGCTCCGAGGGGGAACGGTCGAGGAGCCACGCCATGTCCACCACACGCGACCGCCTCAAGGCGCCGCCCGGCGCGGTGTCGGACGCCCTGCCGATGCGGGCCTTCGTCACCTGCGGGCTGGCGAGCCTGGCCGGGCTGATGTTCGGGCTGGACATCGGCGTGATCGCCGGCGCGCTCGGCTTCATCGGCCGGGCGTTCGGCGCCGACACCCGCACCCAGGAATGGATCGTCAGCATCATGATGGCCGGCGCCGCCGCCGGCGCGGCCGGGGCGGGCACGCTGTCGTACCGGCTGGGCCGGCGGAGGTCGCTGCTGGTCGGCGCGGTGCTGTTCGTCGCCGGTGCGCTGTCCTGCGCCTTCGCGGGCTCGGTCGCGACCCTGATGATCGGCCGCGTGGTGCTGGGCCTGGCGATCGGCATCGTCGCCTTCACCGGCCCGCTCTACATTTCCGAGGTGGCGCCGGCGCATTGGCGGGGTGCGATGGTGTCGCTGTACCAGCTGATGGTGACGATCGGCATCCTGCTCGCCTTCGTGTCCGACAGCCTGCTGACGCCCAGCGGCAACTGGCGGCTGATGCTGGGCATCATCGCCGTACCCGGCCTCGTCTTCCTGCTGGCCGTGCTGTTCCTGCCGGAAAGCCCGCGCTGGTTCCTGCTGCGCGGCCGCGACGAGGAGGCGCGCACGGTGCTGCGCACGCTGCGCGACGACCCGGCTGAGGTCGATCGCGAGATCGCCGGGGTGCGCGAGCAGCTGACGGTGCGCCAACTCGGCCCGGCCATGTTCCGCGCCAACCCCAACTTCCGCCGCTCGGTCTATCTCGGCGTCGGCCTCCAGGTGGTGCAGCAGCTGACCGGCATCAACGTCATCATGTACTACGCCCCCCGGATCTTCGGCCTGGCCGGCTTCGGCGCCGGGGCGTCGAACTGGGCCACCGCCGTGGTCGGGCTCGCCAACGTGCTGGCCACCCTGATCGCCATCGGCTTCGCCGACCGCTGGGGCCGCAAGCCGATGCTGGGCACGTGCTTCGTGATCATGGCGGTCGGCATGGCCGCGGTCGGCATCCTGCTCGGCCTCGGCGTGCACGGCGCGTTCGGCCAGTACGGGCTGGTGGCGATGGTGCTGGTGTTCATCGTCGGCTTCGCCGCCGCCCCGGGCCCGCTAATCTGGACCTTGTGCGCCGAGATCCAGCCGCTGCAGGGCCGCGACTTCGGCATCGCTGTCTCCACCTTCACCAACTGGGCGGCGAACTGGCTGATCGGCAACACCTTCCTGACCCTGCTGGCCACGCTGGGCCAGGCCGACACCTTCTGGCTGTTCGCCGCCCTGAACGCCGGCTTCGTCCTGTTCGTCGTGTTCCTGGTGCCCGAGACCAGGGGCGTGTCGCTGGAGTCGATCGAGCACAAGCTGCTCGCCGGCGCCCCGCTCCGCCGCATCGGGCGCTGAGGGCGGGCCCGGTCAGCCGGCCGGCTCGCCCCAGATCTCCATCACCCGTCGCACCGCCGGCCGCGCCTTCATCCGCGCGAGATGGGCATCCAGGGGCGGGGGCAGGGCGATCTCCACCTGCGGCGCCCAGCGCTCGACATAGAACAGCGCGGTGTCGGCGATCCCGAACGCGGTGCCGCCGGCCCATTCGCGGGAGCCGAGCTGCGTCGCCAGGATGCTTAAGCCCTTCTCCACCATCGTCCGTCCCTGCGCCTTCACCTTGGCCGACCCCAGCCCGAGCGTGCCGTGCACGAGGTCGTCCGGCTCGAACTCGGCCGTCTTGAAGATGCGGCCGAACCCTTGCGCGTGCACGGTGCCGACCGCGTAGTCCATCATCATCTGCGCGTGGATCTCGTCCGCCCGGTCGGACGGCAGCAGCCCCGCTTCCGGATGGGCATAGGCCAGCCACCGCGCGATGCTGCCGTACTCGGTCAGCACCGAGCCGTCGTCGCGCACCACCGTCGGCACCCTCTCCTTCGGGTTCAGGCCGTTGAACGGCGGCCGATGGCTTTCGCCGCCCACCACGTCCATCTTCACCGTGTCGAAGGGTGCGCCGATCTCCTCCAGCAGCACGTGGATGCCGATCGCGCAGGTATGCGGACCCCAGTACAGCGTGGTCATGCCGATCCTCCTTGGCCTGCGTTCCCCAAGGAACGACGCGTCCGGAAAGTTGCCGGCCCTCAGGCCACCACGACGACGGTTCTCACCGAGTTGGCGATGTAGCAGGCGTCGTGTGCCTCGTGGTGCAGCCGGCCCAGCGCATCCTGTTCCGGAGCGGTTCCGGTCCACGCGACGGCGGGATGCAGCACCACCCGCGTGACCGCATGCCGACCGGGTGCGATCTCCGCCATGGTTCCCTCCGCCCGGTCGCGATAGGCGGCCACCACGAAGCCGGCCAGGCGGGCCGCATGCAGGAACGACAGCATGTGGCAGCTGGACAGGGCCGCGACCAGCATCTCCTCCGGATCCACCGCCGCCGCGTCGGCCCATCGCCCGACCACATGCGGCGAGGCGGAGGCCGGAACCGTGATCCCGCCGTCGAAGCCCACCGTATGCCCGCGGCTGTAGCGGCCGGCGGCGAAGTCGGCGCCGGGCTCCAGGGTCCAGCTGACCTCCGCCGTGTGGCGTGCCATCCGATCCTCCCCCGCCGCCGGGCCGCCGTCAGGTCGTGACCGGGATACGCTCGCGCAGCATGGCGTCGACCGCCTCCATCGCGCGCGCCTCGTCGATGCGGAAGTTGCAGATCGACGGGATGAAGTCCGGGCCCAGCGGCACCACCAGCGGCGCTTCCGGCAGGTCCTGCACCGCGTCCGGTCCGATGAACCGCACCGCGGTCGGCTCCTCCATCATCTGCGGGCTGTCGTAGATGTGCAGGTCGCCGAGGTTGGACAGGTTCCAATGGTTGGTGACGACCAGGCCGGGGATGTTGCAGACCCAGCGGTACTTGGCCAGGCCCGCCCCCCAGATCGCCACCATCGCCGACGCTTCCCGGCCGCAGGCCAGGCTTTCGGTGATCGGCATGCCGATCGTGCTGACGATCTCGACCCCCGTGCCCTCCGCCCGGCCCCGCATCGCGTCCACCATGTCGCGCTCGATGTCGATCGGGCGTCGCTTGGCGCCGTGCTCGCCGTGGCTCCAGATGAGGGAGTCCGGCGCGCCGATCCGGCTGTTGTGCCCGTCCACCACCAGCACCGCCTCGCCCAGGGTGCGCGACAGCCGGTCCACCAGGGCGGTGCAGAACGCTTCCAGGTTCACCATGGTGCGGTTCTCGACCCGTATGCCGAACAGCACCACCGGCACGTCGTCGGCGCGCGCGAGCGCGCAGATCGAGGCCGGCGAGGCGCGGTCCAGCGGGCGCACCGTGTCTAGGATCCGCGTGCGCACGCTCCGGGTCACGGTCATGCCCGACGAGCGGATCAGGCACTGCCCGTTGACGTAGAAGGACGGGATCGACTCCTGGAATCCTCTCGCGCTGCGGTCGACCAGCCCCTTGAGCTCGGGAAAGATCGCGTCGAGGGCGCCATACATCTCAGGCTCCATCTCGCAATCGAACAGGGCGAAGCGCGGCAGCGTCATCGGCCTGACCGCGCTCACGATGTTGCCGATGCCCGAGATGTCGTTCCACAGCACGTGGCCGATATGCATCGCCGTCACCCCGCGCCAGGCGTGCAGCGGCACCGTGCGGTCGTTGGCGAAGTAGCGCGCCAGCAGGTCGCCGTGCTGCATCACGCGCGCGAAGAACTCCCGGAACATCTCCGGCATCTGCGCCTGGATCGCGTCGCGGTGCAGGGCGATGCAGATCCGCCCCTCGGGGATGAACAGCCCGGACAGGCGGAAGAAGATCTCGCCGGCGACCAGGAACATCACCGTGCCCGTCGCCTCCTCCACCGTGCGGTAGGCGTAGATCGTGCCGTGCAGCACCAACGCGTGGCGCACCGTCATCGGCCGCCCGTCCACCGGCGACGGGAAGGTCATCCGGCCCTGCTCGATGAAGGCGTGGTTCTGCGCCTGCAGCCCGCCCGGGTTGAACAGCGCATGCAGGTGGCCGCGCTGCAGCGGCAGCCGTCGCGGCCCGAGATCGACCAGCTGGCTGTCCGGCCGCTCCGGATCGAGCGCATCCACCGCGGCGAAGCGGGTGCCGGCCTCGAAGCCGCCCAGGTAGAGCGACAGGATCTCCGCCCGCGTGCCCTCGGGGATCTTGAAGAACCCGGCCTCGCGCGCGTCCAGCGGCGGCGGCACCGCGACCTGCATGATCTTGTGCCACAGCCCGTCGAACAGCAGCGCCGCCGCCTCCATCAGCGACCGGCGCAGCTCGGGCGACAGCTCCGCCACCGAGCCGCCGCGCCGGTCCAGCGTCTCGTCCAGGTACCAGCTCGCCTGCCGCCCGTCGTCGTGCCGGAACACCAGCACCACCACCGGGGCCAGGCCGAAATACGCGAAGGCGGGGTTCCAGCCCGGCACGAACACCGCCGGCTTGTTGTTGTCGAGGATCGTGCCGAGCTGCGCTGCGGCGACCAGCACGCGGTCGAAGGTCAACGGCATGGATGCTCAAACCTCGCTGGACGTCGCGGATGACGCTTCGGGCCGACCCCGACAACGCCAGTTTGGCGGCAAAGCCGTCCCAGCTCAACGCGCCGGCCGGCGGTTGCGGCGGCTCCGGACCGGAGCGAGGATGCGCTGCTGCAACGGGGCGCCGGCCGATGATCATCCGAAGCGACGAGGCCGTGGACCTGCCGGTGCCCGCCGCGCCCGGCACCATGCGCCTGCACCTGTTCCGCCCGGCGGGTGCCGGCCGCCACCCCGGCATCCTGTTCTTTTCCGAGATCTACCAGGTCACCGACCCGATCCGCCGCCTGGCGGCGTTCGTGGCCGGCCACGGCTACCTTGTGGCGGTGCCGGAGGTGTACCACGAGTACGAGCCGCCCGGCACGGTGCTGCGCTACGACGCGCCCGGTACCAAACGCGGCAACGCCCTCAAGTTCACCAAGCTGGTGGACGCGTTCGACGCCGACGCCACGGCCGCGCTCGCCTTCCTGCATGGCCATCCGGCCTGCACCGGCCGGCTCGGCACGTTGGGAGTCTGCCTGGGCGGCCACCTGGCCTACCGCGCAGCGCTCGCCCCGTCGGTCTCGGCGGCCGCCTGCTTCTATCCCACCGACATCCACTCCGCGACGCTGGGCGCCGGCCGCTCCGACGACAGCCTCGGGCGGATGGAGTCGCTCCGCGCCGAGACCCTGTGGGTGTTCGGCCGCCAGGACCCGCACGTGCCGTTCGCCGGCCGGCAGCTGATCCGCGAGCGTCTGGAGCAGGTCGGCGCCCGCTACGAGTGGCACGAGGTGGACGCCGCGCACGCCTTCCTGCGCGACGAGGGCCCGCGCTACGACCCGGCCTTGTTCGGGCAGGCCACCGGCTGGATGCTGGCCTTGTTCGCGCGCGTGCTCAAGGAGATGCCGTAGAACCGTTGCGCATCTGGCAGCAGTTCGGGCGTCACGCGGGCAGCGTGATCCCAGCCCGAAACGCTACGAGCCAGCCGATCGATCCCCATCCTCACAGCGGGTAGTAGTCGAAGGACAGGACCCAGCGCTGCGGCGGATGCCGTTCGTAATGCAGCCGCGCCGGGCACGCCCTGTGGTGCAGCCTCGGCATGATCACAAGCGCTGCGGTCTTGGTGATCAGCACCGCGATGACCATTAGCAATGCGCTCGCCATCGCCATGCCAAGACACACGTTCAACCAGTTCACCTGCTGACGGCCCGACATGCGCTTCTTGCCGTGTCCGCGATTCGTCACGCTCGTTGGCGGAGGAAACAACGTCATCGCGGGGAAGGAGAAGAACCCGAAGGCGATCGGCAAGACGACCGCGTCGTGCGGCCACAGGATGACCAGCGGTGCGTGACCCAGGACAGCGCGCATCGTCGGAATTAATTTAGTCAGGGAAAGCTAGAGCAGAAAGACACCGGGCAGGAACAAGCCGAAGAACGCGGGAAATGCTCTCAGACGCGTATATATGGTTTTGGTTGGTTGGTCGTTGCAGCATCGTTCACCGTAGGCGGATTACCTCGCCACGGATCGAGTCCGCCCGTCGAGCGAGCTTCTCGGCGAGAACGCGGGTATCCTGCCGCCGGTCGTGCACCATCTGGCTATGTGCAAGGTGGTTGAAGCGAGCATCCGCTTCCGCGCCCAGCTCCTGCGAAACCTTCATGAGCTTCGCGAGGCCTCCGTCGTAAGCGTCGCTCAGCTTTTCGGTAAGCTCAAACCTGTCCCGCCAGCCCGGCCGCTAGCCCCTGCCGGTTGAGCAGGTGCAGCAGCCGCCGGGCGCCAGCCTCTCCGTCCCGTTGCAGCACTGCCAGCGGCGCGTCGCCCGCGAGCGGCGCCTCCTGACGCGGCGTCGACAGCCAGCCGCCGGGATCCAGCCCGAGTGCGGCGAGCGCCGTGTCCAGCCGTCGCAGCGCGGCAAGGCGGGCTGCCTCCTCGCCCTGGAGGCGGAAACGCGGCCGTGTCCCCTTCCTGGTCAGCCCGCCCGCATAACCGAGCAGCGCCAGCGCGTCGAGGTCGCCCACCCGCCAGCGGTCCATCAGCGCCCAGAACGCGGTGGACGGGACGCTATTGGCGGTCCCGGCACGGCCGCCGCCCTGCGGCGAGGCGGCGAGCGCGGTCGAACCGGATGGCGCGCCCCGGGAACGCATCGCCGCGGAAC
>CAXUEL010000098.1:0-11721 GCA_964249915.1 uncultured Acetobacteraceae bacterium | reverse complement strand
GACCCTGATCGCGTCCGCGACGGAGCGGCGGCGCTCGGCCGGCGACTGCCCGACCAGCGGCGCGGTCTGCCGCACCCGCGCCAGCGCGTCCACCATGACCCCCCGGCCCGACAAGCGCCCGACCGCCTGCGCCAGCAGCGCCGCCTGGTTGTAGCGGCGGGAGAACAGCCGCCTGCGATGCAGCGGCACCGGCACCAGGCGGTCGCAGTCCTCCAGCAGCGACTGCCCGGCCCGCGCCATGTGGCGCCCCAGCACGACGGCGTTCTCCGTGCGGTCGCCATATTTGAGCGGCAGCACCAGCAGCCGCGAGAACTCGTCATAGGCAAACGCGGCCCGCCCGAACCGCCAAGGCGGCGGCGCGTCGAGGCAGGACGGGCAGTTCAAGGCCGACCCCGCCGAGCCCAGGCTGGCGAACCCGACACCGCAGCGCACGCAGCACGGCGGCACGATCAGCGAGGCGCGCCGGAAGCAGGGCGTGCACAGCCGGCCCGGCGCGTCGACGATGGTCTCGCAGGCCGGGCAGTGCGGCGGCAGCACGAGGTCCAGCATGCCGCGGCCGCCCCTCAGCCCGATCCGGATCGGGCGCGTCAGCACCGACATTCCCGTTCCCCGCAACCTGGACCGATACAGCTTCGGAACGATGTTCCACCGTCCTGGGCCCGGCCGCAAGGCTTGGCGCAGGCTTGTCCCGCACTCACATGCCGTGATGCCGGGAAGGGCGACGACGCATGGACGACAGCCTCATCTTCGACCGACGGACGGTACGCCGGCATCGCGACCGGGCTACCGCCACCGTGGCGTCGGTATCCGACATCCTGTCCGACGCCGCCGACCGGCTGCTCGACCGGCTGGACGACGTCACCCGCTCCTTCACGCACGCCCTGGACGTCGGTGGCCGCGGCGTCGTCGCGTCGCGCCTGCGCGCGCGCGGGATCGACACGGTCTCGTGCGACCTGTCCGCCGCCATGGCCGGCGCGCAAGCCGGACCGGCCGTCGCCGCCGACGAGGAATGGCTGCCGTTCGCGCCCGGCAGCTTCGACCTGGTGGTCGCGAACCTGTCTCTGCACTGGATCAACGACCTTCCGGGCGCGCTGATCCAGCTGCGCACGGCGCTGCGCCCGGACGGGCTGCTGCTGGCGTCGCTGCCGATCCTGCCCAGTCTCGCCCCCCTGCGTGCGGCCCTTCTCGAGGCCGAGGTGGCGCTGACCGGCGGCGCCTCGCCCCGGGTGTCGCCCTTCCCCGAGCTGAGGGACTGCGCCGCGTTGCTGCAGCGCGCCGGCTACGCGCTGCCGGTGGTGGATGGCGACGAGATCGTCCTCAGCTATGGCGATCCGCTTGCCCTGTTGCGCGACCTGCGCGCCGCCGGTGAAGGCAACGCGGTCCACCTGCGCGACCGTCGGCCGCCCCCGCGGGCCTTGTTCGCGGCCGCCTTGGCTCGCCTTCCGGTCGAGGCGGACGGGCGCATCGTCATGACCCTGCGCCTGGCGATGATGACCGGCTGGGCTCCGTCTCCCGACCAGCCGAAGCCGCTCAGGCCGGGGCAGTTCAGCGTCAGCCTGGAGGACGCGCTCGACGCGATGCCGGACCCCGCTCCATCCTGAGGTCCCGCGGCAGGAGCCGGCGATACCGGCGGTGCGGTGCCCGTGCTAGGAGCATCGACCTGCTTCTCGAGGATTACGCGATGACCCTGTCCAAGCCCGGCGCGTTCCGGCACCTGCTCGCTGCCGCCGGCCTCGCCGCCGGGCTGTCGGTCTGCGGCTGCAACGGCCACACGGTCATGGCGCCCGCTTCCGCACCGCCGGCCGATGCCAAGCCCGCCCTGGCCGCGCCGCCGGCGTCGATGATGACGCCGCCTGGCTACTGACGGCCGGAAGGGTCTTCAGCCGCCGGTCGTGCTCATGTGCCGGGCGACGCCGCCTGTGTCGCCCCGCCGGCCGATGACGAAGTCGTGGCCCTGCGGCTTGCGCCGGATCGCCTGCCGGATCGCCGCCATCAGCGCCGGCTGGTCCGCCCCGTCCCGCAGCGGCCGGCGAAGGTCGGCGGCATCGTCCTGCCCGAGGCACATGTAGAGCGTGCCGGTGCAGCTCAGCCGCACCCGGTTGCAGGTCTCGCAGAAGTTGTGCGTCATTGGCGTGATGAAGCCGATCCGCTGGCCGGTCTCCTCCACCCGGACGTAGCGGGCGGGACCACCGGTCCGGTGCGCGGTGTCCCGGAGCGTCCAGCGCCGCTCGAGCCTGGCCCGCACCAGGGACAGCGGCAGGTAGCGATCGAGCCGGTCCTCGCCGGTGTCGCCCATCGGCATGGTCTCGATCAGGCATAAATCGGCCCCGACCTCGCCGCACCAGGCCACCATCGAGTCGATCTCGTCCTCGTTGGTGTCGCGCATCGCCACCATGTTGACGCGCACCGCCAGCCCTTCCGCGCGTGCCGCCTCGATGCCGTCCAGGGTCCGCTCCAGCCGGCCGAGCCGGGTGATGGTCCGGAACCGCGCCGGGTCGAGCGTGTCAAGGCTGACGTTCACCCGCCTGACCCCGGCGCCGCGCAGCAGCGGCGCGAAGCGGGCGAGCTGGCTGCCGTTGGTGGTGATGGTCAGCTCGTCGAGGCCGGGCTGGCCGGCGGGACGGCCGAGCCAGTCGCCGAGCGACGCCATGAACCCCTCGATCCCGCGCCGGACCAGGGGCTCGCCGCCGGTCATCCGGATCCGACGCGTACCGAGGCCGATGAACGCTCGGCAGAGACGCTCCAGCTCCTCAAGCGTCAACACCTCCGGCCTGGGCAGGAACACCATGTCCTCCGCCATGCAGTAGACGCAACGCATGTCGCAACGGTCCGTGACGGACACGCGCAAGTAGCTGATGTGTCTGCCGAACGGGTCGATCAGGGGGGCGTTCATCATGTCCTGTGGGCTGTTGCACCGGAGCAGCGCCGGATGCCTGCCGTTCGGCCTAGGCCCTACCCCAGAACGTCCAGCTCGACCAGCGCGGCGTTGATCAACACCTTGCCCTGGTGCTCGAAGTTGACCGTGATCCGCGACCCGATCACCGACTGGACCTGTCCCTCTCCCCATTCGGGACGAGCCGGATGCCTGACCCACTGGCCGGGCTCGATCGACGACCAGGAGGAAGCGGAGTCGGTCACCATCACCCAACTTTCCCAGGCCCAGGCAGTTCGCGCGTTTAGGATTTGTTCGCTTCTTCCCCTGCATCATCGTCCCGGCAGTTCAAAGACCGATGGAGCGCAGGTTGGACGACCTCCTGGCAGAATTTCTCACCGAGACGTCGGAAAGCCTTTCCGAGCTCGACCTTGCGGTGGTGCGCCTGGAACGGACACCGGACGACCAGCCGACCCTGTCGCTGATCTTCCGCCTGGTGCACACCATCAAGGGCACCTGCGGCTTCCTCGGCCTGCCGCGGCTGGAGCGCGTGGCGCACGCCAGCGAGACGGTGCTGGACCGGCTGCGCAACGGCGGTCTTTCCGTGTCCGGCGACGGCATCGGCCTGATCCTGTCCGCGATCGACCGCATCCGCCTGATCGTCGACACCATCAGCCGGACCGGCGCCGAGCCGGACGGGAACGACAGCGAGCTGATCGCCGAGCTGATCGCGCTTGCCGAGGGCCGCGCCCCGGCTCGCGTTCCGGCGGCGCCCGTGCCTGCGCCGGCACCGATCCCGCTGCCAACGCAGACCCTGGCGCTCGATCCGGTGCCGCAGCCGGTTGATCAGGCTGCGGCGATGGCCGCCAGCCTGCCGGCCGCGGCCGAGCACGCCGCGGATCCGGGTCCCAGCCGCGGACAAACCATACGCGTCTCGGTCGACGTGCTGGAAACCCTGATGACCCTGGTCAGCGAGCTGGTGCTGACGCGGAACCAGTTCCTGCAGCAGCTGCGCTCCAGCGGCAACTCCGAGCTGACCGGCCCGGTGCAGCGCTTGTCGCACCTGACCACCGAGCTGCAGGAAGGCGTCATGAAGACGCGGATGCAGCCGATCGGCAACGTGTGGAACATGCTGCCGAGGCAGGTCCGCGACCTGGCGCACGACCTGGGCAAGCGGGTCGACCTGGTCATGCACGGCGCCGAGACCGAGCTCGACCGGCAGGTGCTGGAGCTGATCAAGGACCCGCTGACCCATATGATCCGCAACAGCGCCGATCACGGGCTGGAAGGGCCGGAGGAGCGTCAGCGGGCCGGCAAGCCGCCGGTCGGCACCATCACCCTCAGCGCACGGCACGAGGGTGGCCACGTCGTGATCGAGATCGAGGACGACGGGCGGGGAATCGACGTGCGCCGCATCGCCGACAAGGCGATCGCCCAGGGGCTTTCGACGCGCGCCCAGATCGACACCATGAGCGACGACGAGATCCGCCGCTTCATCTTCCAGCCCGGCTTCTCGACCGCGGCGGCCGTGACCTCGGTGTCCGGACGCGGCGTCGGCATGGACGTGGTCAAGACCAACATCGAGCAGATCGGCGGCCTGATCGAGCTGCACAGCGTGCTCGGCCAAGGAAGCCGGTTCCTGATCAAGATCCCGCTGACCCTGGCGATCGTTTCGGCGCTGATCGTCGGCGTCGCCGGAGAGCGCTTCGCCATCCCCCAGGCCAGCGTGATCGAGGTGGTGCTGCCGGGAACCCAGTCCGACACCCGGATGGAAACCATCGACGGCGCGGCCGTGCTGCGCCTGCGCGACCGGCTGCTGCCGCTCATCCGGCTCAGCACGCTGCTGCAGCTGCCGGACAAGCCCTCGGGCGGCGCGGCCGGCACCCGGACCGACATGGTGGCGGTGATCGGCATCGGCTCCGCGCGGCTCGGCCTGATCGTGGACGGCGTGTTCGACACCGAGGAGATCGTGGTCAAGCCGGTCGCCAACGTGCTGCGACACATCCCGTTGTTCGGCGGCAACACCATCCTGGAGGATGGCGCCGTCATCATGATCCTGGACCCGACCGGCATCGCCCGCCACGCCGGCCTCGATGCGGCCCGGAAGGACACCGCCCACGCCGTCGCGGAAGAGGACGGGATCAACGACCAGCGACTCGACATGCTTCTGGTCCGTGCCGGCGTCGGCGCACCCAAGGCGCTGCCGCTGTCGCTGATCTCGCGGCTGGAAACCTTTGCCGCCGACCGGCTCGAGGTGTCGGGCGGCCGCGTCGTGGTGCAGTATCGCAACGACCTCATGCCGATCGTCTCGCTCGACGAGACGGTCGACATGCCGCATCTGGCGCTGCACGGCGACGGCAAGGCGGTGCATCCGGTGCTGGTGTTCGACAACGGCGGCAAGCCGGTCGGGCTGATGGTCGAGGAGATCCTCGACGTGGTGAACACCGCCCTGCACGTCGAGTTCGGCACCGATCGTCAGGGCGTCCTGGGGGCCGCGATCATCGCCGGACGGGCAACCGACATCATCGACGCCGCCTTCTGGCTTACCCGCGCCGCCGGCAACTGGTTTCGTGCCAACACCGCGGCTGCGACACGCAAGCCGCGCCTGCTGGTGATCGACGACAGCAGCTTCTTCCGCCAGCTGGTCGCTCCCAGCCTGTCCGCCGCCGGCTACGACGTGACGGTGGCGGACTCCGCGGAAAAGGCGCTGGCCATGCGGGAAGCCGGCCGCAGCTTCGACGCCGTCGTTTCGGACATCGAGATGCCGGGGCTCGGCGGTCTCGGTTTCGCTCGCAAGGTGCGCGAAGGCGGCTCGTGGGTCGACATGCCGCTGCTGGCGCTGACCGGCAGCGACACGGTGCAGGAGGCACGGTCTGCCGGCTTCACCGACACCATACGCAAGTTCGAGCGTGACACGCTTCTGCTGAGCCTAGAGCAGTGTCTTTCACAGCCCCTCGCCGCCTGAGGAACCAAGTCCATGCCTTCCAGCACGAACAAGACCCGCCCCGACCCGTCCCATTCGCTGGACGAGCGTCAGGAGCAGGGATTTGTCACCCTCACCTTGGCCAACCAGCTTTGCGGCGTCCCGGTGCTCGCGGTCCGTGAAGTCATCACGAACAGCAAGATCGTCCGGGTGCCGCTGGCACCGACGGAAATTGCGGGAAACATCAACCTGCGCGGCCGCATCGTCACGGCCGTCGATACGCGGTGCCGGCTCGGTCTCGAACCCGCGCTCGACACCGCCGATCGCGTGGCGCTGGTCGCGGAAAACGACGGTGCGCTGTATGCCCTGCTGATCGACCAGGTCCAGGAGGTGCTGAGCCTGCGCATGGACATGATCGAGGACACGCCATCGAACCTTTCCGCCACCTGGCGCCAGTTCAGCAGCGGCGTGTTCCGCCTGCCGGATCGCCTGATGGTGGTGCTCGACATCGACCGCCTGCTCGCGCTGCCAGCGTGAGTTCGGCGGGTTGCGTCCGACCCTGCCTGATCGTCGGCGATGACCACGTCGTGCACCAGATCGCGCGGCGCATGTCTGAGAAGGCAGGTGTGCGAGTGAAGGAGACCGTCGACGCCCTGCACCGCCTCAAGGCGATCCCTCGCATTGCGCGGAACAAGCCGCACCGGCTTGTCGCTGCAATCGAGGCTGGTGCGCAGGAACTCATCATGAAGCCGCTGGAAGCCGACATGCCGACCGGCAAGATGAGCGGCATGGCCATGCCTTCGGGAGGCTACACGTGATCCGTCCCATGGATGGCGCGTCCGCAACCAGGACCCTGCCGCCGGTGCGGGTCATGATCTGTGACGATTCAGCCGTCATCCGCTCGCTGATCGCGCGCACCCTGAACGCGGATCCGGAAATCGAGGTGGTCGCCAGCGTCGCCAACGGCGCTGTCGCCGTGGAAACACTCAAGCGCACGCCGGTCGACATCGTCCTGCTCGACGTGGAGATGCCGGTGATGGACGGGCTGACCGCCTTGCCGCTGCTCCTCAAGGTCGATCCTCGGATCCGCATCATCGTCGCGTCGGCCTTGACCACTGCAGGCGCCGCCACCGCCATGCGCGCCATCCAGGCGGGAGCGGCGGACTGCATGCACAAGCCGAGCGTTGAGACGCGTCACGGCTTCGCGCAGGACATACGCACCAGGGTTCTCGGCCTGGGTCGCCGCGCCACGCGATCCGCGGTGTCGGCCACTCAGGCAGCATCGGTGCTGCCGACCGTCCGGCCCGGCGTACGGCGGCGGCCGTCGCTGGTGGCGATCGGCAGCTCGACCGGCGGTCCGCAGGCCTTGTTCACCCTGTTCTCCGGCCTGACGGAGCGCTTGTCGCAGCCGATCGTCGTCACCCAGCACATGCCGCCGCTGTTCACGCGCAGCCTCGCGGAGCATCTCGGACGGATCGGCCACCGTCCCTGCGTCGAGGCAGAGGACGGAATGCCTTTGCTTGCGAACAGGGTTCACATCGCTCCAGGCGATCGGCACCTGCTGGTGGAGACGTCGACGGACGGGCTGATCGCGCGCGTGGTTGACACCGCGCCCGAGAACTCCTGTAGGCCGTCAGTTGATCCGATGCTGCGCAGCGCCATCGCCGCCTGCCAGGGGCGGGTCCTGACGGTGATCCTGACCGGCATGGGCAGGGACGGCGCTGCCGGCGCACGGTCCGTCGTCGAGGCCGGTGGTACGGTTCTGGCGCAGGACGAGGCAAGCAGCGTGGTCTGGGGCATGCCGGGCGCAGTCGCGCGCGAGGGCTTGTGCCAGGCGGTGCTGCCGCTGGACAGGATCGCGGGCAGGATCGCCGAGCTGGCGGCCGCGCCATGAGCGGCTTCGACAGCATCGCCGCCGTGCTGAAGGCGCGCTCCGGCCTGTCTCTTGGTGCCGACAAGAGCTACCTGGTGCAGGCGCGCCTGGAGCCGATCCTGAAGAAGCGTGCGTTGTCGAGCCTTGCCGTGTTGGCAGACCGCCTGCGCTTCGATTCCGCGCTGGAGCGCGAGGTGGTCGAGGCGATGACCACCAACGAGACGCTGTTCTTTCGCGACGGCCGGCCGTTCGATCACTTGCGGGAGATCATGCTGCCGCGGCTGCATGTGATCAGGCCGAAGGGCATGCCGCTGCGCATCTGGTCAGCCGCTGCCTCGACCGGACAGGAAGCCTATTCCCTGGCGATGCTGGTCAGCGAGATGGGTCCGGCCCTTGCCGGCCGTGCGGTGGAGATCGTGGGAACCGACATCGCGCGGGAGCCGCTGCAGCGGGGGGAGCAGGGGCTTTACACGCAGTTCGAGGTGCAGCGGGGGCTGCCGCCGCGGCTGCTGGCGAAGTACTTCACGAAGGAGGAGGGCGGCTGGCGGATCAACCGGCAGCTGCGGGACATGGTACGGTTCCGGGAGTGGAATCTCCTGTCGGACCTGTCCGGGCTCGGTCGGTTCGACGTCATCTTCTGCCGCAACGTGTTGATCTATTTCGATCAGGCGACCAAGGCGCGGACGCTGGAGGCGGCGTCGCGGCTGCTGTCGCCGGAGGGCGCGATCTATCTCGGGGCGGCGGAAACGATCCTTGGGCTGAATGTCGGGCTGTCGCCGGTGGCGGGAGGTCACGGCATCTTCGGAAGGAGCAGCGCGCCGGAAACAGCTATCACCACCTGCTAGCAGGGCGGAAATCCGGTATGGGTCCCGGATCAGGTAACGGCAAGGCGTTGGCGCAGCTCGGCGGGGTCGATCAGCAGGGCGCGGTCGTAGGAAACGCCGGTGGATGCCGGTTGGTCGGACTGCAGGCAGCGGACTTCGCGGTAGCGGTGGCCGAACAGGGTGGCGATGAACCAGAAGAAGGTGTCGGGCATGCTGGCGCCGGCGAAGACGATGACCTGGCCCGGGTCGCGTAGGTAGGCCAGCGTGGTCAGGGCGGCGCCCATGGCGCCGGCGACAAGGCGGGCGTCGCGGACCGTGGCGATCTGCTGGAGGAAGGACAGGCGATCCGGGTGCAGCACGTGGTAGTCGCAGTCGCGGGCCAGGGCTTCGGCCTGGACAGGATCGGCGAAGTCGCGGGATAGGCTGGGGCCGCGGGCGATGAAGACGCGGGAACAGCCGATGCCGGAGATGCCGCGCGCCAGCCGCGCGTGGCAGTCGCGCACCAGCGGCGACATGTAGGTGCCGTGGGCGGTGAGGCCGTCGACCAGGAGCAGGGTGCGGACGCGTGTCGGCCGGTGGTCGGAGACGCGGACCCGGGCGGGAGCGATGTCCAGACGCGACAGGCAGGTTCGGATCACCTCGCCCAGTTGCGGGTCGGTCACGTCGTGCAGCAGGACGCCGATGGTCGGGTCAGACAGGCGGGCCAGGACGAGATGCAGCATCGGCAGCATCTCCATCAGCCAGTGGCCGTAGTTCATCGCGCCGCGCTTCTTGCCCAGGACCAGCGGGAGGTCGTGCGCGGGGGCGGAGCCGTCGGCCAGGGCGGTGCGGACGGCGGCGGCGGCCCACTCGATCTCGGCGGGGCCGTGCTGGGTGATGCTGGGGCGGTAGAGGCGGCCATCGCGGTCGAACACCAGGCCCTCGCAGGCGACGTGGACGTCGTGCAGGAGCCAGACCGACACGGGTCGCGGGGGAAACAACGGTTGCCGCTGGGCGGCGCAGGCGGCCCGGATGTCTGGTGGGATGCGCTCGGGGTGGAGGATGTCGGGTTCGGTGGCCTCGAAGCCGGGCGAGGCGATCCGCATCAGCAGCGCGGAGTCCGGCGGGTCGAGGAAGTCGGCCTCGGTCATGATGGAAAGGGGAGGCCGTCCGCCGCCCGCGCGGTTACCCGGCGGGATGAGCCCGGATTGTACAGCGCCGGGGTGATCGGATCGAGGCCGGGCGAGGCGATCCGCACCGGGAAGACGATCTCCGGCGGGCCAAGGAGGTCAGACTCGGTCATGGATAACTGGCAGGACGAGTCTGGAACGGACGACGCCAGGGTGGTGGCATGAAGGCCGAGCGAGGCGGTCCGCATGGGGAAGGCGATGTGCGGCAGGCCGAGGGGTCGGCTCCGGTCGTGATGGATGCGAGGCGCAAATCGCCGATGGCCCGGCTGTCGACGGGGTATGCCTCGGAGCGGACGATGCCAGGTGGTCACGTCGAGGCCGTATGAGTGATCGGCATCGGGAGGGCGGCGTCAGGCGTGTCGGGGAGGTCGATTCCCAGCGCGACAAGAGGAAGCACCCCGCTGGTGGCGCGGATGGATGATGCCGGGCGGGGCGATCCGTGCTCGGGTGACCGCGTCCTGCGGGTCGAGGCCATTCCACGACAGGGGAAGAAGCGCGTCGGCCATGCCGGACGAGGTGGCCGGTTCAGTGGCCCGCGTTTTCACCGGAAAAGTCGGGAGCCTGAAGGCCGGAAGCCTCCAGGTGGTGCACCAGGTCGGACTTGAGGCGCTCCAGGCCTTCTGTGGTCAGGCCCTCGGCGCGGGCGACCAGTACGGCCTGAGTGTTGGACGCGCGCAGCAGCCACCAGCCGTCGACAGTGCGGACGCGGACGCCGTCGATCGCGGAGACTTCGGCGCCGGCCTGCTCGAGGCGGGCGGCGACTTCCGCGATCACGCCGAACTTCCGGGTGTCGTCGCAATCGAAGCGCAGCTCGGGGGTGCTGACGGCATGGGGGAGCGCTTCCTTCACCGACGAGAACGGCGCGTCCATGCGGGCGACGATGCCGAGCACGCGGACGGCGGCATAGAGGGCGTCGTCGAAGCCGTACCAGCGGTCGGCGAAGAACACGTGGCCGGACATCTCGCCGGCGAGCGGGGAGCCGGTTTCGGCCATCTTGGCCTTGATCAGCGAGTGGCCGGTCTTCCACATCAGCGGCGTGCCGCCGGCGCGCTGCACCTCGTCGAACAGCACCTGGCTCGCCTTGACGTCGGCGATGATGGTCGCACCCGGGTTGGACTTCAGCACGTCGCGGGCGAGGACGACCAGGAGCTGGTCGCCCCAGAGGATCTGGCCCTTGTTGTCGACCACGCCGATGCGGTCGGCGTCACCGTCGAAGGCGATGCCGATGTCGGCACCCTTCTCGGCGACGGCGGCGATCAGCTGTTCCAGGTTCTTGGCCACCGTGGGATCGGGGTGATGGGCGGGGAAGTTGCCGTCGATGGCGCCGTTGAGCACCGTGTGCTCGCCGGGCAGCGAGCGGACCAGGCGGGCCAGGATGTCGCCGGCGGAGCTGTTGCCGTTGTCCCAGACCACCTTGAGGATGCGGTCGCCGCCGTCCCAGTCGGAGATCAGGCGGGCGATGTAGTCGTGGGCGACGTCGACCGTGCGATCGGAGCCGGGCGCCTCGTCCACCACGTCGCCGGCGGCGGAGAGCTTGCCGAGCTGCTGGATCTGCTGGCCGAAGAACGGCTTGCGGCCCAGCATCATCTTGAAGCCGTTGTAGTTCGGCGGGTTGTGGCTGCCGGTGACCATGATGCAGCCATCGGTGCCGAGCGTGGTGGCGGCGTAGTACAGCATCGGCGTGGGGCCGAGGCCGACGCGCAGCACCTCCATGCCGGACGCCTTGAGGCCGTCGACCAGGGCGGCTTCCAGCTCCGGCGAGGACAGGCGGCCGTCATAGCCGACCGCCACGGTCTTGCCGTCGTGGCGGGACACGATGCTGCCGAAGATGCGGCCGATCGCGAAGGCGTCCGCCGAATGCAGGGTTTCGCCGACGATGCCGCGAATGTCGTACTCGCGCAGGCTGGTCGGCGGGAACGCGTGGGAGAAGGCCATCACAGCGCTCCGACATAGGTCTTGAGGAACTCGCGCACGGCGGGGCCAAGGTCCGGGCGTTCCAGCGCGAAGGCGATCTGCGCTTCCAGGAAGCCGACCTTGTCGCCGCAGTCGAAGCGGCGGCC
>CAXUEL010000097.1:0-11816 GCA_964249915.1 uncultured Acetobacteraceae bacterium | reverse complement strand
CGCGACGAGCCGTGCCGCCTGGCCATCCTGGCGCGGGCCGCGCACGACCGGCTGGAGGAGGAGGCGGGCGCGCTGGCGCTGACCGGCGGGCGGCGGGTGGTGTGGGTCCGGGAGGCGACGGACGCGCTGGCGGGGGCGCTGAAGCGGGCGCTGGCCGTGCCGGGCGAGGCGCTGGTGGTGCTGGAAGGGCCTGGCCTGGCCGGGCGTTCGCGGCTGCGCGCGCAGGTCGAGGCGATGCCGGACGGGGCGGCGATCGCCTGCTACCCGGAGGAAGGGCGCGCGCTGGAAGCGCAGGTCGAGCGGATGCTGGCGGCGCAGGAGGTCAGGATCGACCCGGACGCGCTGTCGTGGCTGTGCGCGCGGCTGGGCGCAGACCGGGCGGCGACGCGCGGCGAGGTGGAGAAGCTGGTTCTGTATGCCGGCGGGAGTGGGCGGGTCGGGCTCGACGACGTCATGGCCTGCATCGGCGACGCCGCCAGCGCCTCGCTGGACGATGCCGCGTTCGCCGCCACCGCCGGCGACCGTGCCGGTGCCGACCTGGCGATCGAGCGCAGCCTCGGCGAGGGCAGCAGCCCGGTCGCGGTGGCGCGTGCGCTGCTCGGGCACCTGCACCGCCTGCGACAGGCAAGGCTGCTGATGGAGCGGGGCGGGCAGAGTGCCGCCAACGCGATGCGCACGCTGCGGCCGCCGGTGTTCTTCAAGCGCGCGGACGCGTTCGGGCAGGCGCTGTCGCTGTGGGACTCGGCTGCGCTGCTTCGGGCGGCGGAGCAGACGCAGGCGCTGGAGTTGGCCTGCAAGCAGACCGGCGCGCCGGACCTGCTGCTGTGCCGTCGCCACCTGGCCGTCATCGCCGGGCAGGCCCGGGGGCGCCGCTGAGGTTGCCGCGGACGGCCGGATTGCCGTATAGGCTCACTCTGGTTGTCCGCGTAGCTCAGCAGGATAGAGCACAGGATTCCTTGTCACCAACTGGGCGTCACGAGGGGAAACCGCGTGACGGATCCGCTCAAAGTCGGGGAACGCTGCGGTGCGTCTTGCACCATGCCGATCCCGAGCCAAGCCCGGGCCCGCAAGGGTCTGGGAAGGTGTAGAGACTGGACGGGCGGCACCTAAGGGTTCCGGCCTAGGGTGAAGGGACAGTCCAGACCACGAACGCGGCCTCCGGGCGGCGGCGGCGAAAGCCGAAGTGGGATGAATCCTGGGGCCGTGGGTTCGAATCCCGCCGCGGACACCATTCTGTCGCAGGCCTGACGACCTGCCGGCACGGTGGCTTGCCATCGCATGCGCCGCTTTGCTGCGGAGCTGGCCGCGGCGACGCCAGAACGGGAGGATCCGGCAGTGGACCTGGGACTTGGTGGCAAGACGGCCCTGGTGACCGGGGGCAGCGTCGGGATCGGCGCCGCGATCGCCGAAGGACTGGCGGCGGAGGGCGTGAACCTTCTGCTGGTGGCTCGGGACGCGGACCGCCTGCAGGCGGAAGCCGAGCGGATCGAAGGAGCCTACGGGGTGCGCGCGGTCGCGTGCGCGAGCGACGTCGCGACCGCGTCGGGCGCGCAGGCGGTGGTCGAGGCGGCCGACGCGCTGGGCGGCGTCGACATCCTGATCAACAACGCTGGCTCCGGCTCCAACGAAACGATCATGGAGGCGCCGGACGAGAAATGGCAGGCGTACTGGGAGCTGCACGTCATGGCGGCGGTGCGGCTGGCGCGCGGCGTGGTGCCGATGATGCGCGCGCGGGGCGGTGGCGTGGTGCTGCACAACGCGTCGATCTGCGCCGTGCAGCCGCTCTGGTACGAGCCGATCTACAACGTCACCAAGGCGGCGCTGATGATGTTCAGCAAGACCCTCGCCGGCGAGGTGATCAAGGACAACATCCGCGTCAACTGCATCAACCCCGGCCTGATCCTCACGCCCGACTGGATCAAGACCGCGAAGCAGCTCACCGCCGGAAGCGGCGGCGACTGGAACGCCTACCTGCAGGGCGTGGCCGACGAGCACGCGCCGATCGGGCGGTTCGGGACTCCGCAGGAACTGGCCCACTTCTTCGTGTTCCTGTGTTCGGACAAGGCGACGTACAGCGTCGGCTCCACCTACTTCGTCGACGGCGGTATGCTCAGGACGATGTGAGGCGATCCGCTGCAAGTCGCCGCGTGCGCTCGGGCCTGCTCGCCGACGCGGCGGCCGGGACACGGGTAATGACATGACGACCGGGCAGGCGTAGGCTGGACCCGAAACGTTCAAGAAAGAATGGCGCATGTCCGTTTTGGCTGATCGCCTGGCTGCGGCCCTGGTGGCCGCTGCGATCGTCACGGGTCCGTTCGTCGCTCATGCCGACGGAATGCTGGCACCCAGGCAGGCCCCGGCAAAGGTTCTGGCCGTGCCGACCGCGGATGTCAGCCCGGGGATGCAGAAGTTCATCGCCGCTCCGCTGAATCCGGCCTGGAACGACCAGTTCACGACCGGCAAGGAGTGGCGCACGTTCGCCGACCACCAGGCCATCAAGATCAACGCGTCGCTGCCTGACATGCTGAAGCGTCTCGACGTGACGATGGTGCGCTCGACCATCGACGGCGTCCGGGTCTACACGCTGACGCCCAACCAGATAGCGCCCGAGAACCGCAACCGGGTGCTGCTGCACGAACATGGCGGCTGCTACGTGCTGTTTCCTGGCGAGACCGGCGCGACCGAGGCGGCGATGATGGCCGGGTTCGGGCACATCAAGGTGGTGATGCCAGACTACCGCATGCCGCCGGAGGCCTACTTCCCGGCCCCGATCGACGACTCGATCACGGTCTACAAGTCGCTCATGAAGACCACCGATCCGAAGAACATCGGCGTGTTCGGAACCTCGGCCGGCGGGGCGCTCACGCTCGAGCTGGTGCTGCGCGCCAAGCAGCTCGGCCTGCCGCTGCCCGGCGCGCTCGCCTCCGGCACGCCGATGTCGGACGCGGTGATGGTGGGCGACAGCTTCTACACCAACAAGCTGGTCGACAACGTGCTGGTCTCCCCGACCGGATTCTGCCAGGCGGCGACGGTGGTCTATGCCAGGGGCCACGACCTGAAGGATCCCCTGATCTCGCCGGTGTACGGCGACATGCACGGCTTTCCGCCCACCATCCTGACGACCGGCACGCGCGACCTTCTGCTCAGCAACACCGTGCGGGTGCATCGGGCGCTGCATCGGGCCGGCGTGGAGGCGGATCTGGAGGTGTACGAGGGGCAGTCCCACGCGCAGTACCAGTTCGACGACCGGGTGCCGGAGTCCAAGGAAGCGTTCACCGAGATCGCGACGTTCTTCGACAGGCATCTCGGCAAGTAGGCCGGGTCCGGGCCGGACGCGCGGCGCCGATCTTCAGGCGAGGATCGGCAGCCGGTCGAGATGCTTGTCGAGCGTGACCGGGTAGTCGCGCACCCGGACGCCGGTGGCGTTGTAGACGGCGTTGGCGATTGCCGCGCCGACGCCGCACAGCCCGAGCTCGCCCACGCCCTTCGCCTTCATCGGCGACACCTTGTCGTCGGCCTCGTCGAGGAAGATCACCTCCTGGTGCGGGATGTCGGCATGGACCGGCACCTCGTAGCCGGCAAGGTCGTGGTTGACGAAGAAGCCGCGTCGCACGTCGACCGCCAGCTTCTCCATCAGCGCCCCGCCCACGCCCATGGTCATCGCCCCGATCACCTGGCTGCGCGCGGACTTCGGGTTCAGGATGCGGCCGGCGGCGCAGACGGCCAGCATCCGCCGCACCCGGACCACCCCGGTGAAGCGGTCGACGCCGACCTCGGTGAAGTGCGCGCCGAAGGTCGACTGCTGGTAGGTGTCGCCCAGGCTGCCCCATTCCATGGTGTCCTCGGCGACCAGGTCGCCGTCGCGGGCCGCCTCGGCGAGATCGGCCGAGCGGTTGCCGCTGCGCACCGTGCCGCCCTCGAACACCGCGTCGTCCGGGTAGCCCAGCCGCTGCGCCACCGCCTGACGCAGCTTCACGCAGGCGGCGTAGACGCCGGAGGTCGAGCTGTTCGCGCCGAACTGCCCGCCCGATCCGGATGACACCGGGAAGGCCGAGTCGCCCAGCCTCACCACCACCCGGTCCAGCGGCACGCCCATCATCTCGGCCGCGGTCTGGGCGATGATGGTGTAGCTGCCGGTGCCGATGTCGGTCATGTCGGTCTCGACGACGACGTCGCCGCCGCGCTCCAGCCGGACGCGCGCGGCGGATGGGAGGTTCACGTTGTTGCGGAACGCCGTCGCCATGCCCATGCCGACCAGCCAGCGGCCGTCGCGCACGCGGCCCGGCACGGCGTCGCGGTCGTTCCAGCCGAAGCGACGGGCGCCCTCGCGCAGGCAGCCGACGAGGTCGCGCTGCGAGAACGGCCGCCCCGGCTTCTCCGGATCGACCTGGGTGTCGTTCCTGGCCCGGAACTCGACCGGGTCCATGCCGAGCTTCTCCGCCATCTCGTCCATGGCGATCTCCAGCGCCATCAGGCCGGGCGCCTCGCCCGGCGCGCGCATGGCGTTGCCCTCGGGCAGGTCGAGCACCGCGAGCCGCATCGAGGTCAGCCGGTTGGCGCCGGCGTAGAGCAGCTTGGTCGGGCTGGTGGCGGTCTCGGGCTGACCCTGCGGCTGGTCGCCGGAGCCGCTCTCGTGGGCGATCGCGGTGATGACGCCATCATGGGTGGCGCCCATCCGGATGCGCTGCACCGTTGCGGGCCGATGCGTCGTGTTGTTCATGATGAAGGGGCGTGGCAGCGCCACCTTGACCGGCCGCCGCGCCGCCCTGGCTCCCAGCGCCGCCATGACCGCATCGGCGCGGAGGAACAGCTTGCCGCCGAAGCCGCCGCCGACGAACGGCGACAGGAAGCGGATCTTGTCCTTCGGCATGCCCAGCGTGGTGGCGAGGTCGCCGCGCCCCCAGTCGATCATCTGGTTCGAGGTCCAGATCGTCAGCCGGTCGCCGTCCCAGGCGGCGATGGAGGCGTGCGGCTCCATCATCGCGTGGCTCTGGTCGGGGGTGGTGTAGCTCTGGTCGAGCCTGACCGGGGCATCGGCGAAGGCCTGCTCGAACCGGCCGACCCGGTCCACGGCGGGCGCGGAACTGCCCTCGTCGCTCGAGCCGCCGGTGAGCGGCGCCGTCCGGAGCGCCTCGAGGAGGTCGAAGCGACCGTCCTCCGGCGCATAGTCGACCGCGATCAGCGCGGCTGCGGCGCGTGCCTGCTCGAAGGTTTCGGCGACCACCACCGCGATCGCCTGGTGGTAGTGCTCGATCTCCGGACCGCCGAGCAGCCTGGCGGTGTTGAACTGGCCCTTGCCGAGCCGGCCGGCCTCCCGCGCCGTCACGATGGCCAGCACGCCGGGGGCGGCCTTCGCCTGGCGCAGGTCGATCGAGCGGATCCGTCCCCTGGCGATCGCGGATCCCAGGATCCAGCCATAGGCGGGATCGGCAACGTCGTGGTGGTGCTCGTAGGCGTAAGGCGCGGTGCCGGTGGTCTTCAGCGGCCCGTCGATGCGGTCGTGCGGCTTGCCGATCACCGTCATGCGGTCGATCGGGTTCGTCCCGGCGGGGGTGTCGAACTTCATGCGGTTCGGGCCTCGGAGATCGCCGCCGCGAGCGTTCGCTCGACCAACGGCAGCTTGAACGCGTTCCCGGGCGTGGGCTCGGCTCCGGCGAGCAGCTGCTTCGAGACGGCGGCCGCCCCTTCGGGCAGCGACGCCTCGGCTGCCTCGCGGCGCCATGGCTTGTGGGCGACGCCGCCGAGTGCCACCCGGCCGGTGCCGTCCTTCCGGATCACCGCCGCCACCGAGACGATCGCGAAGGCATAGGAGGCGCGGTCGCGCACCTTCTCGTAGAGGTGGATGCCGCCAAGCGGCTTGGGCAGCGTCACCGCGGTGATCAGCTCGCCCGGCGCCAGCGCGGTCTCGATGTGCGGGGTGTCCCCGGGCAGGCGGTGGAACTCGGCGATCGGGATGGCGCGGGTCCGTCCCTGCGCGTCGATCGTCTCGACCGTCGCGTCCAGCACCCGCATCGCCACCGCCATGTCGGACGGGTTCGTCGCGATGCAGGCGGCACTGGTGCCGATGACGCCGAGCTGGCGCGACTGGCCGTCGATGGCGGCGCAGCCGGCGCCGGGGCTGCGCTTGTTGCACGGCATGTTGGTGTCGTAGAAATACGGGCAGCGGGTGCGCTGGAGCAGGTTGCCGGCGGTGGTCGCCTTGTTGCGCAGCTGTCCGCTGGCGCCCGCCAGCAGCGCCCGGCTCAGCACGCCGTAGTCGCGCCGCACGCGCCCGTCGGCGGCGAGATCGGTGTTCCGCACCAGCGCGCCGATCCTGAGCCCGCCGTCGGCGGTGTCCGCGATGGTGTCGAAGCCGAGGCCGTTCACGTCGATCAGCAGGGGCGGCGTCTCGATCTGCAGCTTCATGAGGTCGAGCAGGTTGGTGCCGCCGGCGATGAACCTGGCGCCGGGCGTCGCGGCGGCCTGCGCGGCGGCGTCCCGGTCCGAGGTCGCGCGCCGGTAGGTGAACGCCTTCATGCGGTCCTCCCGGCGATCTCGGCCATGGCGTCGGCGATGTTGGAATAGGCGCCGCAGCGGCAGATGTTGCCGCTCATCCGCTCGCGCATCTCCATGTTGGTGGCGTGCGGGTGCTCGGTCAGGCTGGCCGAGACGTGGCTGGGGATGCCGCGCCTGATCTCGTCAAGCACCGCGACCGCCGAGCAGATCTGCCCCGGCGTGCAGTAGCCGCACTGGTAGCCGTCATGCCTGATGAAGGCCGCCTGCATCGGGTGCAGGTGGTCCGGCGTGCCCAGTCCCTCGATCGTGGTGATCGCGTCGCCTTCGTGCATGACGGCGAGGCTCAGGCAGGCGTTGATCCGCAGCCCGTTGACCAGCACCGTGCAGGCGCCGCACTGCCCGTGGTCGCATCCCTTCTTGGTGCCGGTGAGATGGAGATGCTCGCGCAGGGCGTCGAGAAGGGTGGTGCGGGGATCGAGCGACAGGTCGCGCCGTTCGCCGTTGACGTCGAAGCCGACCGCCAGCGACGCAGGATCGTCGGGTGCAGGCGAGCGTTCCGGGTCGGCGGCGGCCGCGGACGACGCGAGGGCCGCGGTCGCGGCACTTCCGACCAGGACGCCGCGCCGCGAGATTTCCAGCCTGGGCAGATCGGACATGGTGGCTTGATCCTTATCGCATGACCGATCGACGTCGCCTGCCATGGCATCGCAGCGCCACGCCGCAGGACCGGGAACAGGTCGTGCTCCATCGTGTCGTCCACAACGACGCCGGAGGGAAGATGCCGGTCCTGGAACGCGCGTCGCGACGTGCGGCGGACGGCAGCAGACCGGCCTCCGGGTGCTTGTCGAACGCCCACCGGACGGCGCAGGGTCCGGGTTCCCGATGGACGTCGCCGATGCCCGGAACGACCGCCGCCCAGCACGTCCTGCGATCCCGTCACGCCCTGGCCGCGACGGTGGTGGCTGCGCTGCTGGGCACCTCGACAGCCCACGCCCGCGACGGTGGCGGTCCGGAACCGGTCCTGACCGGGCAACAGGCCTATGGGGACTGGCACGACGACGCGCCGGGCCGGCGGCGGCAGCTCGGCCCGCAGGACATGCCCGCGCCGTTCGCCAGCCCCTCGGCCAGCAACACGCCCTCCGTCGTCGACCCGCCGCGGAACCTGGTTCCCAGGGTTCCGGCCGGCTACACGGTGGAGCGGTTCGCGACCCTGGATTACCCGCGACTGGTCCGCGTCGCACCGAACGGCGACATCTTCGTCGCCGAAACCGCGGTCGGGAAGATACGCGTCCTCCGCGCGGCCGACGGCGCGTCACATCCCGATCGCGACGAGGTGTTCGCGAGCGGCCTCCAGGGACCGTTCGGGATCGCCTTCTATCCGCAGGGGCCGGACCCGCGCTGGGTCTACGTGGCGACGCTCAACTCGGTGGTCCGCTTTCCGTATCGCTCCGGCGACCTCAAGCCGGAGGGCGCGCCGGACACCATCGTCGCCAGGCTGGCCGCCAGCACCGGCTACCATACCACCCGAGACATCCGGTTCAGCCCCGACGGCCGGCGCATGTTCGTGTCCGTCGGCTCCGGCTCCAACGACGCCGAGGAGATGGATCGGAAGGCGCCGGACGGGATCCGGCAGTGGGAAGCGCAGACCGGTCCGGGTGCGGCGTGGGGACACGAAGCCGGACGCGCCGACGTGCTGGCCTTCGATCCCGACGGCGGCAACCGGCAGGTCTTCGCGACCGGCCTGCGCAACTGCGTGGGCCTGGCGATCCATCCCGTCACCGGCGACCTTTGGTGCTCCACCAACGAGCGCGACGGGATGGGAGACAACCTGGTTCCAGACTACGTCACGCGGGTTCGGGCGGGCGGCTTCTATGGCTGGCCCTGGTACTATGTCGGCTCCAACCAGGATCCGCGCCATGCGGGCGAACGGCCGGACCTGCTTGGTCGCGTGGCGGTGCCGGACGTGCTGATCCAGCCGCATTCCGCACCGCTGGCGATGACGTTCTACGGGGCGCCGAGCGGTGCCGTCGCCGCCTTCCCCGCGGAGTACGACGGGGACGCGTTCGTCGCCCTGCACGGCTCGTGGAACCGGAGGAGGCGCACCGGCTACAAGGTCGTCCGCGTGCCGCTGCACGCCGGGGTGCCGGCCGGCGTCTACGAGGACTTCATGACCGGGCTGGTGGTCGACAACGACGACGTGTGGGCGAGGCCGGTCGGGGTCGCGGTGGCCCACGACGGGGCGCTGCTGGTCACCGAGGACGGGAACGGCCTGATGTGGCGGATCGCCTATCACCGCCACTGAACAAGCGGCTCCGACCCTGCCGCAGTTTCCGGAAGGAACCCGCATGACCCCTGCCCTCACCCGCCGTGCGCTCGTGGCGAGCGCCTCGGCAACAATCGCGGCCGGTGCGGCGCCGGCGCGCGCGGTGACGGAGGACGCGGTCGCGGGGATCGAGCGGAAGCGGGGCGGGCGTCTCGGGGTGTTCGTGCTCGACACCGGCACCGGGCGGACGCTGGCGCATCGCGCCGACGAGCGTTTCCCGCTGCAGAGCACGTTCAAGGGCATCCTCGCTGCCCTGGTGCTGTCGCGGGTCGATGCCGGCGCCGACGGGCTCGAGCGGGAGGTGTCGTACGGAGCGAAGGACCTGCTGCCGACGTCACCGGTCACGACCGCCCACCTGGCGCAAGGCAGGATGACGGTGGGCGGGCTGTGCCAGGCGATCCTGGAGCGGAGCGACAACGCGGCGGCGAACCTCCTGCTGGCGCGGGTCGGCGGGCCGGCGGCGCTGACCGCCTATGCGCGCCGGCTCGGCGACGGCGTGACGCGGTTCGACAGCTACGAGCTGGTCCGGAACTCCCTGACCACCGACTGCACCACGCCGCGCGCCATCGCCGGGCTGGCGCGGACGGTGGTGCTCGGGCCGGCGCTGAGGCCGGCGTCCCGCACGCTGCTGGTCGGCTGGATGGCGGCGAACTTGCCCGGGCGGACCCGGCTGCGGGCGGGGTTTCCCGGCTGGACGGCGTGCGACCGCAGCGGCACCTCGGACGGGGTGTGCAACGACTACGCGGTGGCGTGGCCGCCGGGCCGGGCGCCGCTGGTCGTGGCGGCCTACTACCACGCGCCGGGCCTGGAGCTGGAGCCGCAGGAAGCGGCGCTGCGCGAGGTGGGTGCTGCGGTCGCGGCCTGGACGGCCTGAGACGGCGATGGCGACCGGTCCTACCGGCGATGGTAGACGGCGCGCTGCTTCTCGCCCGGGAGCTTGTCCATCCAGCTGGTCTCGACCAGGTCGCCTCGGTCGGACAGGGTGTCGATCCCGTCCTGGAACGGCCTGCCGGCCAGCGTGACCGTCCAGCGCAGCTCGCGTGCCGACACCCGACGCAGCGCCAGGCGCGCATCGGATGTGGCGCGCGGTCCCTGGTTGGCCGCAGCCGGCCCACCGGGCATCACGACGAAGTCGTTGCCGTCTTCCGGCGCGCCGATCCGGATCCGGCCGTCATCCAGCACCTTCAGGACGATCCTCGCCGGCACGTTGATCCCGGCCGTCCTGCTCCGCCAGGTGCCGGCCAGCCCCTGCCCGGTTCCGACCCGGTCCTCGACATCCTGCGACCGGTGCGTGCCGCCCTCCGGATCGACGGTGTCGGAGTCGATGACCAGGGTCCGCTGGTCCGGCGTGACGCGCAGGATGCTGCGCTCGAAGTCCCGGCCGTTGGCGCGATGGATGCGCAGCCAGGTCGACGGACCGAGCGGCCTGATGCTGGTCGACCGGCCGGGGACGGTCGGATAGAAGCGCCCGTCGTCGGCGATGTCGAAGCGCACGGCGCCGAAGTCGAAATGGTAGCCGGTCCGCATCCGCCCGATCTCGATCGACTGCCCGGTCAAGGTGCTGCGGCCGCGATCGAGGATCCAGGTTCCCGACCACGGATCAGCGGCAGCGCGCGACCCGGTCGCCGATCCGGCCAGCGGCAGGAACGCGATCAAGGCCAGGGTTGTATGCCGTTCCAGCATGCTGCTCCTGCTCATGCGCTGCCCAGCCGGACTGCCCCCTTCGGAGGCTGGAGGCGACAGCTCGGCTCAGGCCATGCGGGTGCCGCTGGCGATGCGCAGCCGGCTGGCGCGGTGGTGGGCGTGGCAGATCGCCACCGCCAGCGCGTCGGCGGCGTCGGCGCGCTTGATGGTCGCCCCGGGCAGCAGGCGGCGGACCATCATCTCGACCTGGTCCTTGGTGGCGGCGCCGGTGCCGACCACGGCGCGCTTGACCTCCATGGCGCCATATTCCGACACTGCGATCCCGGCGAGTGCTGGGGCCAGCAGGGCGACGCCGCGGGCATAGCCGAGCTTGAGCGTCGAGGATCCGCTGCGGTTGACGTAGGTTTCCTCGACCGCCGCCTCGCTCGGCGCCCAGGCGTCGAACAGGGCGTTCAGGCCGGCATGCAGCGTCTTGAGGCGGTCGGGCACGCTGTCGGCGCCGTCGGTGGCGATCACCCCGTCGGCCAGGTGGCGCAACCGGTTGCCGTCCACCTCGATCAGGCCCCATCCCATGAAGCGCAAGCCCGGATCGATGCCGAGCAGGCGGGTGGCGCTCACGCCGACAAGCGTTCGGCCACCGCGTCGGGCAAGTCGAAGTTGGCGTAGACCGCCTGCACGTCGTCGTTGTCGTCGAGCGCGTCGATCAGCTTGAGCAGGCTGGCGCCGCGCGCCTCGTCCAGCGTCACCACGGTGCCGGGGCGCCAGTCGATCTTGGCGGCGTCCGGCGCGCCGAAGCGGGCTTCCAGCGCGTCGCGCACCGCGAACAGGCTGTCGGGCGCGCAGGTGACCTCATGGCCGTCGGGACTGCTCTCGACGTTGTCGGCGCCGGCCTCGATCGCCGCTTCCAGCATGTCGTCCTCCGAGGCGGTGGACGCCGGATAGGTCACCAGCCCGACCCTGGTGAACATGAACGACACCGAGTTGGTCTCGCCCAGGCTGCCACCGTGCTTGGAGAACGCGGCGCGCACGTCGGAAGCGGTGCGGTTGCGGTTGTCGGTCAGCGCTTCCACGATCACCGCCACGCCGGCCGGGCCGTAGCCCTCGTAGCGCACCTCGACGTAGTCCTCGCCGCCGCCGGCGCCGGTCGCCTTCTTGATCGCCCGCTCCACCGTGTCCTTGGGCATGTTGACCTTCTGCGCCGCCAACAGCGCGGCGCGCAGGCGCGGGTTGGACGTGGGATCGGGCAGGCCGGAGCGCGCCGCCACGGTGATCTCGCGGATCGCCTTGGCGAACTGCCGGGCGCGGCGGGCGTCCTGCGCGCCCTTGCGGTGCATGATGTTCTTGAACTGGGAAT
>CAXUEL010000096.1:0-11826 GCA_964249915.1 uncultured Acetobacteraceae bacterium | reverse complement strand
AGGTAGGCGTTGGCCTGGGGCAGGGGGGTGCGGCTCAGCCGCCCGGTGCCGCGGCCGATGGTCCGGAACAGCGGTCCCTTCGGGTCCTGCGCGATCCCGGTCTGCTCCAGGTAGGCGTGCAGGTAGGCCTCGAGCGTGTGGTGGCAGGGCATCTCGTGCCGCTTGCCGCCCTTCTCGCGCAGCCGCACCCAGAGCCTGCGGTTCTGGATGAAGACGTCCTCCACCCGCATGGCCAACGCCGCCCCGATCCGTGCGAAGCTGTAGACCATGAGCCCGATCAGCGCCCGGTCCCGCAGCCCGATCGGCGTGCCGACGTCGATGCTGTCGAGCAGCTGCCGGGCCTCGAGCGGATCCAGCACCGGCGTCTTGCCCTTGCGCACGCTGTGCGCCGGCCCGCGCACCGAGGCGGCCGGGTTGGTCGGCACCACTTGGCCGGTGACCAGCCAGTCGAACAGGTGACGGATGGCCGCCAGGCGCAGCTTCACGGTGGGGGCCGATCGCGCCCGAGTTTGCAGCTCGATCCAGCTCGCCACGTGCAGCGGCTGCACCGCGGTGATCGACGCCACGCCCACCACCTCGCACCAAGCCAGGAAGTCGCTGACGGCGTGCAGATAGGCACGCCTGGTGTGCTGGTTGCGGATCGCAGAGGCGAAGAACTCCAAGAAGCGCAGGCGCGCGCGCTCGTCCGCTGCCGCAACCAGAGCCGGCATAGGCACGGCCGGACCAAGCAGTGCCGGCAGGGTCATGGCAACGTTCCGTGCTGACGATCAGCCGGTCAGGTCCGCAGCCCGGGAAGACGCTGTGACTGCCTCGTCGACGATTGCCTGCAGCTCGTCGGCCTGAAGGCTGCTGAAGCAGCTGCGAGCCTTCATCATGGTCTGCTCGAGCCTGCGCCAGCGGACGGCATTGTCGGGCTCGTGCGATGCGCCTTCGATCCGGTGTTGAGTATCGTCCGAGCCTCGGCTTCTGTTCATCTGATCATACTCTCGACACAGGTCACGAAGTGGCGTCCGGCCGCGATGGCGTCTGCCGCACGCGCCCGGGTCACGCCGGCTTCCGGATCGGTCTCGTAGTCGGCGATGGCCTTGAGGTTGTAGCTCCGCGACAGGAAAACGCGCAGGTCGGGATCGAGACGGGTATCATCCCTGGTCAGACGTAGGAACTCTGCATGCACGCCGGCATGCGTCTTCAGGACCTTGCCCAAACGCTCGAAGATCAGCGCTTGCGCCGCATGGAAGCCCGCGAGGTACGCAGACCGGCCGGCGGCCTCGTTCAGGTTGACCGACAGCATCGTCTCCGCCTCGCTCAGCAGCTTGGCGGCCTTCGCCAGGAACATCCTGGCTTCCTCGGTCACAGCTCCAGGCCTTCGCGTCGGATCTCGTGCATCAGCGGCGTGGCGTCGCGATAGGTGCCTGCGGGATAGGGCTTGGCGTCGATGAAGGCGCCCATCTCGTCGAGGAAGCGCACGCGCAGGTCTGCCAGCCGGTCGAGTTCCGTCCACCGGTCGCCCAGCGGCTCAAGGAACACGGCGACGTCGTAGTCAGACTGGAGCTGGGCATCGCCGCGGGCGCGGGAGCCGAACAGCAGGACGCGATCCAGGCGCGACCCGTAGAGGCCGGTGAGGACCATACGAAGCTGGGCGAGGACCGGGTCGTTGGCCACGGCAGGGAACATAGCTCGTTTTAAAGGCAGAGTCGGTTTGGCGTCAAACTACGAATGATAAAGGACATTATCGTATGTAACGTGAGTTGTGGGGAATGGTGGAGCGCCCGCCAGTCGCGGCCGCTGCCGCACTGTGTGCGCGGACACCCGAACCAGGCCGCGATGTCCTCGATGCCGATGCCGTCCTGGTGCAGAGCGTGGAACGCGGTGAACTAGTCGGCCGAGTGCATGTCCTGGCGCACGATGTTCTCGGCCAGGCTTGCCTCGGTCCCGTCGACAACGTCTGCGTCCAGCACGCGGCAGGGGCTAGCGGTGCCTTTCGTGATCCGCTTCCGCTTGGCCAGCAGTTTCAGGACGGCCAACCTGCGCCCGCCGGCGACAACCTCGTAACGGTCGCTCGTCGGTCGGCCCTTCACTGTCCAGCTTCGGCCAGACCACAAGCGATTGCAGCAATCCATGTGCGGCCAGTGCCTCGATGCCCGAACTAGTCCCTGTGCGCCAGACGTTGGCAGGGCAGGGGATCAGCTTGGCAAGGCTGATGTCGGTCGTGGTGGTGGTGGCAGTGTTGGTGGTCATCGCTTTTACCCTTTCGTTGCCGGGAAGCAGCGCCTCGCTGCTTCCCGGGGCCGCGCGAGCGGTGGGGCGGGGAGGGGGGAAAGCGGCTTCGTTGGGACGCTATTGCACGGAGCCGAAGCGCAGCGCTGACAGAGGAAGCTGGGTGGAAGGCGCTTTGGGGGAGAGAAGGGGCAAAGCCCCTCAGCCCTGCTACGCCGCGTCTGCGGCGAATGGTGCTCTTCCCTCTCGCGCGCGATCGTCACCCGTATAGGCAGAGACGCCCGCTAGGCCGCTCCGGGCGTTAGCCTAAAGTGCAGTCTCCCGCTTTAAGCCAGCACGCCTGGTAATTCTCGCCGACGGCAGATTTAACCTTGAAAAGCATCGGCCTTACCGCTATGTCAGCGTGGTCAGTGACATTGGCAAAGAATATGAAGAAGATTTTGATGACAGCGGTCGCCGGCTCGGACGTCCTGGCGAAAATGGCTTTCGGCAGGTCCGTGCTTCGCAAGCTGCTTGAAACATCTGAGGTCGAGCCGCGCGAACCGGAGCCGGTGTTTCTCGATTTCGCAGATGTTGCTGCGGCAACATCTAGCTTCCTGCGCGAATGCGTTTTGGGCTTTCGCGACGCTACTCGCATGCGCCGGTCGAATTTATATCCGGTAATTGCCAACGCCGATGAAGGCGTCGCGGAGGAGCTTGATTATCTGCTGCGCGGGCAGAGCGAAGCTATGCTCGCCTGCGCACTGTCTGATACCGGCAGGATTACCGCTTTGCACCTCGTTGGCGAACTTGATCCCAATTACCGGCAAACTTTTGAACTTGTTATGAATCTTGGCGAAGCCGATGCCGGAACATTGTTGCGAGACTACGGCGGCCGTGAGGCCGTCTCCCGCACCGCCTGGAACAACCGGCTGGCGGTGCTCTCTGGCATGGGCCTGGTCGTCGAAGTCAGCCACGGTCGCGCCAAGCGGTACAGCCCTGTTTTGCAGGAGACGTAACTTATGGGCAGCGACTTCCTGCAACGGGCTGAGGGCACCCTTCGTCGTAGCTGGGATAAAGGGCGCGTCACGACCGCCACTCCGGACATGATGACACGCGAAGTAGTGTCAGGCGGCCGCGGCGTCACCGCCGATATGGTCAAAGGCACCACCGTCTCCGCCGGAGAGCACGTCACCGTCCAGATTGAGGGCGGCGCGCTTGTGGCGCGGCGCTGTCTTACGCCAGTCGCCCGTAATGACAGTCCCCCAGCGGCTGTCATCGAGATTCTTAGCCGGCATTGTAACATTCGTTCCGGCATGGTCAGCCAAGTGCATGACATGGCGGGCATGGTGGAGATCACGATCACATGCTGATGCGCGCCCCGCCGAATGGGTCGGCTCAATCGCATGCCCCCCGGCGCGCTCGCCAGCTTTGGCATGATGAGAAACGCAACCCACCAGCGCTCGGCTGCCAAGGCTGCCCGGAGCAGGCGCTGTGCGGCGTCTGTGTTGCAGCCTCCTACTTTAATTGCCTGACCTATTGTTGCAGCCAGCCCTCCACTTGCGCGTCGGTTTGCCGCGCCAACCCCGACTATGCCGACCGCGTTCTCGAGGTAAACGAATTCACTTTGGACAATGTGCCGCGTGGAAAGCGCCTTGAAGCGCCCGCGTTGCCGCAGGCCGTGCCGATCATCTTTCACGCGAGTAGCCGTTCGGGTGCCGCATTGCCTGGCTTCGCAGCGCTCTCGCTCTGCACCATGTTCAGTCGTCGCACTGGTGCCGCACGGTTTATCTCCAGCGACGCGCTGCGGGACGGATACAGGCTTGCACCCGATACCGAACTGCTGGTCACCGGCATTGGCGAAGATGATGCCATCGAGCGCTGGTGGGAACTCGGCATGCCCGCGCGGGCAGCCTTTATCCGTACACTGCGCGCTACCGGTATCGGGCTCATGACGACGCCCAATTACAGCGTTACCGTGAACGCGCCGCGCTGGGATGACCTCTACGCCATAAAGCGGATTGGCCTAGTTTATGCCGAGATGATCGGAGAGGGGATGCCGACGGCGCTGCACGTCAACGGTCGCACGGACCGCGACTTCAAGCGCTGGGCAGAATTCATCACCGCACGCGATGAGATCACCCACATCGCCTACGAGTTTACCACTGGAACCGGCTGGCCAATGCGACTGGAAAGACATGCTGATTGGCTGTGCGGCCTCGGTCGCGATGTCGGACGCCCCCTCCATCTTGTCATCCGCGGCGCCGCAGATCTGGTCGCTCGCTTCGCTGCAACCTTTACCGGCGTGACGGTGCTCGAAACCGACTCCTTCATTTGGGCCGTGAAGCGGCGGCAGGCGATCCTGAAGGACGCCATCTCCATCCGGACACAGCCGGCACCGACCGACCCCGGGGCGCCGCTCGACGATCTGCTGGCGAGCAACATTCTGATCAATCGTATGCGTATCGAAAACTTGATTACCGCCGGCGTCCGCAGTGGAACTGCCGGAACGGTATGAGCTTACCGGCGCCCTTCTCCTTTACCGCGCTCGATGGCCTATGTTTCGCGGCCGCGCGGGGCCGCCTTACGCCTTTACCCGACCACGCCTACCGGCTGCAGGCCCTTGGCCCCATTTTAGAACTCGCGCGGATCTCGGTCTCTGGGCTTTTGCCTCCACCAAGCCGGGCCAAGTGGCTCGCGCTCGACGACGTTGCCGCTCTGAGCGATGCGCTCGGACAGGGATGCGCTACCTGGGCGTGTCGCCAGCGGCATATAGGCTTTCTGCGGATGCGACCCGCCCAGCCCGAAGACGGCAGCGAGGCCCAAACCGAAGAGACCGGTTTCAAGGTCGAAGCGCAGCGTGCTGCGGGAGCCGTCGGCTTTCCGCGCAAACTTGCAGCACAACTGGTCGGTGCGTTTGAGGAGATATAAGGGAATGTCTATGACCATTCCGGGGCATCAGCCTCGGGGCTAGCGGCCTACCGAGCCACAGCCCGCCGGTTCGAGTTCGCGGTAAGCGACGGCGGCTGTGGCGTGCTCGGCAGCCTACGGAGTTGCACCGACTACGCGCATCTAACCGACCATGGGGCCGCTCTCGACCTGATGTTGAAGGATGGAGTTTCCCGCTACGGAAAGGACACAAGCCACGGCAACGGCTTTCGCGCCCTGTTTCGCGGCCTCGCCAACCTGAACGGTGAATTGCGCTTCCGGTCAGGTGACCAGGCTGTGACGATCGATGGTATCAATCCGCGCAACATACCGGCCACCACCTCGGAAAAGGTGCCGCTCATCGGCTTCGTCGCCTCGGTGATCTGCTCACTGTAGCCAGAAGCCACGTGTCGACCCCGACCTATAGCTTCCCTTTCTTTCGAGATGAGAGGACCAGATTGCGGCCACCCGCCCTTCGGCCTCAGATGACGCAGTACGGGAATTTCGTTCCCCTCTTGGTAGGAGCGTTATGTGGTAAGCGATGGAATCCAGTCGGGCGACTTTGTTCGCCTGCGCGGGCGGCGGTGGCTCGTTGAGGGCGAACGCGACCTGGGCGAGGGCCTTTCGGCGCTCCACGTCGCATGTGTTGACGACGACGCTCAAGGTGAGACCGCAGAGGTCGTCTGGACTGCCGAATTGGACGCGGAGCGACTTGAGGACGAGGGGTGGGAAGCTTTAGCGCAAAGCGGCACGGATGATCCGGCCGTGTTCGCCGCCTACCTCCGGACAATCCGATGGGGCACGGCAACCGCTACGGATCGTGATCTTTTCCAGGCACCTTTTCGGGCTGGCATCCGTCTAGACGCCTACCAGCTTCTCCCTCTCCGCAAGGCGCTGCGTCTCCCTCGCGTCAACCTGCTGATCGCTGATGACGTCGGTGCGGGCAAGACGGTCGAGGCGGGCCTCGTCCTCCGAGAGATGCTGCTGCGCCGGAGGGTCGATTTCGCGGTCGTTGCCGCACCAGCGGGCATGGTGCGCCAATGGCAGGACGAGCTGGAAGCCAAGTTTGGCCTGCCGTTCACGATCGTGGACCGCGAGTACCTTGCGCTGCTGCGGAGGGATCGTGGCTTCGGCGCAAACCCCTGGGCGGCAGGGTCGTACTTTATCATCTCCCACTCGCTCCTCGCAGACGACACCTACGCGAGCGGCCTACGCGACGCACTGCGCGGCTTCCGGCCCAAGGCGATGCTCATCCTCGATGAGGCTCATCACACCGCCCCGGCCAGCGCCGCCCGCTATGCGGTGGACAGCCAGTTCACCAAGGCCGTCCGTGATCTGGCAGGTCGTTTCGAGCACCGCCTATTCCTTAGCGCGACTCCGCACAACGGCCACAGCAACTCGTTTTCAAGCCTGCTCGAAATCCTTGATCCTCAGCGCTTCACACGCGGTTTTCCGGTCACGCCGCGTCAGTTGGAACCCGTCATGGTCCGCCGGCTGAAGTCGGATCTCCGCTATTTTGGCGAGCGTTTTCCCAAGCGGAACATTGAGCCGATCGTCCTGGAAGGGTTGCCCCGCGACGCACCCGATCTCCGGCTACCGCGGATGCTGGCAGCTTATGGGGAAGGGCTGCGCGCGCGCGCCCAAGCACTTCCGCCCCACGAGGCAGGGCTGGCCCGCCTTGCGTTCGTCGGACTTCAGCAGCGGCTTCTCTCCTCTCCTCAGGCCTTCGCTGACACCTTGAAAGTTCATATCGCGGGCCTCGACCGGCGTCAGGCCTCCAGCACCGTCGCGGCATCCTTCGCCCTCGGGCCGGCTGAAGCGCAGGATGAGGAACCGGAGGATGAGGAGGCGAGCCTGACAACGCTGGAGCACGAGGAAGCCGCGCGCTCTGAGGCCGCTGCTGTCTTCGCAGCTCCCGTGGCCGACCGCGCCGCCGCTCGTGTGATGCTCGATCTAGCCCTTGAGGCAGCACGCCGGCCCGACGCCCGGATGCGTTGGCTTGCGGATTGGGTACGCACCCACATGACAACCGGTGGAGCCTGGAACACCCGCCGCCTAGTCGTCTTTACCGAGTGGGAGGCAACTCGTCGTTGGGTTGAACGCCGGTTGCTCGAGTGTTTGGACGACCTCGATCCGGAGGGCCGCCTCGCCACCTTCACTGGCGTCACACCGCTTGATGCCCGAGAGGAGCTGAAGCGGCGCTTCAACGCAGATCCGGCGTCCGACCCACTACGGATTCTGCTCTGCACTGACGCGGCGCGGGAAGGCATCAACCTCCAGTCTCGCTGCCACGACCTTGTCCATTTCGATCTGCCCTGGAACCCGGTCCGCCTGGAACAACGCAACGGCCGCATCGACAGGAAGCTCCAGCCCTCTCCCGAGGTGTGGTGCCGCTACTTCATATATGCTCAACGCGAGGAGGACCTTGTCCTCAAGGCACTTGTCGAAAAAACTGAGCGCATACGCGACCAGCTCGGCTCCGCGGGCCAGGTAATCGCTGCCCGTCTCACCGATCAGCTCGCCCGCGAAGGTATCGTCGCGGCCGCCCGCCAGGCTCGGGAGGTCGAGGCGGAGGGCGCCGACCCTTTAGTGCGTCGGGCGCAGGAAGAGATGGACGACGACACCGAGCGCCGCCGTGCCCGGCAAGCCCGGGAGCTGGACGATCTCCGCAAGCACTTGGAGCAATCCCGCGAGCGTGTTGGCGTGGATCCCGAGGAACTCCGGTCCGTCGTCGCTACCGCCCTGGGGCGAGCCCACGCCCCACTCGGGGCTCCGGTCAATGAGGTGGAAGGCACGCCCTTGTTCCACCTCGACTCCTCAAATCCCGCCTTTGCCACGTCCGGCTGGCCCGAGGCGCTCGACACGCTCCGCATCCGCCGACGGAACCGGCGCGACCGGACGGTGAAGGAGTGGCGTGCGGCGGCACCCTTGCGGGAGTTGTCCTTTCAGCCTGCCGTCACCACCGAGGGCGCCGACGCTGAGGGTGTCATGCAACTTCACCTGGAGCACCGGCTCGTTCGGCGACTCCTGGGGCGGTTCCTGTCACAGGGCTTCCAGGCCGGATTGTCGCGCGCCTGCGTTGTACTCGGCCCCGGCGCGCAGCCGCGCGTCGTGCTGCTGGGCCGGCTCGCCCTGTACGGGCCAGGGGCGGCGCGACTCCACGAGGAGATGGTCATCGTCACTGCGCCTTGGATCGAGGCCGGCCGCGGCACGACACCCTTGAAGCCCTTTGGCACAAGGGGCGAGGAAACCACGATGGCGCAGGTCGAGGCCGCGCTGCGTCATCCGCGCCGCCCGCCCGCCGGCGCCATGGATCGCATCCGCGCCTGGGCCGCCAAGGATGCGGCGGACCTCGAACCCGAACTCCGCCGCCATGCCGCCGAGGCACGCGAGGACGCCGCGAAGAGTCTTTCCGAGCGCGGCGAACGCGAGGCGGCGGACCTCGGCGATCTCATCGCCGCTCAGCTCAAGCAGGTGGCCGAAGGCGAGGCGAAACCAGAGGATATGCAGCTCGACCTATTTGGTGCCGACGAGGCGGCGCAACGGCGCCGCGACCGCCTGCACTGGCGCCGCAAGCTCACGGACCTTCAAGCGCAACTCGACACCGAGCCCGCCCGCTTGCGCGAGGCCTACAGCGTCCGCGCCGATCGTGTCGGAGTCGTCGGGCTTCTCTACCTTTGGCCTGGGAGCAACTAGACGTGGCCGCCGCTGACCCAAACCTCGAATGGCTTGGCTACGTCCAGCCGACCGGTCTCGTCGTCGCCCCTTCTGTGTTGGACCGCTTCGGTCTCACGCCGCAGGAGCAACTACGCGTTGACGGCGATGCCGTGGCCGAGTTCCTGGCCGAAGACCCGGACAAGCCTTCCCTGCCGGACCCATGGGCCTTCTTCGCCGCTATTCTCGGCTGGCAGCCTACCTTCGTCGCCGGCGCGCCTGGCGGCCCCGAGCTCCCGGACGAGCTCTCTGCCGAGGTGCCGGAGGCCGATACCGCCCTTGTCCCCACCTGGGCCGTGCGCGAGCCGGATGGCGGCTGGCAGATGCTGGTGCGCATCGAGGCGCCCGGCATCGATCCCGACGCCCGTGGCGCTCTGGCCGGTTGGGAGGCGACGCCGCACCAGCGGCTGGAACGTCTGCTGCGCGAGACCGCCATTCCCATCGGTCTCCTGCTCACCGACACCCACGTCCGCTTCGTCTATGCCCCACGAGGCGAGACCAGCGGCTGGGCCGCGTTCCCGCTGCGCGAGCTCGCCACGGTCGGCGGCCGACCGATGCTAGGCGGCCTTAAGCTGCTGCTGAACGCCACCCGTCTGTTCACCGACGGGCGCGAGCGCCGGCTGCCAAACCTGCTGCACGCCAGCCGGGAAGCGCAGGCGGAGATATCGGCAAAGCTTGCGACCCAGGTCCTCGGCGCTCTGCACGAGCTGCTGCGTGGCCTGCATGCCGCCGACCGCGAGCGGGTGGAACGTCTCGCGGCCCAGCGCCCCGCGCATCTGTATGAGGGGCTGCTGACCGTCCTGCTGCGGCTGATCTTTCTGCTCTACGGAGAAGATCGAAACCTGCTTCCCTCGCGCGCCGACGGTCCCGCCCAAGCCTTGTATCAGGAGGGTTACGGCGTCCGGTCGCTGCACGCCAAGCTCCTCGCGGACCGAGCAGGCCACCCGGATACAATGGAGGAACGGCGCGGCGCCTGGGGGCGTCTGCTCGCGCTCTTCCGGCTCGTGCATGGAGGCGACGGCACCGGCTGGATTCGCAGCCGTGGCGGCAAGCTGTTCGATCCGGACGCCTTTCCCTTCCTCGAGGGGCGGGACAACGGCGACGACCGGCCAGCGCCACCGCACGTGACCGATGGCTGCGTGTTGCGCGTGCTGGATGGGCTTCTGGTACTGGATGGGGAGAAGCTGTCTTACCGCACGCTCGACGTGCAGCACATCGGCAGCGTGTACGAGACGGTTATGGGCTTCACTATCCTGGCAATGCCAGGGCCGGCGCTCGCCATGAAGGCGGGCAAGAATAATCGCACGCCCGTTTTCGTGGACCTCGCGGCTTTGGCGGGCAAACGGGGCAAGGAACGTGAGAAATTCCTCAAAGAGGAGGCGGATCGTAGCGGCCAGCTTCCGGCCCGCGTCGCCACCGCCCTAGCTGCCGCTTCCGACGCCTCGGCCCTCGCCGAGGCGTTGCGGCCAATCGTGGACGAGCGCGGCAGCCCGCACGGCCCGGTGCCTGCCGGCACGCCTCTGCTGCAGCCCACTGACGAGCGGCGACGCACCGGAAGCCACTACACCCCGCGCAGCCTGACCGAGCCCATCGTACGCCACGCCCTAGAGCCCGCCTTCGCCCGACTTGGGCCGGATGCGAGGCCAGAGCAAGTGCTGGCGCTGAAGGTCTGCGACCCCGCCATGGGCAGCGGCGCCTTCCTTGTCGAGGCATGTCGCCAGCTCTCAGCGCGGCTCGTCGCAGCCTGGGCACAGCATTCGGGCACGCGGCCGTCAATCGCTGAGGACGAGGACGAGGATTTGCTGGCGCGGCGTCTCGTCGCCCAGCGGTGTCTTTACGGCGTGGACCGTAACCCGCTGGCCGCCGACCTCGCCCGCCTGTCGCTGTGGCTGGCGACGCTAGCCCGTGACCACGAGTTCACCTTCCTCGACCACGCACTCAAGAGCGGGGACAGCCTTGTCGGGCTGACCGCCCGACAAATCGCGGGACTGCGCTGGCAGGACAGTCAGTCTGACGTTGCGCCCTTTGACGGCTTCCTGCGGGATCGCATCACCCAGGTGACCGAAGGCCGCCGCGCCATTCGGGAGGCGCCGGATGACGTGGCACGGGCAATACAGGAGCAGCGGTTCCGACATGTCGAGGGCCTCGCGCAGCAGGTCCGGTTGCTCGGTGACGCCGCACTCGCGGCGTTCTTTGGTGCGGACAAGCCCCGGGGGCGAGAGCAGGCGCGCGTACGGCTCGGGGTCATGGCAAGTCTGGCGCCCGAGCAGTCATGGCCGCGTGTGGCCGAAGCAGCCGCAGCATTTGCTCAGGGTGCGCGTTCGTTCAGACCGTTCCACTGGGAAATTGAGTTTCCGGAGGTATTCGTCGGTTCAGGCGCCGGATTTGACGCAGTCATAGGCAACCCTCCCTTTCTGGGAGGGAAGCAGATGCCGACGGCGCTAGGACCGACTTATTGTGAGTATCTAAAGGAAATTAACGAGGACTCTATTGGCGCCGCTGATTTGTGCGCGTATTTCTTTCGCCGAGCGTTCTCTCTAATCAGAGAAGGTGCGGCTATCGGCCTCTTGGCGACCAACACGATCTCAGAGACAGCTACTCGGAAAGTTGGGCTTGAATATCTTCTCGCTCAAGACGCCATAATCTACCGCGCACGGACAAATTTCAAATGGCCAGGAGAGGCATCTGTCATCGTTAGCCAAATACATATTATCCGAGGGTCGTATGCCGGACAGCGAGACCTGAATGGGATCAACGTCTCCAGCATAACAAGCCTCTTAACGGCGTACGTTGATCTATCTACGGCTAAAAGACTCAGTCGCACCATAAAATATAGTGAAGGAGTAAAGCTTTATGACGGAGGAACTTTCGTCATACCAGCTGATCAACGCGAGGCATTAATTGAACAAAATCCCGGCATTGAAGAATACCTTAGTGCCCGTTTGAGAATGCGTGAGGCCGTTGGGTTTGGGCTTTGTGGCTTCCCAG
>CAXUEL010000095.1:0-11844 GCA_964249915.1 uncultured Acetobacteraceae bacterium | reverse complement strand
GGCAGGAACTCGTGCAGCGGCGGGTCGAGCAGGCGGATGGTGACCGGCAGGCCGGCCATGATGCGGAACAGGGCGGCGAAGTCGTCGCGCTGGAACGGCAGCAGGGTGTCGAGCGCGCGGGCCCGGGCGGCGGCGTCCTCGGCCATGATCATGCGGCGCACCACGCCGATGCGCTCCGGCGCGAAGAACATGTGCTCGGTGCGGCACAGGCCGATGCCCTCGGCGCCGAACCGGGCGGCGGTGGCGGCGTCGGCGGGGGTTTCGGCGTTGGCCCGCACCCGGAGCCGGCGGACCTGGTCGGCCCAGCCCATCAGGGTGGAGAAGTCACCGGACAGCGTCGGTTGCACCGTGGGAACGTGGCCGGCGAACACCTCGCCGGTGGAGCCGTCGAGGGTGATCCAGTCGCCGGCCCTGAGCACGTGGCCGCCGGCGGACAGGGTCTGCGCCTGGTAGTCGACGCGCAGGCCGCCGGCGCCGGCGACGCAGGCGCGGCCCATGCCGCGCGCCACCACCGCGGCGTGGCTGGTCATGCCGCCGCGGGTGGTGAGCACGCCGCGGGCGGCGTGCATGCCGTGCACGTCCTCCGGCGAGGTTTCGATGCGGACCAGGATCACGTCCTCGCCCTTGGCGGCGCGGCTCTCGACCTCGTCGGCGGAGAACACGATGGCGCCGCCGGCGGCGCCGGGCGAGGCGGGCAGCCCGCGCGACAACGCGGTGCGCTGCGCCTTGGGGTCCAGCGTCGGGTGCAGCAGCTGGTCGAGCGAGGCGGGGGCGATGCGCCCGATCGCCTCCTCGCGGCTGATCAGCCCGTCCTGCGCCATCTCGATGGCGATGCGGAGCGCCGCTGCGGCGGTGCGCTTGCCCGAGCGCGTTTGCAGCATGTAGAGCGTGTTCTGCTGCACCGTGAACTCGATGTCCTGCATGTCGCGGTAGTGCCGCTCCAGCGTGTCGCGCACCCGCAGCAGCTCGGCGTAGGCCTCCGGCAGCGCCGCCTCCATCGACAGCTCGCCCGGCTTGGCGCGGGCCCGCGACATCGGCTGCGGGGTGCGTATGCCGGCGACCACGTCCTCGCCCTGGGCGTTCACCAGGTACTCGCCGTAGAACACGTTCTCGCCGGTGGACGGGTCGCGGGTGAAGCACACGCCGGTGGCGCAGTCGGCGCCCATGTTGCCGAACACCATGGCCTGGACGTTGACCGCGGTGCCCCAGTCGGCCGGGATGTCGTGCAGCCGGCGGTAGGTGTTGGCGCGCGGGTTCATCCAGGAGCCGAACACGGCGCTGATCGCCCCCCAGAGCTGGTCGACGGGCGACTGCGGGAACGGGCTGCCGGTGTCGCGCAGCACCAGGTCCTTGTAGCCCTCGACCACCTCGGCCCAGGTCGCGGCGTCGAGTGCGGTGTCCTCGTACACGCCGAGCTCGTTCTTGTGGTCCTCGATGATCTCCTCGAACCGGTGGTGCGAGACGCCCAGCACCACCGAGCCATACATCTGCACGAAGCGCCGGTAGCTGTCCCAGGCGAAGCGGGCGTCGCCGGAGGAGGCTTGGAGCCCGGCAACGGTTTGGTCGTTGAGGCCGAGGTTGAGCACCGTGTCCATCATACCGGGCATCGACACGCGGGCACCCGAGCGCACCGACACCAGCAGCGGCCGCGCGGCATCGCCGAAGCGCAGGCCGACCGCCTGCTCGACCGCCGACAGCGCCGCCTCGACCTGGCCCCGGAGATCAGGCGGGTAGGCGCGCGCGTTGCGGTAGAACTCGGTGCACAGCTCGGTGGTGATGGTGAAGCCGGGCGGCACCGGCAGGCCGATGCCCGCCATCTCCGCCAGGTTCGCGCCCTTGCCGCCCAGCAGGTCGCGCATGTCCGCGCGGCCCTCGTTGCGCACAGAACCGAAGCCATACACCCACTGCGTCATGACGTGGAGTCCTTCGTGTTTCTCGACGTTGCATGATCTCGGTTGAAGGCATCCGGCACGCTCGGGAGCCGGCATTAGAAGACAGATGCTATGAGAAAACCATGATGTGCAAGTAGAATATGGCTATCGAGGCGGATCGGCAGTGTGCAGCGCAGCATAAGCCTCGATCTGCATTGTCATACAAATGGATCGAGCGTGCCTCCTGGCCTTGACCCCCGACCGGGCTCGCCAGCCGGCCGGCATCGTCCTCCGCCCGCGCTGTGCCATCTGGCGCAAGATCGAGAACCTCGCCTACCCGCCGACGGGTCGACGTGTTTCGCTTGTTCGGCGTTGCAGGCCTGGATCCAGCACCCAAGGTGAACGGGACCGCGTGCGACGAGGAGGCGGTCGGGGCTGGTCTCGAAGCCGCCGCCGCGTAACGACGGGTCGGCTCGCGCCCGAAGCCCGGGCACGCAGCAGCGGCAGGCTCAGACGATCTTGTGCTCGCGGGCGCCGCTGATCACCAGGCGCGCAATCAGGTACAAGCCGAGGAGGCTGGCGAACACGACCAGCACCGAAACAGCCGAGCGCGGATAGACCGGGTAGTCGGCGAGGTTCGGCGCCGTGATCTGCTCCAGCCAGAGCGCCTGCCGGTCGGCCTGTGCCTTGGCGGTGCCGAGCGCAGCGGCCGCCGCCGTCAGCTGCTTCTCGGCGAGGTCGCGCTGAATGGTCAGGTCGTCATAGACGGTGATCTTCGGCACCAGCGACTGGTCGGACCCGGTGATGCCGCGTGCGGACTGGACGATCTGCTGCTTCAGCGCGGCGGTCCGGCGCTCGTAGACCGGGATCAGCGGGCTGTTCGGGGCGGAGGTGCGAAGCTGGGCGATCTGCACCTGCGTCGTCGTCAGCATGGTCTGGAGGTCGCTGATGTCCTTCATCATCGGCACGGACTGCTTCAGCGGGTCGAGCAGCGCTTCGCGGTTGCGGTAGTCCGCCATCTGCGCCGCCACCCCACGCAGCCGGTCCTCGGCCTCGTCCACCTCGCGTGCCGCGCTGCTGATCATGTTCTCGCGCTGGCGCGCGTTCATCCGGTTGACCAGGCGCTCGCCGGAGGCGAGCAGCGCGACGGCGATCCGCTGCGAGTCGGCGGCACGAAACGTGCGGACGGTGAGGGTGGAGATCGACGTGGTGCTGTCCAGCTCGGCAGTCACGTGGTTCTGGTAGTAGTGGAAGAAGTGCTCGAAGGTGTTGCGGCCGAACGGGTTCGGGAAGCGGGCCAGGCGGTCACCTTCCGGCCGGTCGAACACCGTCTTGAGCGACTGGGTCCGCAGCATCTCCTGCGCCGCGTCGCGGGACATGACGTAGTCCTCGACGGCATAGGTGTCCTCGCTTGCGCTGCCGCCGCCGCCGCTCAGCAACAGGCTGGACAGCATGCCTGAAGGCTGGCTGCCCTGGCCACGCACCACGAAATGGGCTTCCGACACGTATTGGGGCGCGGCGATGCCGAAGTAGTAGATCCCCGCCAGAAGGGTCGGCAGCATGACGAAGAGCAGGAACGGCATGGAGCGCCGGAGCCTGGGCCCGCTGCTGAAGCCGCGTCGCCGGGGGCGACGCCGGAACAGAGCGGCTACCCCTTCGTCGGGAAGATTGAGCCCATCCATTGGCGTTGCATTGCCCGATCACGTGTGCGGACGCAACATCAAAACGCGGCCGATCAACCGGGGTCGGATACCCCTTGTCGAGGAGGGTCGCGGCTTGTGACTTCATCCGATCGGCATGGTTTGGCAGGGTTCACCATCAGGCCGTGATGCCGCTGCCGGGACGAACCGGCGGCGCGCGCGACGGGCCCGGCAGGAGTGCCGCGCTGCAGCGCCTACGGCCCGCCGCGACAACAAGCCTGCGTGATGATCACGGGCCTGCCGGCTCCTCGGGCTCACGAGGCCGGCGCTTGGAGGCAAGCATCGCCGTTGGCGATGCCGGCCTGGTCGATGAGGCGCATGGCTGCCGACACGCTGTCGGTCCATCCCGGCGCCGACCAGTGCCGCAAGGCCGTGCACTGCCCGACACGGTGCGGGTCGTCACCGACGAACGCCTTGATGGTCTGCATCCAGCCGAGGCCGTCCAGCGGATCGAGGTGTGCCGGTACGCCGCCGCCCACCTCGCGGAACACCGGGATGTCGGAGCAGATCGCCGGCACGCCGAGCGACAGCGCTTCCGCCAGGGGCAGGCCGTAGCCCTCGCCAAAGGACGGGAACAGCAGCGCCCGCGCGCCCTTCAGCAGCCGCGCCACGTCCTGGTCGGGCAGGGCGTTGTGCTCGGTGACCACCCGCTGCAGGGGCGGGCAGCGCTCGATGAGGTCGAGGACCTGCTCGTTCTTCCAGCCGCGCTTGCCGATCAGCACCAGATGCGGCGCCCGCGCGCCCTGCTCCTCCACCAGCCTGCGCCAGATCGTGAGCAGGAGCAGGTGGTTCTTGCGTCCCTCGATGGTGCCGAGGCAGACGAAATAGGGATGGGCCGGCGGCCCGGCGGAGGTGCCGACCGGAGGGTCCGGCTGCGGCAGCGCACGCAGGTGCACCCCGTGCGGCACCGGCCAGACCGGCACGTGCGGCCGCCCGGCGCGCAGGAGGTAGGGCAGCAGCGACTGCCGCACCGCCTGCGACGGCACCAGCACCGCGTCGGCGAGCCGGCACACGGTGTCGATCCGGCTCGCGTGCTTCGCCGCCTCCTGCGCCCGGCAGTATTCGGGGAACTGCAGCGGGATCAGGTCGTGCACCATCGGCACGAACGCGGCACGGCGCCGGGCGACGGTGTCGGCCACCACAGCCGGGCGGTTCAGGTGGTGGTGCGACAGCAGCAGGTAGACGGCATCGCGCGGCCCGGGCTGCACCGCGCCACGATCCGCGCGTGGCAGCATCAGCCCGTGCAGCAGGCGGCGGCCGAGACGGGCAGCGCTGCCGTCGTCGGCGGCGCCCGCATCCCAGCGTGCGGAAAGCGCCTCCACGAAGCGCGCGGTGGCCGCCTGCGGCAGGGTGCCGAAGCGGCCGAGCGGATGCAGGGCGACGAACTCGGTGCGCTCCGGTGCATGCGCCAGGAGGTACTCGGCGTAGGCGAGCTCGACCCGGTCGATCCCGGTCGGCACCGCGGCGCCGGCACGCGACAACAGCCGCGACAGGTCCAGGGTCAGGAAGGGCCGCAGGCCGTGGCGGCCGATCGCGTTCACCGACGGAGGGCAGGGAGAAGCGCGTGTTCCGGCGGCATCCTTTGCCGGCTGGCCTGGGCGGCGCGCGAGGCGGCGGCGAAGTCGAGCGGGCTGTGCGCTTCCAGCCGCGCGACCGCGCCGGCCACCAGCTTGTCCAGGGCCGGGCCCGAGAAGAAGCCGCCGGCGACCAGGCAGCGCTCGATCAGCACCCGGCGATACGCGGCAAAGGTCGCCGCGTCCGGACGGCCGGGGTTCGCCCAGAAGGCTTCGAGCGGGCCGCCGAAGGTGATATCGGAGATGTCATATACCGCCTGGCCGAGGGTGATGACCGGCACCCCGCCGGCCAGGGCCAGCGTGCCGGTGGTGCTGTTGATGGTGACGAGCCCTCGCGCCGGCTGCACCAGCAGGGCGATGTCGCCGGACTCCAGGTAGTGCACGCGTCCGGCGACCCCGTGGGCGGCGGCCTGCATCGCCACCTCGCCGCGCCAGTCGCGCACCCCGTTGTCCAGCGGATGTTCCTTGATCACCAGCAGCAGGTCGTCCGGCGCGTTGGCGGCGAACGACGCGATCACGTGCCGGATCGCCTCCGCCATGCCGCTGAACGGCGAATGCAGGCGCACCTGCGCGTCGGCGTCGAGCTGCAGCGGGAACAGCATGTAGGGCAGGCCCGAGGCGGCGATGGCTTCCAGCGTGTCGGCGGTGCGCCGGCCTGCTGCGCGGCGGCGCGACAGCTTGCGCAGCCAGCCGATGCCCTCGGTCAGCGGATGCCAGGGCCGGTAGCTGTCCCAGTGCCGGTAGCGCCAGCGGGTCAGCAGGTCGGCGGCGTTGTAGGCGATGCCCTGCAGCGCCCGCGTCCTGAAGGAGGACGGTACCGGCGGGTTCTCGGCCGCCGGCGGCAGTCGCGCCGCTTCGGTGCGATAGTATTCGGGGTCCCGCGGCAGGGTGGAATGCCCGTTCACGCCGCCGAGCTCCAGCGTCACCCAGTCGGGCCGCAGGTAGCCCTCCTCGAACACGTGCACCGGGATGTGCATCCGCGCGCATACGGCGGTGGCGGCCTGGTGCAGCGGCCGGCAGTCGCCGAACAGCAGCACGTCGGTGATCCGGTGCCGCGCCAGGATCGCCGCTAGGGCGTCCGGCCAGTCGGCGATGGGGCCGGTGAAGTCGATCCCGCCCGGCAGGCCCCAGAACAGCCGGTCGCCGCCGTTGAAGTTGACCTTGAACACGCCGTAGCCGTCGCGACGCAGTGCCTGGCCGATGCGCCGGAAGAACGGCCCCATCAACCCCTGCAGCAGCAGGACGTTGCGCGTCGCCGGACGGGCCGGGTGCTGGCGGACCGGGGTCATGTCCAGGCCCAGGGTGTCAGGCATCGGCCACTCCTTCGATCGTGCGGCCGTCCCGCTCGTTCGACCCGGTGGGGCGGAGGCGGCGCGCTCGACCTTGCAGGCGGCGCAGGCGCATCAGCAGCGTCGGTCGCCACAGGGCGTGGTCGGCAAGCCGGTCAATCAACACTTCCGGCCCACAAGGCAGCCGGGTGCGCGGATCGACGTAACGCGGGTAGAGAAGCAGCGTCCCCGCCGCAAGTTCCTCGACGCAAAGTGATCGACTCCGTCTCGAAAAACGGGACCGGTCGACCGTCAAGCCCCAGCCGGCGTAGAACGGCTGGCCGTAGGTGAACACGGTCCGGCCGCGCAGCAGCGCCTCGAAGCCAGCCAGCGAGGTCAGGGTGTGCACCTCGTCCACCGCGCCGATCAGCGGCGCCATCGCGCCGCCGCGGCAGATCCGGTCGGCGAGGCGCAGCGCGACCGGGTCCGGCAGCGCGCCGCGCCGGTGGCCGGCGTCGACGTCGGGATGCGGGCGGTACACGATGAAGGCGTCGGGCCTCGCCGTCCGCACCGCCTCCAGCAACCGCAGGTTGTCCTGGATCGGGCCGCCGCCGAGCCGGACCGACAGGTCGTCCGCGACCTGGCCCGGCACCAGCACCACGACTCGCCCGGCCGGAGCGTCGAGCACCGGCGCCTGGCCGCCGGCGGCGTACTTGGAGATCCCGGCCAGCACCAGCCGGTCGATCAGCAGGCGGGCGCGGCGGCGGACGGCGTCGTCGAACGGGTGGGTCTGCAGCAGGGTCTCGAGGTCGCTCGGGCCGGAGGGGTCGAAGTAGATGCCGCTGCCGTCCACGATCACCGAGGCCGGCGGCAGCAGGTCGCTGCCGAGGCCGAGCGAGCGGATGAAGCCGTCCTCCACCCGGTGCACCGGCACCTTGGACGCTGCGGCCCGTTCGGTTAGGCCGGGAGGCATCCGCGTCGACCAGGCGGCAATCACACTCTGCATTCCCTCTGTGCCGCGCGCCGCGCGCATAGCGGCGGCTGCGTGCCTGCGGAACGGCGGGGCGCCTCGGCTGTCGGCGGTGGCGAACAGCTCGGCGATGCGGCGGCGCTTCCACAGCGACATGCCGACGCAGACCGCGATGCCGCGATTGGCCAGCATCACCCGCCGCCAGTCGGCGAGCAGGGCGACCGCCGCGTCCGCCGTCATCGGCGCCCCGGAGAACGGGTCCTGGTAGCGGGTGGCGGACAGGAGCAGCGCCAGCGCACGGGCCGGATCCTCGTGCGTGACGGTTCCGGTGTGGTCGTGACGCCAGGCCGGCAGACCGCGCAGCAGCCCGATCGACGGGAGAACGGCCATCTCGGTGATCCGCAGCCCGGCGGCCCGGTCGAGCAGGGCATGCGGGTCGGGATCGCCGACGACGAGCTGGCCGCCACAGCGCCTGGCCTGCTCCGCTAGGAGGCGGAACCGGGCCGGCCGGGTCCCGCGCGGCAGCACCAGCGCCAGGCGCGACGCGTCGCCCTCGTGCAGGGCGCCGCGCCACAGCCGCGCCGCCGCGACCGGATCGTCGGGCGCGCAGACCAGGACGAACCTTCCGCCCGTCGGCAGTCCGATGCGATCGGACGCCCAGAACCGCCCACCGACCCGCTGGTCGCACAGGGCCCGACAGGCGGGATGCGACGCGGCACCGGTGCCGGCGGGATGCGGGACGATCCGGTCCCAGGTGGACAGGACCTGGCCGAGTGCCGGGACGCGGCGGTGGAACGGCGGCGTCTGCAGCAGCAAGGGTGCTAGGTGCTGCATCCGGTCCAAGATCGGGGCATGTCCTTCCGGTCGGCGGATGATGCTGCCGGCCGGCCACGGGAGGCCCGCTGCGGTGACAGAACCGGTCCGGCTTGATGGGACGACAAGAGGCCAGGACGATGGGCAAGACAAGGCAGCGTCCTGGCGCGTCGCAGCCACGACACGGGCCGGGAGTGATCCTGGCGACGTGGCTCGAGTGACCGGGCGCCGTCTCCGGTGCAGACCATGTTGACGACGGCAGGAAGCCTGGTCGCACTCTGCGTGGCTACCGAGCTGCTGGATCCGTGGGCTCGGCCACGACGCGTCGGCCGGGGATGGCGCCCGCGCAGCCTGGTCGCGTGGCCGTTCCGGCTGGGGCCGTCGCTGTTCGTGTTCGGCGTGGTGCTGGGCCTGATCGGCCGGCCGGCTGGGGCGGTTCTGGTCACGGTCGTCCTGCTGGCGGGAACGGTGGCGGGCTCCAACGTCAAGCGCCGCATCCTCGGCGAGCCGCTGCTGTTCACCGACGCCGCGGTGGTCGGCGAGATGCTGCGCCATCCGGGCTTCTATCTCGGCGCGATCGCTCCCGGCCTCCGGTGGGCGCTCGCGGCGGTGCTGGGCGCGACCCTGTGGCTGCTGCTTCGCAACTGGACCCCGGCACTGCTGCCGCACGCGGCAGGGGCGGGGCTGGCGCTGTGCTGCTGGCCGGTGCTGGACCGGCTGGCGCGGGTCGGGCCGTGGCGGCGCCTGATGACGGCGCCGGCGGTCGAGTCGGACGTGGCGCTGCACGGGCTGCTCGCCACCGTGTCGCTGTACTGGCTGCGCTGGCGCCGTCAGCCGGACCCACCGCCGCTTCCGCCGCCCGGGCCGGAAGACCGCCAGGGCGGCGCGGACGGGCTGGTGCTGGTGGTGCAGTGCGAGTCCTTCGCCGATCCGCACGCGCTCGGTCCGGCCGTCTCGTCGCGGGCGCCGCCGCTGCCCGGCCTGGCCCGGGCGCGGGCGCGGGCGGTGCGTTGGGGACGGCTCGCCGCCTGCGGCTTCGGCGCCTACACCATGCGCACCGAGTACGGGGTGCTGTTCGGCCGGGAGGAGGACGAGCTCGGCTTCCGCCGCTTCGACCCGTTCCTGACCGCGGTCCGCGACCGCTCGGCCGCGCTGCCGGTCCGCCTGCGCGGCCGGATCCCGTCGGCGCTGTTCGTTCATCCGCACGATCTGGGCTTCTACGGGCGCGACCGGCTGATGCCGGCGATCGGCTTCACCGCCCTGCTCGGCGCCGACGCCTTCCCGCATGCCGCCCGTCGCGGCCCGCATGTCGGCGACGCGGCGCTGGGCGACCGGCTCGAAGCGCTGATCGGTGCCGCCGACGGGCCGACCCTGATCTACGCCGTCACCATCGAGAACCACGGTCCCTGGAAGGCGGGCCGGCTCGACCGCGGCGGCTCCGGGCTCGACGCCTATCTCGACCATCTCGGCGCCGGCGACGCGCTGCTGGGCCGGCTGATCGACCTGCTGGACGCGCGGGACCGACCGGCGGTGCTGGCGTTCTTCGGCGACCACCGGCCCTCGATCCCGGGCCTGGTCGAGCCGGGCGACGGCCGCGACACGCCGTTCGTGCTGCTCCGCTTCGGCGGCCGGGAGGGTGGAACGGCGAGCGGCCGGGATGCGGCAGCACCGGAGCGGCTGACGCCGGCCGGGCTGCATCACGCCATCCTGCAGGAGGCGGCGGATCTCCCGGCCTGACCGGAGCCGGCGTCAGGATGCGGCGGCGACCGCCATCGGTACGTCGTGCGCCATCCGGGCCTCCGCCACGATTTCAAGCGCTTCGGTGACGTCCTGTTCGCGGTGCTGGACCGAGAGGAAGAAGCGCAGCCTCGGCTGGTCGCGGGGCACGCCGACCTGGACGATCGGCGGGCAGTAGTAGCCGCGGGCCAGCATCGCCTCGGCGCAGGCCACGGTCTCGGCGTTGTCGCGGAAGAACACCGGCACCACGCCGTGGCCGATCGCAGGGCCCACGTCCAGCCCGAGCCGGTCGGCCTCGGCCACGAAGTGCTGCGAGATCCCGTGCAGCCGCGCGATCCGCCACGGCTCCTGGCACAGGATGCGCAGCGCCGCCCCGGCGGCAGCCGCGATCGGCGGCGCCATGCCGACGCTGAACACGAAGCCTGGCAGGGTGAAGTGCAGCCATTCCAGCACCCGCGCTTCCGCCGCGATGAAGCCGCCGCAGCTGACGAACGCCTTGCTCAGGGTGCCGATGACCAGGTCGACCGCGCGCGGGTCGGTGCCCCAGTGCTCGGACAGGCCGCGGCCGGTCGAGCCCAGCACGCCGATCGAGTGCGCCTCGTCCACCATCAGCCAGCAGTCGTGCGCCTGCTTGATCGCCAGCAGGCGGGGCAGGTCGGGCACGTCGCCGTCCATGCTGTACAGCCCCTCGACCACGATCAGGCAGCGCGCGTGGCTGCCGCGCTCGATGCGCAGGATCTGCTGCAGGTGGTCGAGGTCGTTGTGCCGGAAGGCGATGGTGCGGGCGCGCGAGCCGGTGGCGCCGGTGACGATGCTGTTGTGCGACAGCTCGTCGATCAGCAGAAGGTCGCGCGAGCCCAGCAGGTGGCCGACCAGGGTCATGTTGGTCAGGTAGCCGCTAACCAGGCACAACGCCGCCTCGTGGCCGACGAAAGAGGCGAGGTCGCGCTCGAAGGCGGCGTGGAAGTCGCGCTCGCCGCCGATCATGCGCGACGCCGACACCCCCACCCCGGTGCGCAGCGCCGCCTGCGCCGCCGCCTCGCGCACCCGCAGGTCGCCGGCCAGGCCCAGGTAGTCGTAGTTGCCGAAGCTGACTACCGGCCCGCCGCCGGCCCCGCCGGACAGCTGGTCGAACGAGCCCATGAAGTGCCGGACCTGCCCCAGGACCTCACGCCCAGCCAGACGGAAACGACGGTCGGCATAGTCGGCGAGACGCATGTTCGGGTCTTCATCCTTGGCAGGTGTTGCGCGCCGGAACCGTCCTGCCGTCGACCGGGGCAGGCGTTCAGGCAACCCTATAGCATCCCGGAGCGGCTTGCCTATTGCACGGACGTGACAGGCCGCGGCGCCTGCTCGGCCCGGGTCCGCCGCATGGCCGCCCGGCGCAGCGGCGGCGGCAGCAGGGCGGCGGCCCAGCCGATCGCGGCGAACTGCCACGGCAGCACCAGGTGGGGACGGTTCCGCGCGATCGCCGCCATGATCCGCGCCGCGGCGTCGTCCGGCTGCAGCAGGAACGGCTTCGGCGCCCGCAGCCGCCGGCTCATCGGCGTGTCGACGAAGCCGGGCGAGATCAGGGTGACGCCGACGCCGCGGTCCTGCAGCCCGAGCCGGAGCGAGGTGGCGAACCGCGACAGCCCGGCCTTGGAGCCGGCATAGGCGGCGGCGTAGGGCAGGTCGTGGAACGCGGCGACCGAGCCCAGCAGGACGATCTGCCCGCGGCCGCGGCGCGCCATGCGCTGCCCGAGCGTGGTGGCCAGGGTGGCAGGGGCGGCGAAGTTGACCAGGGCCAGCTCCAGCACCAGCTCCGGCTGCTCGGTGTCGGCACCGGGCTGGCGCATGTCGCCGAGGCCGGCGGCCAGGATCGCCAGCGTCACGGGGTCCTGCGCATCGTCGGCGCGCACGGCGTCCAGG
>CAXUEL010000094.1:0-11916 GCA_964249915.1 uncultured Acetobacteraceae bacterium | reverse complement strand
AGATGTAGTCGTAGATCCGCTGCGCATGCGCCGCGTCGTCGCCGTAGTAGCTGGCCACCCGGGCGAACAGGTCCTGGTAGCTTTCGCCCGGCAGCAGGTAGCGGTTGTCCAGGGTCGCCTTGCCGAAGTCGGTCAGCAGCGAATCGCGCGACCGGTCCACACGCACAGGATGCCGGTTCTCCATCTGCACCACGTCCACCAGCGTGCCCTGGCCGTTGCTTTCCTGGCCGCGCGGATCGATCTCGTGCGCGTCGGACACCGTGTTGGCGGCCTCGTCGAAGGTCATGCCGTGTTCTCCTGGATGGTCCCGCCGGCGTGCCGGCCGTCGGAGGCGCCTCGTCTCAGGGCAGCCTCGACGGCCTCACTACGCTACATGTGGCGTCCGTTTCCTAGCCCGGCCACCACATTCGGTTCCGATCGTGGCGCGGCAGCCATACCTGGCAGGCGGCACGGCCTTATCCGTCAACCGCCTAGACCGGACGGCGCACCTGTTGCTGGAACGATCGAATGTTCGTGAATCGGGTCAGGGCACGTCCGACTCGCTCGGCGCCGGCCTGCGGTCACGGCACAACCTGGGAGGGCATGGACTCTTCCGCCCGCGCCTTCAGGCCCTTCAGCCAGATCTGGTGGTACTTGTGCATCCGGTCCGGCGCCAGCACGCTCTGCGCCCGGGCGCCGAGGCCGTTCTGGTTCTCCGCGGTCAGCACGTGGCTGCCCCCGTCGACCGGCTCGATCAGCCAGCCATGGTAGACGTCCATGCCGAGCCCGATCCCGGTCCAGCCGATCCGCTCGAACGGCACGAACTCGGTCACCACCGACTCGATGCTCAGCCCGAACGTGGTCCAGCGGAACCGCGCGCCCGGCGACAGCTCTGTAGCTCCGCCCTCGATCTCAACGTCCCGGGCATTCTCGTACCAGTCCGGCCAGGACCGCGCCCGCACCAGCCAGGCCCAGACCCGTTCCGGCGACGCCTGGATCGACAGCTCGTTGCGGACGTGCACCGCCGTGGCATCCGGCCGGTAGGCCTCGGGCCAGTTGATCTCCGCCATGCGATCCTCCTCAAGGGTATGCCCATGCAACGCCCGGCACGGCGGGCGTTGCAACGCCGGGAGGCGTCTCAGGCGCTGCAGCTCGCCCCGCCCAGCACGCAGAACCGGGCGCAGTGCGGATGGTTGAGCGCCACCGTGCCGGCCGCCTCGCGCAGCGTGTGCCCCAGCACCAGCTCCGGCAGCAGCGTGCAGGCCGCGACCACCGGCCTTCCCTCGCCGCGCCGCTTCACCACCATGCGGCTGCTCGCGCACATCATCTGCTCCGGCCGCTTGCCGAGCAGGCCCCAGCAGGCGGTGGTGATCTCCGGCACGTCGGCGCCGCGGTCCATCTCCGGGAACAGCACCAGGACTGCCGGATCCGACGCGTCCGCCGCGAGCCCCAGCCCCTCGAACAGCCGGGCATATCCGGCACGTGCCCCGGCTTCCGGCTCCGCGGCCAGGCGCCGCCCCGCCACCGACACCCGGAAGCCGCGCGACGCCAGCCAGCCGAGCCCGGCCAGCGCCTTGTCCCAGCTGCCTGGCCCGCGTTCCGCCTCGTGCACCGGCTGGGTGTGGTGGTCGAGGCTGACGCGCAACCCCAGCCGGTCGCCATGCCGGTCACGCAGCGCCAGCAGGGCGGCCTCGTGATGCCGCATCGGCTGCATGGCGTTGGTCAGCACCAGCGCCCGATGGCCGCGTCGGAGCGAGTCGTCCAGCATGGCCGGCAGGGCGCGGTTGAGGAACGGCTCGCCGCCGGTGAAGCCGACCTCCTCCACCGGCCAGCCACCTGCCTCGACCTCGTCCAGGAACGAGGCCACCTCGGCAGCACTCAGGTAGGCCAGCGAGTCGTTGCGCGGCGAGCTGTCGATGTAGCAGTTGGCGCAGGCCAGGTTGCACAGCGTCCCGGTGTTGAACCACAGCGTGCGCAACGCCCGGAGCGCCACCGACGCCCGCACCTCGCCGGCCACGGTCCACAGCGGATCGCGGAACTTGGCGGCGTCGAGCGGGGTCCGGTCCGGGCGGAGAAACGGCGAGACCAGGACGTCGTGGGAAACCATGCTGCGATCCTCGGCCTTCCGTCCCTCACCTGGGGTCGGCCCTGCCGATTGCCAGCACTCTTCCCGATCCGGAGCCGGCGTCCATGAACATCGAGAACAGCCGCGACTACTACGGCCGCGTGCTCGCGGGCTCGGGCGACCTGCGCACCGACGCCTGCTGCACCACCGAGGCGCCACCGGAACCGGTGCGTCAGGCGCTGGCGCAGGTGCACGACGAGGTGCGCGGCCGCTACTACGGCTGCGGCCTGGTGGCGCCGGACGCGATCGAGGCCCTGCGCATCCTCGACCTCGGCTGCGGCAGCGGGCAGGACGCCTACGTGCTGGCCCAGCTGGCCGGCGAGCGGGGTTCGGTGGTCGGCGTCGACGCCACGCCGGAGCAGCTGGCGGTGGCCGAGCGGCACCTCGACTGGCACCGGACGCGGTTCGGCTATGCCCGCTCCAACGTGTCCTTCCTGCACGGCGACATCGAGCAGCTGCACCGTCTCCCGCTGGAACCCGGCTCGTTCGACCTCATCGTGTCCAACTGCGTGATCAACCTCGTGGCCGACAAGGGTGCCGTGCTCGCCGCGGCACGGCACCTGCTGCGCCCGGGCGGCGAGCTGTACTTTTCCGACGTGTACTGCGACCGCCGCGTGCCGGCGGCGCTGCGGCAGGACCCGGTGCTGCACGGCGAATGCCTGGCCGGCGCGCTGTACTGGAACGACTTCCTCCACCTGGCCCGGCAGGCCGGCTTCGCCGACCCGCGCCTGGTCGCGGACCGTCCGCTGGCGATCGGCGACCAGGCGGTGGCCGCGAAGACCGGACCGTTGCGCTTCTTCTCCGCCACCTGGCGCTTGTTCCGGCTCGACGGCCTGGAGCCGGCCTGCGAGGATTACGGCCAGGCGGTGCGCTACCGCGGCACGGTGCCGGACGCCCCGCACCTGTTCCGGCTCGACAAGCACCACGCGATCGAGACCGGCCGCGTCTTCCCCGTGTGCGGCAACACCTGGCGCATGCTGGCCGATACCCGGTTCAGGCCGCACTTCGAGTTCCTGGGCGACTTCGAGCGTCATCTCGGCATCTTCGCCGGCTGCGGCACCTCCCTGCCTTTCGACGGGCCGGGCGGCGGCACGGCCGCTTCGTCCTCCTGCTGCTGAGCGACATCACCTTATGTCGGGATAGTGCCGGTCCAGCCGACGGCGCAGCCCGAGCCCCCAGCGCGCGCCGACGCTGAAGTAGATCCAGTTCGCCTTGAGCCCGCCCCAGGCCGCGACCCGCCGGTCGGAGGTCAGCACGACCCGGTTCACCAGCCGGGTCCGGCCGAGCCGGCACATCTTGGCGCACAGGTCGGCCTCCTCCAGCACGAACAGTTCCGGGTCGCAGCCGCCGACCTGGAGGAAGTCGCGGCGGCGGAAGAACATGGCGTGGTCGCCGAACAGCAGCCGCGCCCCGCGCAGGAACAGGTGCGGGCGGAACAGCAGCGGCACGTACCAGGTCTTGATCCAGTTGTGGGCGCTGGTGCCCCAGCGCACGGTGTCCGCGCCGCAAAGCAGCGGGGTGAAGCCGGCCAGCGCCACCCCACGGTCGGCCATGACGCGTCGGATCACCGCCACCGCGTCGTCCGGCAGCAGCGTGTCGGCGTGCAGCACGCAGACGATGTCGGCCCGCACCTCCGCCACCCCGCGGTTGATCTGCAGCGCCCGGCCGCGCGCGCACTCGACCACGCGCACCCCGCCGGCGCGGACGATGGCGCGGCTGTCGTCCATGCTGCCGCCGTCGACCGCCAGCACCTCGTTCGGCGGCGGCACCAGGGCCCTCAGCGAGCGCAGCAGGCGCGGCAGCACCTCCGCCTCGTCCAGCATCGGGATCACGATCGCGACCGTGCTCACCCGCCAAGCCCCGGCCAGCGCAGGAGATCCTCCGGCCGGTCGAGGTCGGCCAGCGTGTCCAGCAGCGCCGGCACGATCCCCCGTCCGGCCAGGCGACGCAGCGTGATCGCCAGCACCGCCTCGGTGCCCCACGGCATGTCCTCGAACAGCCAGGGCAGCGGGGCATTGAGGCCGAGCAGGTAGTAGCCGCCGTCCTCGGCCGGCCCGATCACCACCTCCGCGCCGCCTGCCAGCGCCGCGGCCGCCGCCGCGATGTCCCGCACCGACAGGTCCGGCACGTCGGCGCCGAGCAGCACCACCGGGGGATTCGCCGCCGCCCGTGCCATGCGCGCGCCCAGGTCGCCCTCGCCCTGCTCCACCAGCGCCACGTCCCGGCCCAGCCAGGCGGCGAACGCGTCCGAGCTTCCGCCGGTGGTCCGGACCTCCATCGGCAGGCCGGACGCCCGCATCGTGCCGAGCGTCCGCTCGGTCAGCCGGCGGTGCAGCGCCGCCGCCCCGTCCGCGCCCAGCGCCGGGATCAGGCGGGTCTTGGCCAGGCCGGCGGTGGGATGGCGGGTGAACAGGACCAGTCGCGGCGGAACCGGCATCATCCCCGCCCTCGCCGCATCCGGAACGGGCCCTTGCGGGCTGGCATCGCTGGCCGCATCTGCACGGTCATGGCCCAACCCCCTTCCCGCGGACGCAGGCTGATGGCGGCGATGCCGACGCTTCTGGTGGCCGCCGCCGCGGCTGCGACGCTTGCCGGGGAACGGGCGGCCCCGCTGCGGGCGCGCACCCAGCAGGAGCCGCAGCGCATCCTGCGCAACCTCGCGCTCGGCGGGCTGAGCATGGCGACCGTGGCCCTGGTCGAGGGTCCCACGGTGCGCCCGCTGGCGGCACGCGCGCTCCGGCGGCGGCGCGGCCTGACGCAGCGCCTCGGCCTGCCGGACTGGGCGCGCGACCTCGCGGCGTTCCTGCTCATGGACTACACCATGTACGTCTGGCACGTGCTGACGCACAAGGTGCCGACCCTGTGGCGCCTGCACCTGGTGCACCACGTCGATCTCGACCTGGACGCCTCGACGGCGCTGCGCTTCCACGCCGTCGACATGCTGGTCTCGGTGCCGTGGCGCGCCCTCCAGGTGTCGCTGCTCGGCGTCTCGCCGCGGGCGTTGCGCCTGTGGCAGGGGTTCTTCTTCGGCTCGGTGCTGTTCCACCATTCCAACTGGCGGCTGCCATTCCGCCTCGAGCGCTCCCTCGCCCTCGTGCTGACCACGCCGCGCATGCACGGCATCCACCATTCGGCGGTGCGCGGCCAGACGGACTCGAACTGGTCCAGCGGCCTCAGCCTGTGGGACCGCCTGCACCGCACCTTCCGCCTCGACGCTCCGCAGCACCGCGCCGCCATCGGCGTTCCCGGCTACCGCGAGCCGACCGAGACCGGGCTGCGCGACTCGCTGCTGCTGCCGTTCCGCCGCCAGCGCGACGCCTGGGCCCCGCCGCCCGGACACGAGGATGTGCGGCGAACGCCGGCCGGGCCGGCCGTGTTCGACCGCGAAGGAGTGCCGCCGCCATGACATCGCCCGCCCAGCTCAGCGACGAGCTCCGCTCCGCCACCAGCCCGGACATGCGACGCCGCCGCTGGCTGGTGGGGCTGTCCCTGCTCGGCAGCGCGATCGGCCAGATCGTCGCCCTGTACCAGGTCGGCATCGTCAAGCACCTGCCCGACCCGCCGGTCGGGCCGTTCGACTCCAACCGCGTCAACGCCTCGACCTATGCCTACAAGCGCCTGCAGGTGCCGGACGCGCTGCTGATGATCGGCACCTACGCCGCGACCGCCGCCCTGGCCGCGGCCGGCGGCAAGGACCGTGCGGAGCGCACCCCCTGGCTGCCGGTGGCGCTGGCGGCGAAGACGCTGTTCGACGTCGGCACCAACCTCAAGCTGGCGCGGGAGGAATGGCAGGAGAACGGCGCCCTGTGCGCCTACTGCCAGACCGCCTCGGCGCTGTCCCTGGCGTCCGCCGCGCTTGCCGTGCCGGAAGGCGCCCGCGGCCTGCGCGCCCTGCTGCGACGGTCGCGCTAGGCGGCCGGGCTCATTCCCACTCGATCGTGCCGGGCGGCTTGGAGGTGATGTCGTACGTCACCCGGTTGATCCCGCGCACCTCGTTGACGATCCGCCCCGCCACCCGGTTCAGGAACCCCATGTCGAACGGATACACCTCCGCCGTCATGCCGTCGGTGCTGGTGACGGCGCGCAGCGCGCAGGCCTGGTCGTAGGTGCGGCCGTCGCCCATCACGCCGACCGTGCGCACCGGCAGCAGCACGGCGAAGGCCTGCCAGATCGCGTCGTACAGCCCGGCGGTGCGGATCTCCTCCAGGAAGATGGTGTCCACCTTGCGCAGCAGGTCGAGCCTCTCGCGTGTGATATCGCCGGGGATCCGGATCGCCAGGCCCGGCCCCGGGAACGGGTGCCGTCCGACGATGTGCTCGGGGATGTCGAGCTCGCGCCCCAGCGCGCGCACCTCGTCCTTGAACAGCTCGCGCAGCGGCTCGACCAGCCGCATGCGCATCCGCTCCGGCAGGCCGCCGACGTTGTGGTGGCTCTTGATCGTCACCGACGGGCCGCCGGTGAAGCTGACGCTCTCGATCACGTCCGGGTACAGCGTGCCCTGGGCCAGGAAGTCGGCGCCGCCCAGGCGGCCCGCCTCCTCCTCGAACACCTCGACGAACAGCCGGCCGATGGTCTTGCGCTTGGTTTCCGGGTCCGACACGCCGGCCAGCGCGTCGATGAACAGGTCGGCCGCGTCGCGGTGGATCAGCCGGATGTTGAACCGGCCGCGGAAGGTGCGCAGCACCTCCTCCGCCTCGCCGGCGCGCAGCATGCCGTGGTCGACGAAGATGCAGGTGAGCTGGTCGCCGATCGCCTCGTGGATCAGCACCGCCGCCACCGAGCTGTCGACCCCGCCGGACAGGCCGCAGATCACCTGCCCGGTGCCCACCTGCGCGCGGATCCGCTCGATCTCCAGCTCGCGAAACCCGGCCATGGTCCAGCGGCCAGCGCAGCCGGCCACGTCGTGGGTGAAGTTGCGCAGCAGGGCGGCGCCGTGCGGAGTGTGCACCACCTCGGGGTGGAACTGCACGCCGTACAGCCGGCGCCCCTCGTCGGCGATGATGGCGTAGGGCGCACCTTCGCTGACCGCGACCGCACGGAAGCCCGGCGGCAGGCGGGTGACGCGGTCGCCATGGCTCATCCAGACCTGCTCGCGGGCGCCGCGCTGCCAGACGCCGCGCAGCAGGGCGCTGTCCTCCACCACCTCGACATGTGCCCGGCCGAACTCGCGCAGCTCGTGGGTGTCGACCGCCCCTCCGAGCTGCGCGCACATCGCCTGCTGCCCGTAGCAGATGCCCAGCACCGGCATGCCGAGCGCGAACACCGCGTCGGGCACGCGCGGCGCGCCGTCATCCAGCACGCTCGCCGGCCCGCCGGACAGGATGACGCCGCGCGCGCCGAACCCCTCGATCCGCGACGGTGCCGCGCCAAACGGCCAGATCTCGCAGTACACCCCGCTTTCGCGCACGCGCCGGGCGATGAGCTGGGTCACCTGGCTGCCGAAATCCAGGATCAGGATCCGGTCGTCATGCAGGACGGCGTCGAGCTCGCTCATGGTGACACACCCTTCGGGACGGATGCCCCCGCGACAGCGAGACGTGCCACGCGGGATCGCGGTTGCTATACCGGCGCCTCCCGGCAGGAGCCAGGGTGGAGGTGTGAGGATGACCATGCGCCGGCACCATGACGGCCGGAGCCCCCGGACAACGGCCCGGCCTGCCCTCCTGCTAGCCCTGCTCGTCCTCGCCGCCGCGGCGACGCCTGGCGACCCGGTGGGCGAATGGGCCGGCACCCTGGCGACCACCCAGGGCACCTGCCCGGACCGTGCCCCGTCCCGCCTGCTGGTGAGCGGCACCGACATCTCGTTCGTGCCGGCCGGGGGCATCCTGGTGCTGCACGGCCACCGGCGGCCGGGCTCACGCCTGCACGCCCAGCTGCTGCTCACCGACATGAACCGTCACCCGTTGCCGATGGTGTTCGAGGGCAACCTGGCACCGGACGGCAGCCGCATCGACGGCACCTACGGCACCCCGTCCTGCCGCGCCCGCGTCGCCCTGCTGCGGCCCGAGAACCATCCCCTGCAGCGCCTGCTGGGCCACTAACCGCGGGGGTTGCGAACCCCCAAACCTTCCGCTACACCCCGCCCCCACCGGCGTGGCACCCGTAGCTCAATTGGATAGAGCACCAGACTACGAATCTGGGGGTTGGAAGTTCGAGTCTTTCCGGGTGCGCCATGTCCAGCAACATCCCTGTCGACGCTCCGCCGACATGATGGGCCCGACGCAACTTCGCCGTGCTCCGGTCGATCAGGTGTCGTTCTTCCCCTGCTGTGAAAGACGGGACATGCGACAGCTGATCCTCGCTGCGGTGGTTCTTGCCGCGGGCGCGCCGGGCCTCGCCCGCGGCGACACGCTTGCCACCCTCAACGCATCGCAGGTGGCGACCGGGAACCTCGATGCCTGCTTCGACAGGAACTTCCAGCCCGGCCGCGACAAGTCGAGCGATCACGGCATCTCGAAGCGGCGGTTGCTCGGTGCCTGCTCGACGGAATGGGACACGGCGGCACAGGCCTGCCACGCCAACACCGGCAACCCCCTCAAGGACTGCCGGAGCCAGACCGGGCAGCTCGCCGACGACTACCTGAACCTGAAGAGCGCCAGCATCCGCTAGCCCCCCCCGCTTCCCGACAGGTGGACACGAGATGCAGACCACGACCGCGTCCGAGACCGGCGACCTCCTCGAGACCCTGGACGCGCTGCTGGCCGGCGAGCATGACCTGATCGCCAACGCCGCCAACACCGCGGCGCTGCTGTTCCACACGCTCGGCCAGGTGAACTGGGCCGGCTTCTACTTCCTGCACGAGGACGAGCTGGTGCTGGGTCCGTTCCAGGGCCGGGTCGCCTGCGTGCGCATCCCGCTCGGCCGCGGCGTGTGCGGCACCGCCGCCGCGCGGCGCGAAACGATCGTGGTGCCGGACGTCCACCTGTTCCCAGGCCACATCGCCTGCGACGCGGCGTCGCGCAGCGAGATCGTTGTGCCGCTGGTCCGGGACGGCGTGCTGCTCGGCGTGCTCGACATCGACAGCCCGGTCCCCAACCGCTTCTCCACCGACGACGCGGCGCTATGCGAGGCGGCGGCGGCCCTGCTGATGCGAAGCCTGCGGCCCGCGTGACGCAGGCGCCGGTCCCGGCGGCGCTCGCGGTCGTGGCGCATGGCCGGCAGGTGCTGCTGGTCCGGCGGGCCAACCCGCCGGACCAGGGCCTGTGGGGGTTTCCGGGCGGCCGGATCGAGCGCGGCGAGACCATGTTCGCGGCCGCGGAGCGCGAACTCGCCGAGGAAACCGGGCTGGCCGGGACCGCAGTCCGCCTGCTGGACGCGCTCGACCTGCTCGACCGCGCACCGGACGGCACGCTGCGGCGCCACTTCATCCTGCTCGCGGTGCTGTGCACGCCCGGTTCCGGGGTCGCGCACGCCGCGGACGACGCGCTGGAAGCGCGGTGGTTCGACCAGGATGCGCTCGGGGACGAGCGGTTCAGCCGGAACGTCGCCCGCCTCGCCCGTGCCGCCGTGGCCTGACTCCCGCACGGGGCAGCGGCTTGGGCCCCCGTTCAGGCGATCTGCATGCTCTGCACCGCGGTCTCCAGTTCCCCGAAGCTCGGCATGTGCTCGTTGGGGACCATCTTGCGACCGCTCTCGATGCTGATCTGCGGCGGGTTGCCGTGCAGGTGCGCCACCAGCACCGCACGGATCAGCTCGTAGTACTTGGCCTCCTCCATGACCACGGCGCTCAGCCGCGCCGCGATCGGCGCGACCACGCCGTAGGCCAGCAGGACGCCCAGGAAGGTGCCGACCAGCGCGCCGCCGATCATCTCGCCCAGCACCGCCGGCGGCTCGCTGATCTTGGACATGGTCTTGATCACGCCGAGCACGGCGGCCACGATGCCCAGCGCCGGCAGCGCGTCGGACATGCTCTGCAGCGCGTGGCAGGGATGCAGCTCCTCGGCCAGCGTCTTCTTCAGCTCGCGCGCCATGATGTCGTCGAGCTGGTGCGGGTCGTCCACGGTCATGCCGACCATGCGCAGGTAGTCGCAGATCATGGCGCCGGCATGGTGGTTCGCCAGCACCTTCGGGAACGCCGCGAAGGCGCTGCTGGTCTCCGGCCGCTCGATGTGCGGCTCGATCGCGGTCGCACCCTTGCTGCTCGCCAGCTTCACGAAGAAATACAGCAGGCTCAGCATCTCGACGTAGTCGGCCTTCTTGAACGACGGGCCCTTCAGGACCTTCTTGAACCCGCCGATCGTGTGCTTGATCTCGTGCATCGAGTTGGCCATCAGGAAGGTGCCGACCGCGGCACCCAGGATGCTCAGCAGCTCGAACGGCATCGACGCCACCAGCGGCCCGATCGCGCCGCCGGAGGCGACGAAGCTGCCGAACACGCAGAGCAGCAGGAACACCAGGCCACCAATCGTGAACATGGTTCAGCTTCCCCCCGCCGCAGGCGCCAGCGGGTGCTGCCGGCGCAGCGTCAGGACGACCCGCCGGTTTGCACTGGCGAGCGGGTCCGCCGGCAGAAGCAGATGCCGATCGGCGAACCCCGTCACCCCGGCCACCCGGCCGTCCGGCAGCCCTGCGTCGACCAGCAGGTCGCGCGCCGCGTTGGCGCGGCCCGACGACAGGGTCCAGTTCGACACCGCACCGGCCGACAAGGGCGCCGCGTCGCTGTAGCCCTCGATCGAGACCGGTTCCGTCAGCGTCGCCAGGAACGGCGCCACCTTGCGCAGCAGGCCCTGGGCCCTCGCGTTCAGGGTCGTGGCGCCGCGGTCGAACATCGGCTTGCTCTGGCTGTCCATGATCTGGATGCGCAGCCCGTCGGCGGTGACGTCGACCGCCATCTGGTCGGCGAACGCGGCCAGCGCGGGATCGGCCGCCACCAGGCGCTTCACCGCTCCGACCGCCGCCTTCAACGACCTGTCCTCGGCCGCCGCCGCCGCCGCTGCGGCAGCCTTGTCCAGCTTCGGCCCGGCTTCCGCCGCGGCCACGCCCATCCCGCCCGACGCCTGGTCCTGCGTGACGTCCCGAGCGGCAGCAGCCTGGGGGGCGGCACCCTGGGCAGCCTTGCCCTGGACGAGGGCGGGCCCGGCGGCCGGGCCGGCGGACTCGTCGTCGTTGTCGCTGTCCGACGCGCCGGACGAGGAGTCGCCGTCGCTCGCGACCTGGCCGGGTGCCGTCTGCATCGCCATCGGCTGCGGCGCGTCCGCGGTCGGCGGCGCGCCGCTGCCGTTCACCACCAGGTTGGTCCCCTTGTCCAGCGGGCTCATCCCGCCCGGCACCAGGCCGGCCCCGGAGAACCCGTTCTCGACGTTGGCGAGCGGGCTGAAATAGGCGGCGATGCCGCGTCGCTGCTGCTCGCTGGTGGCGTTGATCAGCCACATCAGCAGGAAGAACGCCATCATCGCGGTCACGAAGTCGGCGTACGCGACCTTCCACGCGCCGCCGTGGTGGGGGCTACCGCCTTCCTCGATCCGGCGGATGACGATCCGCGTCCCGGTCTCGGTCTTGCCACGCCGCTTGGCCATCCGGCTTCCTGCTCCCACGCCACCCGTGCGGATGCCACCATGCGGGGCAGCGCCTTAACCATCGGCTAATGCAGGGTGTTCACTAACGCGTGGGCAGCCGGGCGATGTCGGCGTCGAGCCCCGGCGGCAGTGCGGGGCGCAGGCGCACGCGGTAGAGCCGGTAGCGCTCCGCCACCCGCCCGTCCCGGCTCCGGACCAGCTCGCCCGCCGGCGCCAGCGCGGACCAGTAGCGCCCGTCCGGCGCGTCGTGCCGCCGCTCGCTGCGCACCAGCACGCCGGCGGTCGCCCCGGCCGCGC
>CAXUEL010000093.1:0-11962 GCA_964249915.1 uncultured Acetobacteraceae bacterium | reverse complement strand
AGGCGATCTGCGCTTCCAGGAAGCCGACCTTGTCGCCGCAGTCGAAGCGGCGGCCTTCGTAGCGCAGGCCGTGGAACGGGTGGTGGCCGATCATCTTGGCCATGGCGTCGGTGAGCTGCACCTCGTTGCCGGCGCCCCGCTCCAGCTTGTTCAGGTGCACCATGACGTCGGGAGTCAGCACGTAGCGGCCGATGATGGACAGGTTGGAGGGCGCGTCCTTGGGGTCGGGCTTCTCGACCAGGCCGGTGACCTCGACCAGGTGACCATCGTCGGTGCCGGTGCGCAGGATGCCGTAGCGGTTGGTGTGCTCGCGCGGCACCTCGGAGACGGCGACCACGCTGCCTCCGGTCTCGTGATAGGCGTCGGCGAGCTGCTTCAGGCAGGGCGTCTTGGACAGCACGATGTCGTCGGGGAGCAGGATGGCGAACGGGTCGTCGCCGATGAAGGCGCGCGCGCACCAGATGGCGTGGCCGAGGCCGAGCGGCTCCTGCTGGCGCACCGAGAGCATGGTGCCGGGGAGCATGCTGCTCTCGCGCAGGGCCGCCATGGCTTCGGGCTTGTTGCGCTCCTTGAGCGTGGCCTCGAGTTCGTAGGCGCGGTCGAAATACTCGACCAGCGCGGTCTTGCCGCGGCCGGTGATGAGGCAGAACTGCTCGATGCCGGCGGCACGGGCCTCGTCGATCGAGTACTGGATCAACGGCCGGTCGACGACGGGAAGCATCTCCTTGGCCATCGCCTTGGTGGCGGGGAGGAATCGCGTGCCGAGGCCCGCGACGGGGAGGACTGCCTTTCGTAGCGGCTTGATCACGCTGGCCTACTCCCCGTCTGGAACGCCGTGCCGGTTGCCGGCATCGTTGCGGCGGCGAAGGTGCCATGGGGCGGGCGGAGTCGCAATCGCGCAGGCCGGATGCCGGGGTTGCGGCGGGGCGGACTGCCCCCGGGCGGGCGACATGGCCGACGATCCGACGGGACTATGGTGCGGTCGAGAAGACTCGAACTTCCACGGGGTTTCCCCCACAAGCACCTCAAGCTTGCGCGTCTACCATTCCGCCACGACCGCACCGTGACAACCCCGGACCGGACAAGCGATAACCAGGGACGACGGAGGCCGTATAGACGATGGATGCGAGCGGGGCAATCGTGCCGGGACCGGTGTGGACGCGCAGCGACGGGCTGGTTGCGTATCCGGACGCGATGACGCGGATGCGCGACGCGGTGGCGGGGATACGCGAGCGGGCGGATGCGGAGCAGGTGTGGCTGCTGGAGCATCCGCCGTGCTTCACCGCCGGGACCTCGGCGCGGGCGGAGGACCTGTTCAATCCCCGGGGGCTTCCGACCTTCGAGGCGGGACGCGGCGGGCAGTGGACGTATCACGGGCCGGGACAGCGTGTGGGATACGTGATGCTGGACCTGCACCGGAGGCACGGGACGGTGCCGGCGCGGGACGTGCGGGCGTTCGTGTCGGGGCTGGAAGGGTGGCTGATCGCCGCGCTGGCGCGCCTGGGGGTCGTGGCAGGGCGGCGTGCAGGGCGCGTGGGGGTGTGGGTGACGGACGCGGCGACCGGGCAGGAGGCGAAGGTGGCGGCGCTCGGGGTGCGGATGACGCGGTGGGTGAGCTGGCACGGGGTGTCGATCAACGTCGATCCGGTGCTGGAGCACTTCGACGGGATCGTGCCGTGCGGGATACGCGAGCACGGGGTGACGAGCCTGCGGGCGCTGGGGGTTGGCGCGACGATGGCGGAGGTGGATGCGGCGCTGGCGGCGTGCTGGGGCGACTGTTTCGAGGGCTAGCTGGTCGGTGATCTGCCCGCCTTGCCAATACCAGGCCGACTGCCCCGTCATCGGCGGTCCTGGTCATGCGCTGTATCGGCTCCGTTGCCCCGGTTGTTCAATGGCCGCCGGTGGTCAGATCCTGAACCGGGCGGGCCTGACAGAAAGCCGGCTCGCCGACACCGCGAGGGTGGGCGTGGCCAACTTGACCCGACAGCACTCGGATCCGCCGCCTGATCAGGTGGTTGCGCTCGTTGCGACGTAGTCGAGGGGGAACAGGCTCCTGCGGAGGCACGAGGGATGCCTGCACCGGTCGCCGTGCTGCTGACGGTTCTCGTTTCGCTGCTCCTGTTGAGCACCTTGCCGGTGTCCGGCCCGTTGCTCATGGCGCTGATCACGGTGCTGAACACCAGGGACCGCAGACGCCTGCGCGTCGTTGCCGATGGGACGTCGTGCATCCGCTGCGGGCAGTTGCTTGGCAGGGCGGCGCTGGATACGGCCGACGTCGGGTGGGCCGCCCACATGGCGGAGATGCAACAGCGGCATCCTCGTGCATTTTCTCCGCATCTTCCGGTCCCTGTATGCCCGTTGCAGAGTCTGCGGCACGGAACACGACTGGGAGCTGCAGAGCCGCTCGTTCAGCCCCTGCCATGCGATGGAGAAAGGGGACTTCCCGTACCGGATGCGGACCTGGCTGAACCGCAAGGTCGTTGAGCGCCGCGTGCCTTGGCGGTCGGCACGGCCTGGATCGATGCGACAAGCCGGCGAGGCTGCCGCCTCCGGCTATCGGACGGGATCAGGGCGACGAACCACGCGACCGACGAACGTGTGGTCGTGCGGGAGGGCCAGGCAGTGCTCCTGCGACAGGGACACGTGTGATGTGACGATCAGCCGGAAGGCGTCGACCAATCTTCCGGGCAGCTGTTGGAACCACCACCTGGCCGACCTGCCGTTCCTCAGAGCGACCCGGGATCGATGCGCGTCGCGGACGGCGCGCGAAGAGCACAGGTTTTCATGAATTGTGCCCACTGCTGCCGGATGGCGAACCTTGCGCCCGGATCGTTGGCGCAGAACAGACTGTCGCCCAGATGCGGCGGATCCGCCAACATGCACGCAGTATCAAGAGGACGCGGGTTCACCATAAATCTGCTTTTAGACAGGAAAGGTTACCGAATAATGAACGTCACTGCTGGTTCGGAAGAAAGACAGGCTTGGCAAGGAAGACGAAGACCATCACGGCCAACGACATCACGTAAGAAGGTAGGATGATTGCCTAGCGGAAGAAGTGGAAGGATCAGTGCCGGGTGATCGTCAGCTGACAGCAACAGATGGTGGCGATTGGCAAGCAACCCGACTAGTAGGCTAAGCCGGGCCGTGCACGGCGTCGGGCGGACAAGCCCCACGCCGATAAGGCCTACGATCATCGACGTTGCCGTCAGTCCTGCCGCCATCGCGGCAACGCTCCACGCATTGCCGGCGGGCGTCGAGACCAGCCGGAAGCTGGGCTGCTACAGTCGTCACCCGCTACGAGCGCAGAAGCAACATCCACTTCCCCTTCACCGCACTTGCCTGCTCGCTCATCTGCTTCAGCAAGCTGGGCGACAGGTCTTGGGCGAACACTTCCCGGCGCACTCGTTCGGACACGCCTGCGCCTAGAGCCATATCGACCATCGCCTGACCAAGCCGCGACATCCATGGATCGACGGTCAGGTCGAGCGAATGAACCGCACCATCAAGGACGCCGCCGTCAAGCGATACCACCACGAGAGGCACAACCAGCTCGCAGACTTCGTCGCCGTCTACAACCGTGGCCGCCTGAAGACAGTCGAGGGTCTTATAAGGTTGGAATTGATCTACAAAATCTGGACAGCCGGACCAGACAAAATCGTTATCAATCCAATCCGCCAAATACCTAGATTGAGCAATTAGATTTACGACGCTCATGTCATGAGGAAAAGGCATAAACCCGGGCAAGAAACATTTGCGAGTTCGCCGTGATCCACCTGCCGTTTCGGCGAAGCAGGTGATCAAGCCCGAGGCTGCGTCCAGCGCAAGCGGCGGCAAACATCCCATGGGCAAAGATGATGGCCATGTAGGTCCAGGGCCATTCGGTCGGGTCGTTGTAGAGGCCGAGCCAAAGTTGAATAGTGAAAAGCACCGCCACTATTCCGAATAACCTGACGGCGATGCCAAGCGTCAACGAGACGGTGAAGAGGATCTCGGTCAGGTAAACAATCGGCTGCAGCAGAGCTATGCATGGAATGAAGACGTCGTGCATGAGCGCACCGAGCAGCGGGATCGAGCTGTATCTCGCTTCCTGATCCAACCAGTATCTGAAGCCGGCTGCGACCGGCAGGGGAAGCTTCCAGATCGTTCCCTGGATCCACATTCCGGCGGCGGTTATCCGCATCGCAGCGACCCAGAAATGGTAGCCGGTCCGTTGCTCGGGATCGCGTGACCAGTTCAGGAAGGCTATGTAGAACCCGCACAGAAGTAGACAGATATAGAATGTCACCGATATGTATTTGCTGTATCCAAAGCGATTATAATCACCGGTATTGCCGAGTAGAAACTTTACCATGTCGTGAAGAGGATTATCAGTCATTGCATGATCCTTCTCAGCTCATGTCTTAGGAACTAACCGGCCCTGTCGAGGAACATGCCAGTCTTGCTTGGCCTGTAATCGACGCAGCTCAATGCGAGGGCTTGGCGAGCCCGACCCTGACCACCGTGTCGGGCGACACCAGCGTGGTGCCGGCTGCGGAAAACGTCGGCAGGCGGTCCAGCTGCTGCGGCGTGTAGGCGACGATCTCCATGTCGCGGCCCAGCAGTACCGCCGCATCGAGCGGAACCGCGATCGGCCGCCTGCCGATTCCCAGGAAGCCGCCATACGCGACCACCAGCTTGATCGTCCCGGTATCGTCGCGGATGACCTGTGTCACCCGGCCCAGCACGGTCTGGCTTTCCACCGGCCGCAGCACCATCCGGTGGAGCAGGCTTCCCACCCGCACCGGTTGCGGGAAACGCATGGCGTTGGACTGCGCCAGGCTCATGCCCGACGGCGGCGGCATGCCGCCCGGCGTGTGGCTCTGTGCCAGCGCCGCAGTGCCCAGCAGGAGGCTGGCGAGGAGGGTGAGGGAACGTGTCACGCCCGACCGGTCTCAGAGCCCGGCGAACCAGGAGTAGCCCGACTTCTCCCAGTAGCCGTCGCCCGGATAAGTGTTGGTCACCTCGATCGCGGTGATCCATTTCGGGTTCTTGTAGCCGAGCTTGGTCGACATGCGCAGGCGCAGCGGGTAGCCGAACGGGTCGGCGAGGACGTCGTCGGCATACCGGGTCGCGAGCAGGGTCTGCGGGTGCAGCGCCGTCGCCATGTCGATGCTGCTGGGATAATCGTCGGCGGTGTGGAAGGCGACGTACCTGGCGCGCATGTCGGCACCGATACGCTCCAGAAAGGTGTGGAACGGCACGCCGGACCATTGCCCCACATAGTCCCAGCCTTCGACGCAGACGTGCCTGATGATCTCGGTGCGCTGCGGCAGCGCGTCGATCTGCTGCACGGTCCAGGGCCGCCTGTCGGCGATCAAACCGGACAGCTCGAGGCGCCACCGGGCGCCGTCCACTGCCTTGACCTTCGTCACGTCGTAGTAGGCGTTGAACTTTGGCGGGTTCAGCACCATCGACGCCGGATAGGTCGGCGCCAGCTTGGCGGGGTCGAACAGCAGCGCCTGCACGCCGTCGTTCAGGTCACGGATGGTCAGCAGTGCCGCCTGCACCGAGTCCGGCCGGCGCACGTTGCAGCCGGTCAGCATGGCCAACGCCCCCAGTGACATCCCGCCTCGGATCAGCCGCCGCCGCTCCAGCGACCGGATCAGGGGCCGGTGATCGTCCAGGATCGCTGGGTCCGGAACGTCGCGCGGCCGGAACGGCGACCTCATGGAGGGGCCGCCGGCTCGCCGTGCCCGGACGGCCCGACCCTGGGGCCGCCAGCGAGCATCGCCCATAGCGTCTGCGGCACCAGCAGCGACAGCAGCACGTGCACGAGCAGGAAGCCGACGATCACGCTCATGCCAAGGAAGTGGACGATCCGCGCGCCCTGGAAGCCGCCCAGCAGCGACACCAGTCCGGAGAACTGGATCGGCTTCCAGATCGCCAGCCCGGTCACCACCTGCGAGGCGCCGGCCAGGATGACCACCACGTAGAGCACCTTCTGCACCGCGTTGTAGGTGGTCAGGTCCTCGTGGGCGATCCTGAGGTGCAGCGTGTCGCGCACCGTCCTGAGGAGATCAGGAATGCGGATCGGCAGCAGCCGCTCCCGCAGGCGGCCGGTGACGAAGCCGTAGCCCAGATAGGCCAGCCCGTTCAGCACCAGCAGCCACATGCCGGCGAAGTGCCAGTTCAGCGACGGCGCCGCCCACTCGCCCAGCCTGAGCGCCTGCGGGAAGTGCAGCCCGCGCACCACCACGTCGTCGTCGTAGATGCCCCAGCCGGAGGTGATCATGACCAGCATGGCAGCCGCGTTGGTCCAATGCATGATCCTGACCGGGACCGGGTGCAGCCGACGGCCGCGACGCCTTGTGGTTGCCGACGCAGTTCTATCCATCGTGCCCTACTCGCATGCTGGGAAGCCTTCGCAGGAGGCCTCGGATAGGTTACATCCCCGGCACGCTCCCACCTCACGGCAGCCCTCCTCGTTCCAGGCTGGGATGACGGCGGCGACGCGGGGCGCGGCGGCTGCCGTCACCGTCGCAGGCACCGGCACCGTCGCAGGCACCGGCACCGGCACCGGCACCGTCACAGGCTCCAGCGCAGGCCGCAGCCCTGGCAGGGGGCGGGCGGCGCCTCGCCCAGCAGCCCGGCACGGAAGTCGCGGTAGGCGTCGCCGTTCCAGATCTCGCGCAGGCTCTGCTGGGTGGCGTCGCCCAGCGTGTAGTTGGCGTAGCCGCGGGCCGAGAACGGCGCGATGCAGCACGGCAGCGCCCGGCCGTGCGCGGTGAAATACATCAGCGACCACGGGCGGCGGCAGCTCGACCAGGGCTGCTCGCCCTCGCCGCGCTTCAGGCTCATCCCCGGCTCGGTGGCGCCCGACGCGTCCAGGGTGACGCCGAGCTCGCGTCCCACCGCCTCGGCCGCCGCGATCGCCGCCTGTTCTTCCGCCCGGGTCCGCTCGAACAGCGAGTTGTCGGCGCGCGCCATGCCGAAGCCCTGCTCGTCGAACACCAGGCGCTGCAGGTGCACCGCGCCCACCCCCATGGCGGCCGCCAGGCGCACGAAGTCGGGCAGCTGCCCCACCGTCTCCTTGAGACCGGTCAGCCACAGCGACACGCGCGGCGTGGCAGCACCCGTCGCGCGCTGGAAGTCGGTGAACAGCCGCACGTCGCGCACGATGCGGTCGAAGAAGTCCTTGCCGCGCACCTGCGCGTAGGTGCGGGCGTCGGCGGCGTCCAGCGACACCCGCATCTCGTCCAGCCCGGTGGCGACATACTCGGCGAACCGCGACGGCCTGAGCAGGGTGCCGTTGGTGTTGAACAGCACGTAGACGCCGCGCTCCTTGAGGTGGCGCACCATGCGCGGCAGCTCGCGCACCAGCATCGGCTCGCCCACCCCGTGCAGCACCGCGCGCTGGAGGTTCGGCACCTGGTCGACGATGCGGGTGAACAGCGCCCAGTCCATGTCGGCCGGCGGCTCCAGCGCCTCGAAGGTGCGCGGACAGGTTTCGCACAGCAGGTTGCAGCGGTTGGTGACCTCCAGATACAGGCACACCGGCGGCGACACCGCGTCCGGGGCGCGTTCCGGCGCCACCTGCTCGAAGTAGCGCCGCGGGTCGATGGCAGCAGCGGCCAGAGCAACGGTCATCAGCTTCTCCTTGCAAAGGTGGGTGGGTCCGGGACAGCCAGGGGAGGATGCCTGTCGGCATCGGATCAACGCACCCAGACCACCCGCCTCGCGGAGGCAAGCTGATCCCGGACACCGACCGATCCGCCTGAAGCCTTGAAGGTCGGCTCAGGCGGATACGCCGACGTCAGCCAAGGCTCAGGAGAACGTCCAAGCGCCACCTGCCCTGGCAGCATCTGCGATGCAGGGATGCGAACCGGCCAAGACAGCAGGTGTCCGTCATGATCTGCGCTGACCACCGCCTGGCCAGCCTTCCCGGTAGAATCCCGTAGCTCGTCGATCATCGGGACGCATCAACCCTCCAGCCAGGCAAACAAACAAAACCCCGACGACGCAGGGCTGTCCTGGGCGACAGGCCATGCAACCCGTATCCACCGTTGCGACCATACACCTCCCTAATCAGGCGGAACCGGCAAACATTTCCTTGTTCACCGCCATAGTCGCCGATCGCGATCTCGGTCTCATAAACAGGCTGCCGGTGTTGCCTGCTTACGGGCCGTCAGGCGAGGACAAGCCACCGCCTGCCTTGCCAGAAACCGGAACTGGATCATCATGTTGTTCGGCAAGCGGCGGCGCCGGTCGTCGGGTCGAGCCGTCCCAGAGGCTATGCACCAACTGATCGTCGATACGCCGACGGAGACAGGCCCATCCTGCGACGAAACACGGTGTAGAGCTGCGCCTGCGCCAGGCCGACACGGGCAGCAACGGAACTCAACGGCAGCCGCGTGGACTTGAGCAGCGTCGCCGCCTTCCGGATCCGGAGCTCGGTCAAGAAACCGTACGGGCTGGAGCCGGTAGATTGAGCAAACGCCCGGAAGAACTGGGCGCGACTCAGACCCGTCAGGGCTATGAGCTCCATCAGCTGGATGTCGTCGGCCATGTGGGTGTGCATGAAATCGATCACGCGACGCAACTGCCAGCCCGCCATTCCGCCGCGCCTGGGAGCTCCCCAGGCGCCTTCCCGAAGGCGCTGCCGGGTCGACGAGGCAATCGTCGAGTAGTCGCGAACCAAACGGTAACTCAAGGCGGTCAGGAGACTCTGGCGATACAATCGGCCTGTGGAGGGGCGATCGAGATCGTCAAGCAGGGCAGTGAAGAACGTGGCCATCAGCGTGTCGACGAGACCCACGCCGTCGCGCAGGGCAAGGTCGAAAGGATGCCGGTCGTGTTCCTCTATGGCCACCTGACTGAGCAGACCCTGCCCGATCACGATGTGAGCAAAATCGATCGGCCCTTCGGTGCTCCAACGATAGGATTGAGCTGCGGGCATCATGGTGAGGGAGTTCAGCGCGGCGTCATGGACGCTGCGGTGGCGACCCATCCATCGTGTCACCCGCTTGGGGCCGCCCAGGTGGATCGACAGGACGTTCTCCAAAAGCGGTGGCTGATTGATCCGATGATCGATGTCACGATAGCGGACGACCGCCACCTGACCAGACGGGTCGAGCAGACCGTGCTGGAACGGTGTCGCAAGCTGTTCATGCCATCGCACAGCAGCCACAACCGGGGCTGATCGCGCGGCGGTCGTCATCGACTGGAGCTCCCGAGACGTGGCACTGGCTCCTCATAACGGTTTCCGCCGTCCGGGACAGCATCCGGATGACATCGTGGACGGCGGAAGAGTTGATGCGCCTGCCGGCGCGGTCGATGCCGCACGGGGGCGGCGCCTGCCTCCAGTAGTCCGGACCCCGGCGACACCGAACCGAACGAGGCGATCGATGAGCTCCCTGCCCCATCGCTCTACCAGTAGGTCAGCACCGGCAGCAGCAGACGCGAGGACGCAGCTATGGATAGACAGGCGAGCGTGTACCAGAAGGCGACGTAGACCGGGTCGTCCGACGGACAGGCGAACACGAACACGAACGCTCCCCAGGCTGCCGCAGCGATCCCGACGCTCCAGGCGGTGCCGCGCCGGTCGGTCGGTGCGCCGCGATGCATGAGCATTGCCAGCCCCATCACGGCCGGCAGCGCCAGCAGCAGCATCTTGTAAAGGCACTGCACGCCTTGCCTCCAGTCGAGCCGGGCACCAAGCGAGACCCAGCCGGCGCGGTCGGCGTCGAGCCCCCACCCGATCGCCAGGGAGACGACGACCATCGCGAGCACCCAGCGGAGACCTTGGCGCGGTAATCCTGTCGGGTGGAACGAGAGGACCGACGTGGTGCAGCCAACCGTGGCGATCAGCCCCAGGCTGGTCAGCTTCCACCAGAAGCTCGGCTGGCGCATCGCGGTCGCCATGTCGGGTCGCATGCCACCTATCAGGAGGAACAGCGCCAGCTCGACGAGGCAGACTCCGGCAATGAGAACCCCGTCGCGCAGGTTGGTGCGCGGCCGCACCGGCTTGAGGTCCGCTGTCAGACGATCTACCAGGACGTCATTCGACATCGGTATGCTCCCCTACCATCGCGCTCAGCCGGCCCAGACCGCGATGGATGTTGACCTTCACCAGCGAGATTGTCTGGCCGGTCCGCCGGGACGCCTCCGTGACGCTGAGGCCCTGCAGCTTGACGAGCCGGATGACCTCCGCCTGGGCCGGCTTAAGCTCCTCCAGCAGGCGTTCGAGCGACACTGCGCTGGACACCGCGTCCTCGTGGTCGGGGACGGCAAGGTTCTCGCTCAGCTCCTCGGTAGGATGGGACTTCATGGCGCGCAACCGGTCGATCCACTTGTAGCGCGCGATCGCGCCCAGCCAGGCGCCAAAGGGTCGGACCGGGTCGTATGTGTGCCGCTTCTCGTGCACGGCAAGCAGCGTGTCCTGCACCGCGTCGTCGACCATCGCCGGCGGCAGCCGCCGGAGGTAGTAGCGGCGGAGCCAGGGGCCCACCTCGCCGAGCAGGGACCGATAGCTGGCGGCGTCGCCGGCCTGGGCTGCCGCCATCATCCCGTCCCAGTCAGGTGCGGCCACGCAAGTCCCCATCAATGCTGCCTGCCCGGCGGCGAGCCGCGCTGCCGCGGCAGGATAGATTGCTCGGGAACCGGGCACGAGCGCCAGAGCGGCATCGGGTCAGGCACCTCCCGCCCGTTACCTCCTCGGCGCGCCCAACCGGCCGGCCTGGCCGCATCCACCGTGTCGCGGGCACGACGCCTGCTGTCGCAGGGAACCGGTTCGGCCCAGGCGGACGGGCACGTTGAACCGCTGCCGCCTTGGTGGCATGCCGCTCTCGATCTTCCTGCTCCGGGTCGGTGCGGACCTGCGCGCCCGCCAGGTCGGCTTCAGGCGCTTCGACGACCGCTTCATCAGCATGGACACGGCGACGGCGCTGCATCCGCAGGCGGTCATGGCGCTGGACCACGGCGACAAGCGCTTCCCCAGCCTACGGCGCACCGACGAAGCTGCGCATGCCGACCAAGCTCGGCGACAAGAACCCGGACTACATCGCGACGATCACTCTCACCAACCGCAACCCGGGCGGCTCCTGAAAGAACCAGGGCTACAACTGGTTCGGCGGACCGTGAGCCGCCGGCCTCGCGCGTGCGCAAGGTGCCTGTAACCAAAACGATGGCGCCGGCGAACATGGCACCGAGGACCTGCAACGATGTCGATCTTTCCGGCCCGGCACGAAGGTCCGGACACTTCAGCGCGCGTCCATCGTCACGGTTGTCGTCATGCTGGCGGTGTCGAACTCCATCGCCGTGTTCGGACAGAACGCGATCCGGACGGCACATGACAGCATGTCCACCCGGCAACGAGCGGACATCCAACCTGAGCCCGGATCATCACCCCGAAGCATGTGCCACTCGGGCTGAGCCCGTGCCATGGCGCCTTCGCGTGCCGCCGCTCGCCTGTCATCAACCCGTTCAACAGCATGGCGAGCGGACGGGCGAGGCAGCACTGGCCGGGCCCATGGACGTCGACCGCTGCCTCAGTTCCCGTCCTCCTGCACGACCCCGACGCGCGCCGCCACCCGCGTCGCCACTGCCCCGAGCGCGATCACCCCGAACAGCGCGCCCAGGAAGCCGAACATCCAGCTGGTTCCCCGTGCCAGCAGCGGCGCGGCCACCAGCGGCCCGGCGATCGTCCCCAGCCCGAACAGCAGCAGCAGCTCGGTCGAGATCCGCGCCGCCGGCCGCCCCGGCGCCTGGGCGTTGGCGATCCCCACGCACAGCCCGTACAGCGGATACTGCGCGCACCCGAACACCCCCAGCAGCCCGATCAGCGACAGGCCCGGCACTGGCCTCGGCAGCACCAGCGGCACGCACACCGCCACCCCCAGCAGCGCGATCCCTGCCAGCAGCGCCCGCCGCCCGAATGCCCGCCCGAGCAGCGCCACCGGGATCGAGGCCAGCGCGCCGCCGACGG